>NZ_JBVJMV010000090.1:0-12759 GCF_055584025.1 Streptomyces sp. NPDC104309 | reverse complement strand
AGCGAATATTTCCTGGGGGCAGCCATGGTCGATGTTCCTTTCATGAAAACCATCTGACCCTCTGTCACCACACTCCGCATCTCGGGGGAACCTCACCCCTGATCACCTGTCCCGCGCTGACTTGGTGCTGACTACGCAGCGATGAACTTCGGCATTCGGGGCGGATCGGGCGGGTAGTGTTCTCCCCTTCCGCGCGACTGCGGTCAGGCCTGGCGGGTTTCTGCGGAGCCGGCCATGGTTGGTGGCACGTTGTCTCGCACCGGCAGGCCCCCGCACCGTGAAACCCATACATAGGCGGCCGGATGAACCCACGCGACCACACCCAGGCCCCGGCAACCGCCGCTTCAATACCATCGACCCGGAACCCTCCACGGCCGGAACGCCCAACTCCTCGCCGTACGCCTACGCCAACAACGACCCTGCCATCCAGTCCGATCCCTCCGGCCACTGCCTCCCATACGTCTCCGCAGGAATCGGCGAACCGTCGCCACGCGGTGTGAGACCACCGCGGCTGGTTACCGGAGCCGCCAAGCAGCCCGGCAGCGGCACAGCGCGCATCGGACATGCCATCGACTACGAGCCCCGCGGCTCCTCCGGGTCCGTACGGTAGCCGGTGTAACTCCCGAGCTGGAAGCGACAGTTGATGACTGACGTGATGAGTGACATCAAGGCCGGGGAGGCCGCCGTGGGTACGCTGGATGCTGTGGATGACAGTCTGGTTGCCGAACTGGTGGCCCGGGCCCGGGCCGGCGGAGTGAAGCTGACCGGCGAGGGCGGCCTTCTGGCGGAGCTGACGCGCAAGGTGCTGGAGTCCGTGCTGGAGGGTGAGCTGACCGACCACCTCGGACACGAGCCCGGTGAACGGGTCGAGGGCGGCAGGGAGAATCACCAGCTACGACCTCGACGGCAAATCGCCTTTGCCCTGGCACGGGATCCGCCGTGGCACCGCGACCACTTTTCGCCCTTCGGCTACCGGTGGCACGTGCCCGGCTATGATCGCGCCAGGGGCTACTACCGTCGCATCCGACACCGCATAGGTAGGAACCGCTACGTGGGGCCGGCGTATCGCAACCCCTATGTCCAAGCCTGCTTTTTCGGTGGAGGCTCGGGTGGGTTGATCTCATCGGCGACCAAGGCCGCCCGCCGATCGTGGTGGGGGGGGTGGGCATAGGTTGCGCCTTCGGCATGGCACAGCGCCGCTGGCAACGGTAACCCACGCCGCCCGTCGGTGGTGGCCGCGTGACTCGTAGTTGCGGCTCCGGCGTGGCAGCCCGCCGCTGGAGCTGGAGAGGGCTGGCCGGATGAATTCGAGGAAAAGTAAACTCGAACCCTATATCGGAATGGTTTGCTGCATTGCATCCATGACGATTATCGGGATCTTATTTGGGCGTGGACTCCCGATGTGGGCGCCTGTGGTCCTTGGGGGGGTGTCCGGCTATACATGCTGGCTGGCGTACCGGGCGTACCGTTCGTTGAGAAGAAGCAAGGGCAAGCCTTCGAAGTGACGAATCCGGAACGAATGTGTGACGCCGTACCCTCACCGGCGACACCGGCGCTGTGGCGATGATGATGCCGATCAAAGCCTGCGCAACGCAGTGACGGAGAGGCTGCCAGACGTGGTGGAGGACCACGTCTGGCAGCCTCTCCGTCTATACCTGCTTCGCCTTCGATCAGCTGGAAGATGCGGTCGTAGACCGGCAGATCCGGCTGTGCGACCTCCACCGCAGCACCGGCCCTGGTCTGCCGGTAACGGCGCGGCGATGCGGCGTCGGTGGCGGCGACCTCGGCGCGCCTGGCGTTTCTTGCCGTCGGCAGCCGCCTCCGCGTAGCGCCGGGCGCCCCGGCGCATCGAGAGCGAACAACTGCGCACCCGTGCACTCGGCGCGAGTGCCGCCTCGGCCGCTTCCGAATACCGCGCGTACCGTCAACTGCTCGCTGTCTCGGCCTCGTCGGGCGCGGCGCTTCGTCGTGCACGGCGCGAGTCCGACGGCGTGGCGGCGAACACAAGCAGCCCGCTGCATGCGGTGGCCGTTCTGGTGCCGGGGCTGTCCGCCACGGCTGCCGCGGTCTTCGGCTTGATCGGCGTCGCCCTCTGGGGTGTTGTCACGCACTCACATCACGGCGGCGTCATGCTCCTCGCCGGTCTGGCTGCGGCAGGGGTCGCGGTAGTGACAGTGCTGGCCGGTCTCGTCTGGATGCTGGTGGCAGCGGCGCGTAATCGTTCGACGGTCGGTGGTACGGAACCCGAGGTGGCCCACGCGCGAGACGCGTGGCAGGAGGCACTGCTCGAACGCGAGATCCTGCCCTTCCTGTCCAACTCGCTCCAGGCTGTAAGTCCTGAGAACGCCGGCTGTCCGGATGCGACGGCCACGTCACGTGCGGCAGGCGGCTCGAAGGGGGTTCCGGAGCCGCGAAGGGGGCCGGGTTTCAACGCTCCCGAATTTTCGAGCTCCGACTTCTCGGGTCCCGACTTCGCTGGCCCTGAGCTGCCCGGAGCGGACTGATCGCACCGGGACGAAGCCGGGCCCGCTGCTCATCGTGCCGCGCTCCTCCTGGCGAAATGTGCCGCCTTCACTGGCTGCCCGGGAACATCCGGGTCGCCCCGCGCTTTCGTCGTCGTAGGCGCTGCCCCACTTCCCGGACACCGCCCGGCACTCGTCGTCCCGCTTTACATCCGAACCGTCGCGTTCCAGTACAGCCTCCCGGGCGTCACACGACTCGCCCTGCGAGGCCCAGTGGAGGAACTTGGAGCGGCTGTAGCCGGACATCGACCCGTGCGCAGCCACCTCCAGCCCGGCCAGCTCGGTATGCGCCTGCTCGACGGTCGGCACGCCCGGCAGCGTGGTGGTGTCAGGCGCCTGGCCGCCGCCGGCCCCCGGCGGCTACGGACGGCTTCGCATCCGTCGCCGCAGGTGACGTTCCTTCGTCGACGGCCGAGCACCCGGCCACCGCGAGCATGGCCACGGCCGTCAACTTGCGTCAACACCATCCTTGCTGACGTATCATGACCTGCGAATTCCCCTCACCTTGCGTACCCGACGCTCGTGCGCGCGCAGCCTATGCGCTGCAGCATGTCGACCTGTACACGCCAACTCCCAGGTCCCCCTGACGCATTGCGCCCGGACCCAGCTCACCTGTTACGCAGCCACCGTCAGGGAGACCGGCGCGCGCCGTGCCCCCTACTTCGCCCCGGGAATGCCCCAACAGCCGTCTTGTCTGCAGCAAAGTACGGATCTACTCCGACAGTGTCTCCGACCCCAAGGATCGCGCCCCCGGGATGGTCTCGCATGTTCGATTGGGCGTGATCCCCGGTGCCGGGGCGGGGTGTACGCATTCCCGCGACAGAGCCGGAGGGGTGAACAAAGGCATCGATCGAACAGACAGTCGGGCCGGAGAGCGGGGGACATGCTTCGGCGCCCACGTGCCCGGGTGGTAACCCTCGTCCGCCGGCGGCAGGCGGGCGGTGGAGGCATCACACCCGCTGCCGGTGTGACCGACAGATCAACAGCAAGGACACCCGAGGGGTCAGTGCGGTCGCCACGACCAGGCGGATGTTTCCGTCGGGGCCCCACCAGCTGGGATGGGCGTCGGCGACTCACCAGGTCTCGGTGTGCCCGTTGCGGAAGGTTCGCTCGATGGCAGTCCAGTCGCCGGAATGCTCGGGGTTCGTCCAGGTCAGGGCGCGGGCGGCGTCGGCGGGGGTGTAGGCGTCCTTGCCGTAGGCCCAGGTGCCGTGGCTCGGTTTGAGGGCCATGACGAACGGCAGTCCCGCCTCGCTGAGTTGTCTGCGGAAGCTGTCCTGGTCGCCAAAGGCGCAGTCGGCGGCCACGGCCCGGAAGGCCACCCCGGTGGCCTTGGTGGTACGGGCGAGATCTGCGGCGATCTGCAGTTTCGTGCGGAAGCCAGGATCGCTCCTGCCCTTGGGGAAGTGATTGGCCGGGGCTGTAGGGCACCGCGTGCAGCGGGTAGTAGAGGTTCTCATCAGCCGGCAGGTGGTCACCGTCACGATGCCGTTGTCTGTCTTGCCCAGCCGGCCCAGCCACTGCCGCCCGATGTGCGCGGTCGCCTTCCCGTCCTTTCGGTCCCCGGAGTCGTCGATCACCAGCACCCCGCCCGCGTGCGGCGCGGTCGCGGGATCCGCCAGCTGCAGTTCCACCCTGCGGACGCTGGCCCGCTCGTGATCCCACGTCGACTCTGACAGGAAGAACTGCAGTCGCTGCACCGAGGGGTTCTGGGCCCCGACCACCGGCTCCGTGCCAGCCAGGCAGGTCAGGGTCTTGTTCCGGCCTCGCGGTGGCAGCAGCCCCGCGAGGTACTCACGGAACCCGAGGCGCTGTGCCAGTGTGGAAAGCAGGTCGTCGAAGCGTGCCGCATAGGCTTCCAGCGGCCCCGGAGCGGGCGGACACGGCAGACGACGGGGCATCACAACCCGTCGGCGACGAGGCGACGTTCCTCTGCTACCGGCCAACTACGACCCTGCCCCCCCGTCAACAAACCACCGCTAGACCTCGTCCAACCACACCACGATCCCGGTGTGTCCCGTCAGTACCGCCGCCGTGCCCGCTCGGATGGCGGCCGCACAGCGGGCGTCGGTGAAGGAGGCGGGGTCGTACGTCGAGGACATGCCGAGCCCTTCCCCGCGGAACGAGGCCCCAGACCAGTCGACCGCCGTCACGTTCTCGGTGGGTTCGGCGAGTTCCGCTCCCACGACCAGGAACTCCTGGGCGAGATGGCTCGGGCTGACCGCCGCCAGCGGGTCGATGAGGTCGTTGCCCGCGCTGACGACGAGGTCCGGGTGCATGTCCAGCGCTCGGGTGATGGCGGGCACGGGGTCGGCGGCATCGGACGCGGTCACGGTCCGTAGGTCGACGTCCTCGTCCTTCGCCCACGCCTTCACCGCCTTCACCAGGGCCTTCGTCGGCAGGTCGTGGCCCGCGGTGAGCAGGACGACGCGGGTGCCGGCTGGCGGCCGGACTCCGGACCATGAACCCGGGCTCGGCGTGACGGTCGACTCCGGTGCGGGTGGCTCGCCCGGATCGACGAATCCCGCGCCCAGTTCGCCGACGGCAGAGGGGCTGAGGCGCGGCTTTGACCAGTCGTCACCCGAAGCGCATCCGGTGAGCAGGGCGGCGGCGACGACCAGTACGGCGGCCAGGAGCGGGCGGTGCAAGACGATCGTCCTCCGGGAAGGGGGCCGTGGCGGCGGCCCGGCGTAACGGCGGCCGGCGGCCCGGCGGGGTGCGGGGCGGAGCCGATACGGAACGGCTTTTCCCACATCCTGCTCTTCCGTTCCACACGATCTCCATCGACCCGAGCTTCATCGAACATTTGTTTTCCCATGATTCGCTGATCAGTCGTCATCGGTTCATCCTCGACCAGCACGGTGCACGGGCAACCTCAAGGAGCCCCATGTCACACCGTGTCCGCCGCCTTCTGCTCGCTCTCGGCGCGGCGGTTTTCCTCTTCCTCGGCCTCGTCCGGCCCGCTGCCGCCCATGGCTTCACCTCCACCGTGTACGCGCACGTCACCGGCGACGGCCCGCTCCGGACCGAACTGAAACTGGAGTACGACCTCCTCGTCGTCTCGGCCGCCGACGCCGGCTCCGACGATGCCCTCTTCCGTGCCGGAACCGACGCGTTCGAAGCCGGTGACACCCGAGCCCAGGCCGCGGCCCTCGACGCCCACCGGGCGGCCGCCGTCGGCTACGTCACCCAGCGCTTCTCGGTCACCGCGGGCGGCAGCGCCTGCGGGCTCGCTTCCGTCGGCGCATTCCGGATGAGCCGTGAGGAGGGCGTGCCCTACGCGCTGCTGACGCTCGACTGGACCTGCGCCGAACACGGCGGCGACGACCATGAGATCCGCAGCGCCCTCTTCCCCGACGCGGAGGGCTATGTCACGGGAACCAAGACGATCGTCACCTACGCCGTCGACGGCCGCACCGGCAGCGCCGCCCTCGACGCCGGGCATCCGTCCTTCTCGATCAGCCAATCCTGGACGGAGCGCTTCTGGGAGTTCTTCCGTCTCGGCGCCGAGCACCTGCTGACCGGTACCGACCACATCCTGTTCCTGCTCGCCCTCATCGCCGGTTCCCGGCGGCCCCGCGAAGTCGTCCTCGCCGCCACCAGTTTCACCCTGGCCCATTCGGTGACGTTCCTGCTGGCCGCCCTTGGGCTGGTCGACGTCCCCGCGGGCCTGGTGGAGCCCGTCATCGCGCTGTCCATCGCCGTGGTCGCCGGCTGGCACCTGTGGCGCATCCGCAAGCGGGGCACCCACACCCCGTACCTCCAGGCGCCGGCCGGGAACCGGTTCGCCCTGGACCGCGCCGGGTGGACCCGTCTCTGCGTCGTGTTCTGCTTCGGGCTCGTGCACGGTCTCGGCTTCGCGGGCGCGCTCGGCATCGAGGCCGCGTGGTCATGGACTCTGCTGTGGTCTCTGCTGGTGTTCAACATCGGCATCGAAGCCGTCCAACTCGCGGTCATCGCCATGCTGTTTCCGCTCCTGCTGCTGCTCGGGCGCCGCTCACCGCGGGCCGCCCTGTGGGCCACAGGGGCCCTGTCGGCGGGAGTGGCCGCCATGGGGCTTGTCTGGTTCGTGCAGCGCGTGACCGGATCGTAGGAACCGTAGGTCAGCAGTTGATGTTCAGCCTCCGCCAAGATCACATTCGAACGGCGTTCATCTGGTGCCGAGAGCTTGGCGTCCTCCTTCGCATGCGCACTGCATGCGCACCATCTGTACATAGAAGAAACGACACTTCATGAGATCGAACTCTTCTCAGCAGGCCCGAGGACCTATGCGGCACCGTGTGGCCACCGGCGCCACCGCCGCCTTCCTCGGTCTGACCGTGGCCTTCGCGGGCGGGCAGGCCACGCCCGCCGCCGCGGCCGAATCCTCCACCCTCTCCGGCGTCGTCCTGGGCGTCGGCGCCAACGAGACCCAGCGCACCGTCAGCTGGTACTCCTCCGCCGACACCGCCCAGAAGGTCCAGCTCGCCCCCACCGCACGGCTCGCAGCAGGCGAGTTCCTCGCCGACTCCGCCACCTTCGACGCGCTGGGCGCTGCGAACATCGCCAGCAGCGGGGGATACAACCGTCACGCCACCATCACCGGCCTCAAGGAGAACACCGCTTACTCCTACCGCGTCGGCACCGAGGGCAACTGGTCCAAGGCGTACTCCTTCACCACGCAGGACTTCGAGGGCGCGTACGACTTCCTGTTCCTCGGCGACCCGCAGATCGGCTCCTCCGGGGACCTGGCACAGGACCAGGCCGGCTGGCAGGACACCCTGGACGTGGCCACCAAGGCCAACCCGAAGACCGAACTCCTGGTCTCCGGTGGCGACCAGGTCGAGAGCGCCAACAACGAGCCCCAGTGGAACGCCTTCCTGGCGCCCGACCAGCTCCGCCAGTACCCGTGGGCGGCCACCATCGGCAACCACGACGTCGGCGGCAAGGCGTACGAGCAGCACTTCTCGACGCCGAACACGGACCGCTCGGGCGCGCTGTACTCCAACGGCAACCCGGAGTCCAACACCTCCGGCGGCAACTACTGGTACATCTACAAGGATGTGCTGTTCATCGACCTCAACAGCAACAGCTACGCCACCTCTCAGGGCGGCGGGGGCGACGAGGCGCACACCAAGTACGTCACGGACGTCATCAACCAGCACGGCTCCGAAGCCAAGTGGAAGGTGCTCGTCTACCACCACTCGATCTACTCGCCGGCCTCGCACGCCAAGGACAAGGACAACAAGGCCCGCCGGGTCGACTTCCCCACGACCTTCTCCAAGCTGGGCGTCGACCTGGTCCTGCAGGGCCACGACCACAGCTACTCCCGCAGCTACCTCATCAAGAACGGTGAGAAGGCCGACCCGAAGGAGCAGCCCGGCGCGGCCGATGTCTACCCCGGCCCCGGCGGTGTCCTCTACGTCACGGCCAACTCCGCCTCGGGTTCGAAGTACTACGACATCACCGCGCCCGACTCCAGCGGCACCAGCGGCGCGGGCAACGGCGCCGACCCGCTGAATCCGGATAGCTACTGGTACAACTCGGTCCAGAACCAGGAGCACGTCCGCAGCTACGTCAAAGTCCAGGTGCGGGACGAGAAGCTCGTCGTGGAGAACATCCGCAGTGGCACCTGCGATGCTCCCAACTCTCAGGTCTCGCAAGGCGACTGGTGCAAGAACACCACTGCCGCGCAGCCCGTCGGCTCGATCGTCGACAAGGTGAGCGTCCACCCGTACAACGGTGACGGCCAGTCCCTCCAGGTCGACGTGCCCAACCCGGCTCCGGGCGAGTTCGGCTGGACCATCGACGGCTACAACGGCCTGGTGGATCTCGGTACCGCCAAGGAGAAGGACGGCGACCACTTCACCGCCTCCGGCAAGATCAACCCCATCCTCGTGTCGGACACCCGCCGCTCGCTCTCCCCGTGGTCGGTCTCGGCCGACGTGAGCGAGTTCAAGGACGCCGAAAAGACGTTCGCGGGCTCCTACCTCGGCTGGACGCCGTACGTCCTCGACCACGGGGCCGGTGCCGAGGCTGGTTCGCCGGTCACCTCCGGCTACGACGACAAGGGCAAGGGCCTGTCGGTCTCCCGGGCCCTCGGCTCCGCGCCCCAGGGCCATGCCCGTGGCACGGCCAAGCTGGGTGCCGACCTGGACCTCAAGATCCCGGACACCGTTCAGAAGGGTGGCTACCGCGCGACCCTCACGATCACTGCGCTGAGCAGCTGACCGTTCCCGCTGCTCCGGCGTGGCAGGCTCCGGTCCGCCGGAGCCTGCCACACGCCCGTTCCGAGAGAGACCCCATGCACGCAGTGGCACCACCTCGCCGCACCACCGCCGTCCTCGTCCGCACCGCCGTCCTCGTCCTGTTCGCAGCCCTGACGGTCGCCGGCGCGTTCACCGTCCCGGCCCAGGCGGCCGAAGGCGACGTCACCTGGACGGTCCGCACGGCCGCGAACGAATACGGGGACGACCGGTCGAGCTTCAGCTACGACGTCAACCCCGGCGGTGAGGCCGAGGACGCGATGATCGTCGCCAACCACGGCACCACCCCGCTGCGCCTCGCGGTCTACGCCGCCGACGGCTACACGACCGAGAAGGGCCAACTCGACCTTCTCACCAAGGAAAAGAAGTCCCGCTCCATCGGCTCCTGGGTCCACGCCCCCCAGGAGAGCGTCCGGATCGCCCCGGGCAAGAGCGCCGAGATCCCCTTCACCGTCAAGGTCCCGCGCGACGCGCCCCCCGGCGACTACGTGGGCGGCATCCTGACGTCGCTCAAGCAGTCCGACGGCGCTGAGGGCATCGCTGTCGACAGGCGCCTGGGCATCCGGATCAAGCTGCGCGTCAGCGGAGCCCTGCGGCCCGCACTCGCAGTCGAGGACGTGCACGTCGGCTACGACGGCTCCGCCAACCCGTTCGCCCAGGGCGACGCCACGGTGACCTACAGCCTCCACAACACCGGCAACGCGCTGCTCTCCGGCACCCAGAAGGTCACCCTCACCAGCCCCTTCGGGACGCTCAGCACCGACGCCGACAGCATCCCCGCGCCGCCGGAACTGCTGCCCGGCGAGCGTTGGAAGGTCACGGTCCCCATCCACGACGTCACCCCGGCCTTCCAGCTCACCGCCGCGGTCACCGTCACCCCGGTCATCACCGACGCGGCCGGCTCCACCACCGCCCTAGCACCCGTCCGGGCCACGGCCCACGGCTGGGCCGTTCCCTGGACCCTCCTCCTGCTCCTGATCCTCGTCCTGGCCGCGGCCGTGGCGGCGTTCGTGCTCGTCCGCCGCGCTCGCGTCCGGCGCGCACGGCGCGAGGAGGAGCGGGTCCGTGAGGCAGTGGAGCAGGCCCTGCGGGACAAGGCCGGCCGGCAGGCCTGACGACCGCAGGCGCCGAACCCTGCTCCCGCCGGCGGACTCACGTGAATACCCGGAGACGCCCCGGCCACTCCCGCCTCACGCGCAATGCGCCGATGGAGCCCGTCTGGCCAGCTACTTTGCCCGCCGCCGAAAGAGCCGACGTGATTTCGATGACGCATCATGTGGAGTATTCGGTCTCCGCCTGCTGCGTCGCGGTTTCCCATGGCAGGCGTGTCTGCCGCGCTACTCCCAGTGTGAGTCGCTTACTTTCGGCGGCTTCCCCGCGGAGATCCGCCTCAAGGCGCACAGCCCTCCAGTGGGGGCCGGGAACGAGCTCGTGCACGGTCGGAAGTCAGGCGTGGAGCTCTTGATCGTCGAACACGTTATGCGGCGGGGTGGTTCGTGCCCTCTGTATTCAGCGTGTGCCTCTCCGGTAGCAGGAGCAATGCTCAATACCTGTGGATCGGCCTGACGGAAGGAGGCGTACCTTCCCGATGGATCGATCGATAGGTCATCGAGTAGGCCCGCGTTGCAGCGCGGGTTGGGAAGGCACGCCCGGTGCGACGTGAAGTCACATCGCACGCAGAGTCCGCAGGAGAGGAGACGTGTCATGCGGACCTGACCAGTGACCCACGGTCAGTCCCCAGCCTCCGGTGCGCCGGGAGTAATTCCGGGGTGCTGAGCGGAGGTGGTCAAGCCCAAGGGCTCGCGGGCCATTCGCAGGCTACAGGTGAAGGGGAAGCCCGGAAGGGTGAGTGAGAACGAACTCTCGTCGACTCGTCGTCAGACTTACACCGCGCAATGGCCAGTACTCGGCGGTGGAATCCTCTAGGGCTGGGAAGCCCGGCGCGGCAGGTCCCCATCGGGGAGGGGCCTGTAGGTCACCGCGGAGGACGGCGGAAAGAGAGCACCCCACCCGGACGCAACTGCACGATGTGGAACACGGAAACCCCGTACAGGTCCGGCCTCGTCAGCCGGTAAGCCGAAGGTAACGGAGGCCGAACCCCCGTGCGGGAACAGGATGGTCCAAGAAGCGAACGCCACCAGGGCGAAAGCCCAGGCGAAGCGGCCGCCGACCATGAGTCTCCACCTGGCGGCCTATAACCCGGTGGACACCAGCCTGTGGCTGGAGCCGAAAGGCGGCTGACGTGGACCAGGTAGGCCATGAAGAGACGATGGGCAAGCACTTGCACCGAGGCGCAAGTTGGACTGAAGGGGGGCCGCGTTGACCGAACTGGCCATCGCCGAATCCCGGATGAACGGACCCGAGGGCAACGCCGAGTTCTGGCACAGCATCGACTGGAGCCAGGAAGAGGCGTCTGTAAAGCGGCTGCGTCAGAGGATTTTCAGGGCTGCCCGCGAGGGTGACATGAAGCAGGTGCGTAACCTGCAAAAGCTGATGCTGCGGTCCAAGGCCAACACGTTGACGAGTGTCAGGCGGGTCTGCCAGGTCAGCACCGGCAAGAAGACGGCGGGAATCGATGGGCAGAAGGCTCTGACTCCGGAGAAACGGGGGAAGATGGTGCGGCAGGTACTTGCCGACCCCATGTCCAACCCCAAGCCCGTACGTCGTGTGTACATCCCGAAGGCGAACGGCAAGAGGAGCCCTCTGGGCATCCCGGTGATCCGGGACCGGGTCGACCAGGCCAGGTTCAAGAACGCTCTGGAACCGGAATGGGAAGCCAGGTTCGAGGCCAGGAGCTACGGCTTCAGGCCAGGACGGGGAGCTTGGGACGCCATAGAGATGATCTTCAATGTCGCTGGGCGAAAGACCGCCAAGCGACTATGGGTCCTCGACGCTGACCTGTCGGCCGCCTTCGACCACATCAGCCATCAGCACCTCATGGACTCCGTCGGCCTGTTCCCAGGACGACGGCAAGTCCGGGGATGGCTGAGAGCTGGGGTCATGGAGGACGGGCGGTTCGCCACGACGCCTGAAGGCACCCCACAAGGTGGCGTCATCAGCCCGTTGCTGATGAACATCGCCCTCCATGGGATGGGAGAGGTTATCGGAGCGAACCGTCCGTGGAACGCCAAGACAACCTCGCCGGCTCTGGTTCGGTACGCCGATGACTTCGTGGTGTTCTGCACCTCGGAGAAAGAGGCGATCAAGGCCAAGCATGACCTTGCCGAATGGCTCGAACCCCGGGGCCTCTCCTTCAACGAGGAGAAGACCAGGGTGGTACACCTCTCCAACGGGGTGGACTTCCTGGGGTTCAACATCGGCAGGTTCCGCGAGAAGCTGATCATCAAGCCGAGCCGGGACGCCCTGCAGAGAGCCCGGAAGAGGATCAGTGTCACGGCCAGGGAGAACAGCGGATCGCCCACTGAAAGCCTGGTCAGGACACTTTCGCCATTCGTACGTGGCTGGTCCACGTACTACCGGACTGTCTGCTCGAAGGAGACCTTCAACCTACTGGACGCCCACACCTTCGAGGTCCTGAAACGCTGGGCCATGCGACGGCATCGCCGCAAACCCTGGGGATGGATCAAACGGAGGTACTGGGGCACGTTCCAGCCTGGCAGGTCCAGCAAGTGGGTCTTCGGTACTCCCGAGCACTACTTGCAGCAAGCCTCCTGGATGCCGATCCAGCGACACACCCTGGTCAAGGACGATGCGTCGCCCGATGATCCGGAGCTGGAAGAGTACTGGAGGAACCGTCGACGCAAGCGGGTGCAGGCGGTGGGAGAGCCCAGGAACATCCTCTCCCTCGCCTACCGTCAGCGGGGGCTGTGTCCCAGATGCGGACTGGATCTGATCGACGGAGCCGGGTTCGACCCGGACGACGTTCAGGACTGGGTCTGAGGTTCCCCCGAGATGCGGAGTGTGGTGACAGAGGGTCAGATGGTTTTCATGAAAGGAACATCGACCATGGCTGCCCCCAGGAAATATTCGCT
>NZ_JBVJMV010000089.1:0-13830 GCF_055584025.1 Streptomyces sp. NPDC104309 | reverse complement strand
GTCTCCTGGGATTTCGTGAGCTGCCGTGTTCACCGTGATTTGCCTATCCCCTGGTCACCGACGTGCCTGGCGAGAAGGTCGAATGGGACGGGACAAAACTTCCGGTCAATGAGCGGCAGCTCTCGGTGCTGGAGTGGGTGGGAGCGGGATGTCCTGAGGACGTGTGGGAGACAAGCTCCTACAAGACCACCTGCCAGGCATTACAGAACCGGGGCCTGGTCACGGTCTCCCGGAAAGGCGGGCAGTGGAACGTCGTCCTGACGAGTGCAGGCCAGCACTACCTCTCCCACGACACGTACCCTCCCCCGGGGTCGCGCCCGCGCATGACCAAGGCCACCACTCCACAACGCTCGTCACCCCGGACACAAGACGCTCCGGCCGTCGAGCGAAAGCCAAGTCCTCCCCAGCAGAATCGCGTGACGTTCACGGAACAGCTGCTGCAGGAGCTCGCGGACGCCGGTGGCCGGATCGTCAAGACCACCACCGGCCGTGACTCTGTGAACTGGCCGTCCCGGATCGCGGCCGCTCGCAGATCGACACGGCTCCCGAAGGCAAAGGAGCTGCACGGAGGCTGGTGCCGTGACGGATACGAGATCAAGCTCGTCGACACCCCCGCCTGGCGCCTTGCGGTCCTCGACCCTGTCCCCTCCCGGCTCACTCGGCCGCACAGCGTGGTCCGGGCCATGCAGAACGAATCCCGATCGCTGGGCCTGACCAAGCCCGTCCAAGCACGTGCCCTACGGCTCATCCAGGCACTGATCACCGCCACCGAGTCCGAAGGACACGCCTGCTCGGTGGGACGGCCGGGCTCTGCACCCCCGTCTCACCGCCGCCGCAGTGCGTCTCCCCACTTCACCATCACCGCGCAAGGGCTCACGGTGGGGTTCGTCGTTCTCCAGGAGCAGCACCTGGCCGAGCATGTCGCGACCGACAAGGAACTCGCCGAGGCCCGGAAGCACTCCTGGATCACGATCCCTCGTTTCGACTACACCCCGCCCGAACGCCTCCGTTTGGCCCTCAGCGGCGGCCAGCCACACCGAGCGAACGATGCTTGCCCTGACCGGCAAGCCGAGACTCTGGGAGCCCCGCCGCCTGCGGCTGCGACTGTTCTCCGCCGCCGTCCAGCTCGTCACCACCGCCCGCCTCCGGCACCTGAGATTCACCCACCACTGGCCCTGGACCGGCGTGATCACAGGCGCGATCCAGCGACTCGACGCACTCCCGAGCCCTGGATGACCAGCAGCAACGGCCCGTCCCGACGAACTCGCCCTGGCCGTGCCCATTGCGAGCGCGAGGTCGGCCTGCTCGATCGCCTGGTACACCGCGCAAGGGATGATGGGGATGGAATGACGGAACGTGAGGTGAGGAGATTCCATGGCGAAGCGGGTTCACCGACCTCGTGAGGATGCCGAGTTCAATTTCATCCTCGGGATGAGCAGAGTTCCGGTCCTCGCATACTTCACCGGGACATGGCCCAAGGCAATCGAGCCCTGCCGGGTGATGGACCTCGTCGTGAATGACATCGCCGACGACTACACGGGCCGCCTGACGGCCGTCCGCGCCGACATCACGCGTTGTCCGGCCGCGACCAAGCGATACGAGATCACCGGAGCCCCGTCCTATGTGCTGCTGAAGGAAGGAAAGGCGGTGGCGCACGGTACGGGGCCTATGACCATCACCGAGATTCGGACGTTCCTGGACGGCCACCTCTGAGCGGCCGCCGCGGACATGGCCGTGGCGCCCGTCACGTCTCGTCCATGGGAGCTGCGCCGCCTGAGCTTGACTCTGTCGGGGATCTTGGAGTTTTCCAGTGCGCCTGCGTGATCAGTGGGCATGCTCGGGGCTGTTCCGAAGACCGATGCAGCAACCGAGGTGTCCGTTGTCGCTCCGCCCCCGTTACGGTGAGCAAGTCCCTTCTCTGACCGCGCGAATCGCCCGGGCAAGCAACCCAGGCGGTACGACGGCGATGTGGGTGAGAGACCGGCTGGACGGGCTGTGGTGCGACGAGGACTTCGCGGGCTGGTACCCGCGTGACGGACGCCCCGGGCTTTCGCCGGCCCAACTGGCCACCGTCTGCGTTCTGCAGTTCCTGATGGGCATGTCGGACCGGCAGGCAGCGGAGGCAGTCCGCTGCCGCATCGATTTCAAGTACGCCATGGCCTTGGAGCTGGACGATCCCGGCTTCCACCACAGCGTGCTCGCCGACTTCCGCGAGCGCCTCACCGAAGACGGCAGGGCGGACCGCCTCCTCGACCTGGCACTCGCCCGCCTGAAAGGGGCAGGGCTGGTAAGCGAGCGCACTACGCAGCGCACCGACTCCACCCATGTCGTGGCCGCGGTGCGCGACCTGACCCGGCTGGAACTCGTCACCGAGGCGGTCCGTGCCGCGCTCGAAGAAGTAGCCCGCACAGCCGGACACTTGCTTGTCGACCTGGTCGACGAGGAATGGGGACGCCGTTATGGCCGCCCGGTCCGCCTGGGCAAGAACCCCACCCGGCCCAAGACCCGGATCCTGGCCGCAGGCAACGACGCCTGCCAGCTGTTGGAGCGCCTCAACCAGGACACTTCCAGCTACCACCCCGGCCCAGCGGCCCGGGCACTTCGGCAGATCACCGTCCAGAACTACTGCCGCGACGCGGCAGGACGCCTGAGCTGGCGCACCAAGGAGGACGGCGGACTGCCACCCTCCTCGTTGGCGATCGTCTCTCCCTACGACACCACGGCACGCTACGTCCGCCACGGGCACATCATCCGCTGGAAGGGCTTCGCCGCTCATCTCACCGAGACGTGCACCACCGGCAGTGCCAACGTCATCACCGACGTGGCCACCACCTCGGCCGCCACCAACGACGGCCAGGCTCTGCCCGGCATCCACACCCGCCTGGCCCGTCGGAGGTTGACGCCCGCTGAACACCTCGTCGACGGCGGCTACACCTCCCTGGTCCACGTGGAACGAGCCGCCCGCGAACACCAGATCACTGTCACCGGGCCACTGCCAGGCAACCCCACCCGCCAGCACCGAAAGAATGAAGGCTTCGACCGGGACGACTTCCACATCGACTTCGACCGCCGACAGGTCACCTGCCCCCAGGGCCAGGTCAGCGCGGGCTGGCACGGCCCCTACCCGACCTCCTCACCCACCGCGGCACCGCTGATCGTGGCCCGGTTCACCAAGAGCCAGTGCCGCCCCTGCCCGGCTCGCACCCATTGCACCACCACCGCAGACAGCGCCCGGACCGTGGGCTTTCCGCCACGCGAACTCCGCGACCTGCAACTCCGAGTCCGTGCTGAGCAGCAGACACCCGACTGGAAGGCCCGCTACGCGGTCCGCTCCGGAGTCGAGGGCACCATCAACGAGTTCGCCCACGGACACGGCATGCGCCGGTGCCGCTACCGAGGACAACCAAAAGCCCACCTGCAACACGTACTCACCGCCATCGCCGTGAACATCGAACGGCTCAGCAGCCGGTCAGCGACCGAGGCTGCCTCCTCACCGAGACCGCCGACCGCTTTTCAGACCTTCTTGGACCAGCAGGGGTTACCTCGGCCAAAGTCCTGGCGCACTCTCGGCACCTGACCTCGTCCAAGATCCCCGACAGAGTCAAGCTGAGAGGCTGTTGTCGATTCTGATGACTGCGTTTTCACCGGTCAGGGGTAGGGGTGGCACCGTTGTCGCTGTGTGGATGAGCTTCGTCGCCGCCCTGCACGCCGCAGCCGAAGGCGCCGACAAGCCGCTCGGCGCGCATCTCCAGTGCATGGCCCGCCATATGTCCCATCTCAGCCACTACGAGGACACCCTCGACCTCGTCGCGCTCGCGCAGTACGGTGCGCGCCGCCACCTTGCCCAGGATGGCGTCGAAGCGGGCTTCAAGTGTGCTGTTCTTCGCGGCGATCTGGTGGGCGATGCCCAGAGTGGCGCAGAGTTCGGCGGAGTCGAAGAACGCTATGTGTGCGGGCTCGTCGGCGGTGGTGATGCGGTCAGGACGTCCTGGGCGTGGTCGGCGGCCCGTTCGCTGTCGTTGAGGTTGATGCGAGCTGATCACTCCGAAAAGGTTGAGCGCCCGGTCGGTTTTCCTGTGGGGCTCATCGATCTCGCAGGCAGCGATGTGGGCGCGGGCGATCCCGAGATGATCGAAGGTCCTGCTGCGCACGCGGTGTTCCCGTCGGAGGGTGAGGGCTTCGTTGATGAGGGCGGCGGACCTCTCCGCGCGGCGTGTGCGCCGGCTGCTGGTGCGTCGCCGACCGTCTGGTGGAACTCCACGACGAAACAGAGCCGTACGCAGACGGACAGGTCGGCCAGGAGATGCGCCGGCTCATCGCGGCAGCCGTCGCTCCTCGGAGGTGACTGGTTCAGCAGCAGCGTTGGCGAGGGCATGACGGCGTACCCGGTGTTCGCGCTCTCGTCAGCGGCCGGGGCCCAGGCTGCCGCCACGGGGAGTGCACAGTGATCGCCGGCCTCCAGCGGAGGCAGCGTCCAGGACATCCCCTGGTAGCGGCCATAGTCAACGCCCCAACCAGAGTCGACGCCGCCCAGAGGAGACGTGGATCCTCGTCGCCGCACACCGGACGCCACCGGCGCCCCGCGTCCGACGGCGGCCCTCAGCGCTGCACTGCGCGAGCGCGGCATCGACTGGATTCCGTTCGGCGCCGAGGAGATCCGTCTGGACCTCCTCCGGTGCCCCGGCCCTGACGAGGAGGCAGGCGCCCGGAGTTGCGTGGCCGGGATCCGCGATCCGCGTCCACCCCGAGGCCCTGCGCCGGCTGGGCCTGCGCCCGGACCAGCCGGCCGCCCGCGTCACCGGCCCGCCTCTGCCCGCCTGGTGGCACGCGGAGGCCGAACGGCTCGCCGCGGCGGCACGGGTGGCGGGAGACCGGGATACCCTCGTCCGCGCCATTGACGCGGTCATGCCTGCCCTGCATCATCGTGGGAGCGCTCCCACACGTGCCGCACCTATGGCATCCATCGACCACTCACACCGGGCGTCCTGCCGGCCGACGCGGCGCTCGCCCGAGGAGGACACGTCATGCCGCTCGCATACCTCCCTGCCACCGGCCGGTTAGGCCGGCCGGCCCGCGGGGCCGGACGAACCGCGGGCAGAGGCCCCGCCGCAGCGCTCGTCTGCGCCCTGGCCACGGTCGCCGCCCTCGCCGCCGCTCCCCCGGCACCCGCCGCGACCGGCCGGGCCACCGCGGACCCGGCCGCAGCGGCTACGGCCGCCGACGAGGCGTCGGCCGTCGAGGTCTCCGTCAACGCGGGGGTGGGGCTCGGCACGATCGACAAGGCGGCGTTCGGGGTCAACCACGCGCTCTGGGACTCGCACATGAACGACCCCGAGGTGACCGGCCTTCTGGGCGAGGCGGGTGTCGGCATGATGCGCTACCCGGGCGGCTCCTACGGCGACATCTACCACTGGAAGGACCACACCGCCCCGGGCGGCTACGTGGCTCCCGGCACCACCTTCGACGAGTTCATGGGCAGCGTCCGCGCCTCCGGCTCCCAGCCGCTGATCATCGCCAACTACGGCACCGGCACCCCGCAGGAGGCCGCCGACTGGGTCCGGTACGCCAACGTCACCCGCGGCTATGGGGCTAAGTACTGGGAGATCGGCAACGAGATCTACGGCAACGGCCACTACGGCAGCGGCTGGGAGGCCGACGACCACCCGGACAAGAGCCCGCGCGAGTACGTCCGCAACGTCCTCGCCTACGCCGGAGCGATGAAGGCCGTCGACCCGACGATCAAGATCGGCGCCGTGCTGACCACGCCGGGCGACTGGCCGGACGGCATCACCGGCCCGGGCGACTCGGCCGACTGGAACCACACCGTGCTGTCCGCGGTCGCCGGGACGATCGACTTCGCCATCGTGCACTCCTACCCGGGCGGCGCCACCGCCGACGACGCCCTGGACCGGACCGCCCGGCTGCCCGGACAACTCCGCGAGGTCCGCAGGCAAATCGACCGGTACGCCGGGGAACGCTCGCCGAGGATCGGCATCGCGCTCACCGAGGTCAACTCCAACGTCCAGATGAACAGCCGCCCCAACGGCCTGTTCGCCGCGGACACCTACATGACGGCGCTGGAGAACGGCGTCTTCAACGTCGACTGGTGGAACGTCCACAACGGGCCCACCAAGGTGGAGACGGTGGACGGCGACACCGACTTCAACGACTTCGGCCTGCTCTCCAGCGGCGGCTGCGTCGGCGACGTCTGCCAGCCGACCGTAAACACGCCGTTCCACCCGTATTACGGCCTCAAGTCGCTGACCCAGCTGGGCCGTCCCGGCGACACGATGGTCGCTTCCTCCACCGACAGCGACCAGGTGTCCGTGCACGCCGTGCTCCGGGCCGACGGCACGCTGAGCGTGATGCTGATCAACAAGGACCCGCTGAACTCCCGCACCGCAGAAATTAGTTACGCCGGCTACACCCCAACCACGCAGGCACCGGTCGTGCACCGGTACGGCCGCGGCGACACCGATATCACCCGGGTGGCCTCCACCACCGGGGGAGACCAGGTGCTGCCGCCGTACTCGATCACCACGATCACCGTCGCCCCGCACGCCGCCGCGGCCTCGGTCGGCGCGCCCGGCTCACCGAGGACCACCGCCGTGAACAGCTCGACCGCAACGGTGAGCTGGACCGCCCCCGCGAACGGCAAGGCGGTGCGCTACGAGGTGTACGAACGGCTGGGCACCAACACCCAGTTGCTCACCACCTCGACCTCCACCTCGGCAACGCTGCACAACCTGCCGACGGGCTCCGAGCACACGGTCAACGTCCTGGCCCGGGACGCCGACGGCCGCCTCTCGCGCCCCTCCGAGCCGCTGACCTTCGCCACCACGGCTCCGCGCGACAGCAGCTGCCTGGTCAACTACCGGGTCGACAGCGGCTGGGGCAACGGATTCGTCGCCACCGTCAGCGTCTCCAACGTCGGTGACGCCCCGGTCAACGGCTGGACCCTGGACTTCACCTGGCCGTCCACCGGCCAGTCCGTGCAAAGCTCCTGGAACGCGAACGTCACCGGGTCGGGCACGCGCGTCCATGTGACCGACAACGGCACCAACGCCGAGCTGGCCCCGCGCGGCGGCTCCACCGCCACCTTCGGCTTCGTCGGAGCCAACGACGGCGCCAACCCCGCCCCGACGGCGTTCACCCTCAACGGAACAATCTGCCGAACCTCCTGACCCACCGCCTGCGGCCCGGCCCACCGGGCCGCAGGCGCGCGTGAGGATCGTCGCCCGCACCCCAGAGGAGGCGGGCGTCGAGCCGGCCGGTGCTGTTCTCCCAGTTAGACGGAAGGAGCCATGCGCCCATTCTCGGGTAACACGGGCCACCAGCCTCCCAGCGCGCCATCGGGCACTCAGCCCCGGGACCTTGAACGGTCGATTTCTCCGCCTCGTCGCAACTGCGTAGCGGGACGGAGCGGGGTGGCATTCCAGCGCGCCCCCCGCTCGCGGTGAACCCCCGCTGGCACCAGCCAGCGGGGGTGTTTCTCTCACACGCGTCTCACCAACTGCGTAGACGCGCCTGGGCCACAGTGAGCTGACCTGGCCCTATGCGTCCCACCTGGACCGCGCTGGACCCCACGAGACGCGATCTACCGCCTATGGGCATGTGCAGCGACTGCTACCAGATCCGTCTCGTAAAGTTCTGACCGTGACGTACAGGTTCGACTCATCTCGCGCTGGGGTTGAACGTCACGGTCACAGCAGGTACGAGAAACGCAGTGCCCCGCCCTCCTCTCGGTAGCGGCCCCGGCCGCGCTTTCCGTATGGGTTGGGGAGCATCTGGATGGCAACCTTGTGCGGGGTGAGGACCTGGGTGACCACTAGGAGGCGCCAGCGGTCGTTGCCCGCATGCTGGCGGGCTGCGCGGACCTCGCTCTCTCCCAGCTCGAAGCGACCGCCTTCACTCGCGGTCGCCTTCACCTCGTACAGATAGGGTCGGCTGCCGGAGCCGACCCGGAAGTCGAAGCCGAGACCGTCGTCGCCGGACGGGCCGGGGAAGGCTTTGCGGCGGTTGCCCGACACCCAGCCGGTCTCGTCCATGCGGTCCGGGTAGCGCGCACACAGCCACTGGTACGCGTACCACTCGCCCACATACCCGATGGCCTCCCGCTGGGCCGTTGTCAGCCCGCTGTCCATGCCGCCCCCGTACCGCCGCCCACGCGTGTGACCAGTCGCCTTGATGCGCCCGGTTTGGGAACGGGGATCCGTGAAGCGGAGCGGCCCGGCGGCAGTGATGCCCGGCGCCGAGCCACTCTGCAGGGCCTGGTCGAGTTCGCGGGTGAGGGCGGTGTAGTCGCCGGAGGACACCTCGAAGTCGCGGCCGCCGACGGAAATCGACCGCCGCTTTCGCTCCTGTTCGCGGCGCTCGTGCTCCGCCGCGTTGCGCACCCGCTCTAGGTCGGCACCGGACAGCCCGTGTTGTTCAGGATCCGTTGCCACCGCCATGCCGTCGGGCCACTGGCCGAGGACCGCCAGCCAGCCGACGACGTCGGCGGGGGACAGGGAACGGAAGTCCAGCGCGCCCGCGGCCTCCAGCCGCGCGGTGACCTCCTCGGCTGGCTCACCTCCGGTCAGGGCCGCGGGCAGCGGGCGTCCGGCTGCCCTGACCAGGACCGCGAGGTCGGCGGCCAGACCGCTGATCGTACGGAGGTTCGCGGGGCGCACCTGGTCGGGGGCGGGCAGGCGTTCGCCCGAACGGGGCAACGGCACCGGGCGGCCAAGTCGCAGCGCCAGCTGCTCCTCCACGTGCGCCTCCAGGCTCCCCGTGTCGGCCGTGTCCACGGTGTACGCCCAAGCCTCCGGCGCGGTGATCCAGCCCAGGGCTTTAACCGAGGGCCAGTCGGGCATCGGACGGCGCGCGTCGAAGTCCTCCAGCACCGCCCAGCGCAGCCGGTTAACGAGCTCCTTCTTGCGCGGGTCCAGGTAGGTGCGGAGCGCCTCCTTGTGCTCGTCGGCGTGGCTGACCGGTTCCAGGGGCGGGTGCATCGCGCGCAGGGTGTCGTTTAGCTCGGCGAATCCGATGCCCAGGTCACGCCGCAGTTCGTCTGTACCGCGCGCCGCGCGAGCCCTGTCGATGAACTCGGATACGGGTACCGGGAGCTCGGCGGCGTAGTTCTCGAGTTGAGCCTGAAACTCCCGGGTGTCACCCGGCGGCGGCAGGAGCAGCGAGTTCGCCGCCTCTGTGCCGAGTAGGTGGACGAGGAAGGGCCGACAGCGCTCCAAGACCACACCGATGGCTCCGTCGATCCGGCGGCTCGTCTCCTTGACCTGGTGGATCGTGACTTCCAGGGCGTCGGCGAGCTCCTCCTGGCCCGGGTCGTGCAAGTCAGCGTGGCGGGAGGCGAGCTGGTGGGCGGCGAGACGCAGCCGGTCGCTGAACTCCCGCCGCCCCAGCAACTCGGCGACCGCTACCACGATGCGGGTGGTCTCGGGCCAGCCCGGCTCGCCTGCCGGGGCGAGGACGAGCGGATGCTTCGGATCGGGCAGCGGTAGCACTCCGCCGAGGCGGCCCGGCAACGTCACGGGTCGACCGTCGAGCTCGATGTCCCAGGAGTGGTAGCGGTGCAGGCGTACGCTCCGGACCAGGGACGTCAGCTCGCTCAGCTCGGCCTCGCTCGCCCGGGGGCCGCGCGCCAGATGGTCGGCGAGGACGGCCACGGCCAGCGTGAGCCAAGGCAGTTGCTCGACCATCGGCTCTCCCATGGCCACGGGGTCCACGCGTGCGCCGTCCACGGTCACTGTGAACACCAGGTCGTCGGTGTGCCGGACGGTGGCGGGGTGTTCGGCCGCCAGCAGCTCGGCGGCCTCCGCGGAGACATCCGGAATGGTCAGCAGGGGGCACCCCATCTCCCGTACCAGCAGGGCTGTCAGACCGTCGCGTTCACCGCTGACGTAGAGCACGGCATCGCCATCGCCATCGGTCGCCCCGCCGTCCAGGTCGGACAGCGGTACGCTGATCAGCCGGTCCCCGGACTCGGCGAGCAGACTGGCGCCCTCGGGTAGTGCGGGATGTGGCTGCAGTACGAGGTACCTCCAGGCGCGTTCGTTGGCGCGCTGCGCAGCGGGCCGGTCCTCCGTCCCTAGTGCGCCCTCCGCCGCAAGCCGTCCCAGCGCGGCGATGAGGCGATTGCTGTCCCAGGAGTTGCCCCAGGTCGGCAGCCCCATCTCCCGCAGCCGGGCGCCCGCCTTCCCACGTTCCAGGAGGTGGCGCAGCCGATGGTCGACAGTGGGTGCGTACGAGGGCTCCTCCTCCAGCCCGGACGGGCAATGCCAGGCGTCGGCCGGCCGGACGAACCGGACGGCCCGGTCGCGGCCCCGCACTGGGAGCCACGGCTGCTCGCGGACGAAGGTGCCGAGCGGGGTCGGGACACATTCCGTGTCCGGGGAGCTCTGGCTGCCGGCACTGGTCCAGACGCTGGTGAAACTCGTGTCTTTCCAGTCGGCCAGGCCGTGCAGGACGAGCCGTGCGTACGCCAGCCGGGCCTCCTGGCCGAGGCGTCCGACGACGTCCTGGCCAGGGAGTTGCCAGGCGGGAGTGCCCCAGTACGGCGTCCGGGGGTAATAGGCACGGGACCAGTTGCGGACGTGCGGCTCCCACTGCTCCTGCACCTCGGCAGACACCTTCGCCATGTGGACCAGCTGCCGAGCGGTGAGGTTTTGCCCTTGGTCTACTCGGCGCAAGGCGTCGGGGGAGCTGACCGGGACCAGCCCGTCGGCCACCCCGGCTTCCTTCAGGAACGCCCGCCACTCCTCAGCAGCGGTCGCGTCCCCCTTGGCGAACTCCTCGGGGGCGGCGAGGAGGCGTCCAGCAATCGCCTTGAGGCTCTTCGACACGTCCTGCCCGGCGGCGACCACCGCCGCCAGGTCCTCACCGACGGACTCACGGCCCCAGCCCCGGCCGAAAACGGCGTTGCTCGCCCTGATCATCCGACCGTCCGCCGACAGCACGTACAGTCCGAGCGAGGAGACCTCCGTCCCGTCCAGCGAACGCCGAGCCTGCCACAGCCGGAAGACGAACCGCAGCGTCCGGAGCCGCAGTCGGAGATCGGTGCTCGCGTTGAGTTGCTGCCGTGCGTGGTCCAGCAGGCCCTTCGTGTCGTATGGCCGGACAAGCTCCTCCTCTTCAAGGAAGACGCGGGCGGAACGCCCACGCGTACGCTCGCCGCGGTCCTTCCAGACCAGCCCCGGGTGCAGGCAGAACAACCGCCTGCCGAGCAGGGAGGGGACGGACGGGCCCTTGGCCCGGTTCGCCTCCGTGCGCACCGGCTGGAAGAACGCCTCCCGACGGGCACCCTGACCACTCGGCTTGCTCTGTGCACATGTGCTCGTGGCCGTACCCGCCCTGCCGGGGGGGGCGGTTGGTATGCCGCAGCGTGCAGTCCTCCGCGAGCAGCAACCGCCTGTCATGCAGGACCCGCCCGTGGTCCTCGAAGAGGGCGGCCAGGTCCTCGTACAGCGCGCTCCACTCGTTGGGGGACTCACCGGACCTGGGGAGCGGAAGGGACCCGACGATCCGCTCCACGTGGTCGGCGAGGAGCTCCGGGGCCGGCTCCCACGGGCACGCGAGGGCGCGGCACAGGGTGGCCAGCCGTTTCAGCCGGTCGCTGCCGATCTCGGGATCCGCCACCACGATTCCGGCCTCGTGCGCGCGGTGTGCCGTGAGGACCGTCAGGTCGAGGTCCGGCCACAGGGCGGCGCCCCGGGGCGGCGCCCAGCCCGCCGCCGGCGGGGCGCCGTCCGCGGCGAGGACGGGCACGAGCGGTACGTCGGCCAGTTCGCTCCCATGCACGCGCAGAGCCGCCGCGCTGAGCCGCCCCACCGACTCCTTCTTGTTCTCCCAGCTCACCAGGTCCACGGCCAGCTGCCGCATGGACGGCTCGGGCGAGGCGCGCAATACCGCAGCGGCCGCCAGACAGGTCTCGGCGACCGCATCGAGCAGCAGAACGTTGAGGGGGTTGTCGGAGGGGATCCCGGTGCGGTCGAACTTGGTGAAGAACGGGGCGTTCGCGTGCCCAGGGAAGGGCGCGGCCTGGTCCTCGCCCATCGGCAGGAAGGTGTAGATCTGCCCGTGCAGCGGTCGGCGCGGGGCGGGCAGCGGGAGTGCGACCTCGACGACGGCGGACCGCTTCCACTCCTGCCACGTGTCGTCGAGGAGCCCGGAGCCCACGGCCTCGGCGAGCGTGCTGTTCAGCCGTTCCTTCTCGACGGTGCTCCGGGCCACCAAGAAGGTGCCGGACGGCCCCAGATCCACGGTCGCGCAGGAGACGGCGAGTCCGTGCCCGGCGCCATCCTGCGCCACCGCGAAGCACTCCTCGGAGCGGGTCAGCTCGTGCCGCTCATGCGCCTCTTGGCGGTCGTCCAATTCGCCCGCCTCACCCGCGGCCCGCCGTTCCAGCGTCAGGCCATCGAGCCGGTCGAGGAACAGCATCACGGGTACCTTCGCCCCCGCGAGCTCACGCATCCGCAACCGGACCTCGGTCCGGGCGGCCTCGCTCAGCAAGGGCAGCCGGACGACGGTGACGTACCCCTGGGCAGCGAGTTGCCGACAGGTCGCGGGCACATCGTCCAGCGGCAGAGGTGCCTGCAATGGCGGATACGTGGCGGCTACCTCGTGGGCGTTGTCCTCACCGCCAAGGAACTCCTCCACGTCGGCCCTCTGCGCGAAGCGGAAGCAGTACCCATCCAGTTCCGAGCCGAGCGGGCTATCGGGGTCAGCGCTATAGATCTCGGGCGCGTCGCTGATCAGCAGGATGCTGCGGAACCCGACGCCCTTGTTCCCAATGCCCTCGCCGATCTCCTTCGAGCTCTGGGCAAGCTTGTAGATCCGCTCAACGTTCCGCCAGGTGAAGGGCGTGCCGCCGTTGGCGACGTACAACGTCCCCCACTCGCCCTCCGCCTCGTCCAGCAGGACATGGATCCGTCCGTCGCGGCGGTCCCTCGGATGCGCGTCGTAGCCGTTCTGCAGCAACTCGAAGAGCGAACGGCCGGCGTACTCCCGCGCGCTCGTATACGACACGGCGTTCACCTGCCGTGCCATACGCAGAACTTGCTCCGAACGGGCCCCCTCCAGCACGGACCGGCCGTACTCCCGCAGCTGCTCGGCCCGGGCGTTCCTCGCCATGGTCCTCCCCTCACCTCAGCGTGAAGAGGACGGTATCCCGCCGCACTGACATCGCGGGGCGCGAGGGACCACGTGTGGAGCGCCTCGAACCTTACGAGCTGGTACACGGTTGGCGGTGAGACGTTGAGCCCTTGATAGTTGATGATGGTCGTGTGGTGGTGGGGGACTCGACTCACACAATGATCACCGGCAACCTGCGGATCACGCCACTCATCCGCTCCCGCCGCGGCCCACGGCGGCGAAGGTCGGCGAAGCTGCACTCGGACAAGGACTACGAGCCGGCCGGATCTCCCGCCAGTGGGGCCGGGACTCCGCCATGTACGCCAACCGCGTGGAGGGCGAGTTCCACCCCTCGGACGAGGACTCCGTCATCCCGTCGGCGTGGGCGGAGGCCGCCGTGGAGCGGTGGCACGAGTGGGACCAGGCCGGCCGCCCGAAGCTGGAAGACCGGCGTGGACGTCGCCCGCGCCGACGGGGACTCCGCCCTCCTGGCCCACCGTCACGGCGTCGCCGTCACCAGCCTGGAGACCCACGAACGGGGAAGACACCATGCGCACCACCACGCGCGTCCAGGCAGCCGTCGGAGAGGCCGCCCAGCTCTCCGCCCGGCGTTGTCACGTTGGTGGGGTGTTGATCGATTGAGGGCGCGTCAGGGCGTGGAGGGGTCGGGCGGGGGCCTGGGTCACGCTGCGGCAGGCAGGC
>NZ_JBVJMV010000088.1:9337-14249 GCF_055584025.1 Streptomyces sp. NPDC104309 | reverse complement strand
CAGGCTCTGCTCTCATGCCGGGCAGGGCCCGCGATCACCCGATCGAGACTCCCGTTCGATCGACAGACTCCATGATCGATATGGCAACGGCTTCTAACTGTCAAATCCTGTGGATCATCGCGGAGAACCTCAAGCCAGCTGTAGCCATTGATCGAGGACTGCGAAGTCCTGGTCGGTGAGGCAGCGGGCCGACGCGACGCGATGGAGGATCGCCTGTGCGGGGTGGTGGGTGGATACCCAGTCTCGGTCGGCGTCGGTGATCTCGTCGTCGACCCAGGCGAACGGGCGTCCGTCCGCCCACGCGACGAGGGTTCGGGTCTTCCAGCGGAGCCCGAACCACTGGTCCTCGCGTTCGTGGACGGCTGAGGGCTCTGGCCAGTTCACGACCGGCAGCTGCGGCAGGCCGAGCCGCGGTGCCAGCTCGATATTGGCCTCTTCTTCCCAGGTGGTGGCCCAGACCAGGTCGCACGGCAGCGCCGCGAGCCGCGGCCCGATCTGCGGGTCGAGCCGCGCCAGGTGCGAGTTCGATGCGGTGCCCGCCAGATCGCGCTGCAGGCCGTCACCGAACGGCAGGAGCGGCCCGTCGACGTCCAGGAAGAGCAGTGGACGGTTCCCGTGCCTGGTCATGCTGCGCTCACCTCGGGTCGCTCGACGAGGTAACCGTTCCGGAATGTGGCGCCGTTGCGGACGAGGGCGACGAGGTGGGGTGCGTTGATCGCGCGCCAGCGGGCCTGGGCGGACTCGGCAAGCTTGAACACCATGGCCAGGGCCGCTGCGGGGCTGCCAGCTCCGCGGGTGACCCGGGTCCTCAACTTGACGGTGCTGAAGGTGGATTCAATCGGGTTCGTCGTCCTGAGGTGGACCCAGTGTTCGGCGGGGAAGTCGTAGAACGCCAGGAGTTCATCGGTCTCGTCGGTGACCTTCTTCACCGCTTTGGGCCACTTCGCGCCGTAGGCGCGATCGAAGTCCCGGCGGGCGGTACCCCGGCCCGTCCGTCCACCCGCCCGGCTATGGCACAGGTCACAGGAACCGGGGCGTGGTCGCGGAGAGATACCGAGTGTGAGGGAACCACCAGAGTCAGAGGCCCCGGAAAACTCGGAGAGCCCGGGGAGCGACGATGTGCGCCGACGTCTGCGCGCGAGGGACCGCGAGGCGTTCGCCGGGCTGTACGAGCGGTACGCCCACGCCGTCTACCGTCACGCGCTGCGCCTTACGGGTGACTGGTCGGCCGCCGAGGACGTCATGGGCGAGACCTTCCTCGCCGCCTGGCAGGGGTGGGAGCGGCTGGAGGAGGACCGGGGTTCCGCGCTGCCGTGGCTCCTCGGCATCGCCACGCACAAGTGCGAGAACACCCGGCGGGGACTGCGGCGCCGGCTCGCCTTCCTTGCCCGTCAGCCGGTGCCCGCCGCCGTGGCCGACTTCTCGGGCGAGACCGCGTCCCGGCTCGACGACCGGCGCTATCT
Source organism: Streptomyces sp. NPDC104309 (assembly GCF_055584025.1). NCBI lineage: Bacteria > Bacillati > Actinomycetota > Actinomycetes > Kitasatosporales > Streptomycetaceae > Streptomyces > Streptomyces sp. NPDC104309. The sequence goes on along the minus strand of NZ_JBVJMV010000088.1, from coordinate 12,786 downwards.
CCGGGCGGTCTCAGTGGCGCTCGGCCAACTGCGCCGCCAGGAAAGGGAAGTGCTGTCCCTGCACGTGTGGTCCGGGCTGGACTACCAGCAGACGGCCGACGCGCTCGGCGTCCCGGTGGGCACGGTGCGCTCCCGTCTCTCACGGGCACGCAAGAAGCTCGCGCGGCTCGCGCAGGTCGCGGAACTCGCCGGCGAGGACGCGGAACCCACGAGGGCCCGCGGAGAGGTAATGAATACAGCCGCACTCGCGGCTCTGCCCGTGCGGGAGGAAACCCGATGAACCGCGAAGACGCCGCCCCCCCTCAGAAGGACGGGAACGACGACGACGCCCGGCACCTGGCCCGGCTGCTTCCGGCTCCGGTGACCGAGGACCTGTCGCCCGAGCAATTCCGTCGCCAGAAAGAAATCCTGATGAACCGCATCGACGCAGACCAGGCCACCGCCCCCCGTCGCGACCGTCCGGCCGCCGCCGCTCCCCGTCCGGCCCGCGGGCTCCTGCGCCCGGCCCTCCTCGTTCCCGTGTCGGCGCTGGCGCTGGCCGGGGTACTAGCGGGAGGCATCGCCCTCAGCACGGGCGACGACCACGGCACCACGGCGGCCGCCTCGTCCGCCCCGGCGGTCCGGGGCGCGGGCGGCCTGCTGCACCACCTCTCGACCGTCGCCCTCGCGAGTGACGCCCCCGTCGTACGCGACGACCAGTTCCTCTACACCCGCTCCAAGATCCAGGAGGCCGATATCACCAGCGGCAAGGCCGTACTGAGCCCGCTGCACGAGGAGCAGGTCTGGTCGGCGCAGGACCCGCGCCCGCTCAAGAAGCTCGGCCTGGTCCGGGCCGACGGCGAGGACAGCGTCATCAACGCCCCGCTGGGCGACGACAACGGCACCCCCGCCGGGCTGGACCGCCCTACCTACAACTGGCTCGCCACGCTGTCCACCGCCCCGGACGAACTCCTGGCCTACCTGTACGCCCACGTCATGAAGGACCCCGACCAGGAAACCGATCAGATCATCTTCGAGCAGATCGGTTCCTGGCTCGGCGGACTGGTGCCGCCGAAGACGGCCGCGGCCCTCTACCAGGCGGCGGCGAAGATCCCGGGCGTCGAGGAAGTCCCGGACGCCAAGGACGCGATCGGCCGCAGCGGCCTCGGCATCGTCCGCGAGGACACCCGGTACGGCAACCGCAGCGAGTGGGTCTTCGACAAGGATGACTACTCCTTCCTCGGCTCCCGCAACTACCTGACGAAGGACACCCCGTGGGGAAAGTCGGGAACCCTCCTGTCGAGCAGCGCCGAGATCGAACACGGCATCGCCGACAAGGCCGGACAGACCCCTGAGGCGGCACGCAAGTCCGCCCGGAAGCGGCAGGCGAGCTGACGCCCCCCGCGCGTCCCGGAACCTCGCGGGGGGGGTCCGGGACGCGCGGGGAGGGGCCTGCGGTGTTCGCTCTGGCGCCAGGCCGCCGAGAATGCAGCCCAGTCGCTGCAGCGTGGGATGCGCGTCATCGTCAACGGCAGGCTCAAGCAGCGCACCTTCGACGACAAGGAGGGCCAGCGCCGCACCGTCGTCGAGGTCGACGCCGAGGAGGTCGCGGCCTCCCTCACCTACGCGAAGGCGGCCGTCACCAAGGTCACCCGCAGTGCCGGCGGCGCCCCGCCCCGCCAGGGACAGGCCCCTGCCGCGGAGTCCCGCCCCGCCGGGCAGGCACAGGCTCCCACCGGTGGCGAGCCGCACCCGTTCTGAGCCCAGCGACACCTGGAACGGGCCGCGGCCGTTGACCAGATCATGAGCAGGAGAAGATCACGGCGGCACCGCCGCCCCGCCCCCGTCGCTGAGGTGGTCCCCGTGCAGCAGCCGTTTTCGATGGGCGACCTCAAGCACGTACGCCTCGCCGCATGGCAGGCGGGCAACCCGTTCTTCGAGCAAGGGCCTGGTCGACGAGTCCTACTCCCGCACCCTATTCTGCGGGCGCGGCGTGCTCTTGATCGCCCATCGCATGGCGCCCCGGCCCGGATGGCGCCCCTATCTCGCGTGGTTCGCGCCAGCCGGCGACGGCGCCCGGTTCACAGTCCTTCCGCACGCCGTAGAACACGCGGACGCAGGCTCGGCCCGCAAGGCGGCTGAGGCGCTGGCGGCACGGATGTGTACCGGCCCGTGGCAGCAGGCACTCGTCCTCTTCGTCTCACCACCGCGCCGGTCTGCGGCCTGACGGCAAAGGCGCCGCGCACTTCGGGCAACTCTCCTGTCCCGCCGGCTGAGCTGGCACCTGGCGGCGTCGGGCGGTGCGGCCTCGTGTAGGTCGTTCAAATAGCGGGCGCCGAAATCTGGAGGCGCCACCCCATGCTGATTGCTCAGCGTCCCTCGTTGACCGAAGAGGTCGTTGACGAGTTCCGCTCCCGGTTCGTGATCGAGCCGCTGGAGCCGGGCTTCGGTTACACCCTCGGCAACTCCCTGCGTCGCACGCTCCTCTCCTCGATCCCCGGTGCCGCCGTCACCAGCATCCGGATCGACGGTGTCCTGCACGAGTTCACCACCGTGCCGGGCGTCAAGGAGGACGTCACCGACCTCATCCTCAACATCAAGCAGCTGGACCTCTCCTCGGAGCACGACGAGCCGGTCGTGATGTACCTGCGTAAGCAGGGTCCCGGCCTGGTCACCGCTGCTGGCATCGCGCCGCCGGCCGGCGTCGAGGTCCACAACCCGGACCTGGTCCTGGCCACGCTGAACGGCAAGGGCAAGCTGGAGATGGAGCTGACCGTCGAGCGCGGTCGCGGCTACGTCTCCGCCGTCCAGAACAAGCAGGTGGGCCAGGAGATCGGCCGTATCCCGGTCGACTCCATCTACTCGCCGGTGCTCAAGGTCACGTACAAGGTCGAGGCGACCCGTGTCGAGCAGCGCACCGACTTCGACAAGCTGATCGTCGACGTCGAGACCAAGCAGGCCATGCGTCCGCGTGACGCCATGGCTTCGGCCGGCAAGACGCTGGTCGAGCTGTTCGGTCTGGCGCGCGGGCTCAACATCGATGCCGAGGGCATCGACATGGGCCCGTCGCCGACGGACGCCGCGCTCGCCGCCGATCTGGCGCTGCCGATCGAGGAGCTCGAGCTCACCGTCCGGTCGTACAACTGCCTCAAGCGCGAGGGCGTCCATACGGTCGGTGAGCTTCTCGCCCGTTCCGAGGCGGACCTGCTCGACATCCGCAACTTCGGCGCGAAGTCGATCGACGAGGTCAAGGCGAAGCTGGCCGGCATGGGCATGGGCCTCAAGGACAGCCCGCCCGGATTCGACCCGATCGCCGCCGCCTTCGGCGACGCGGACGCGAGCTTCGTCGAGACCGAACAGTACTGAACGCTGCGCCGGGTCGCGGGGGGGCGGGGGGGGCCCCCCCCCGCCCCCCCCCCCCCCCCCCCCACACCCCCCGAAATGGCGCGCCGAGTAGCCCGCACCCGCAA
>NZ_JBVJMV010000088.1:0-9327 GCF_055584025.1 Streptomyces sp. NPDC104309 | reverse complement strand
GCGGGGAGGGTGCCGCGGGCCTCGGCTCGCCCATCGCTTACTTTCCGGGGCGCGGGGGGGCGGGGGGGGGGGGGCCCCCCCCCGCCCCCCCGCGGCCAGTCAGGCAAACGGCCAGATTACGGCAGCTCAGATGCCCTGCCAGTCATATCCGTTGTCGTGCGGCGACCCCTATGGGAACCCCCGTCCCGGCGGGCGGCCAGCGCCATGCGGGCCCGGTGGTCGATCTCGATGAGGTAGGGGGCGACAAAGCCGTGGTAGTCCGCTTTGCGCCTGGTCGGTAGATCCCGCCAGCCGGTGATGCGGCCACGGCAGTGGCGCGCACCGCACCGGCAGCGGGCGGCGAAGTAGTCGACCGAGTAGTTCCGCATCGCATAGTCGAAAGTGATCTCCTCGCCGGCGGTTATGGGTGCGCGGGCGACGAAGTCGTGCGCACCGCTGGAATTGAGGCGGATCCCGCAATTCGGTTCACACGAGTGGTTCACCTTCGGGACGAGCCCGCTGTGCAACACGAAACGTTCCGCATCGACCTGGGAGGCGTGGGAGTGGTTGCGGTCCAGTTCACGGTCGATGACACCGGCCATCACCGTCTCATCGATCCGGAAGGGCCGGGTGGCGAAAACACCCTCGCCTTTTTCGTGTGTTCCCCGGAGTTCGAAGCCGTCATCCATCGTCGCCTGCTCTCTGAGGGGATCAGCACGCCCGCGGCTGCTCTCGCCGCGGGCACGACAGATCGACGCGCCGCCGAGGATCTCCCCGACCGCGGTCCGCTGATCCTTGCATCACACCCGATCGGCCATGGCCCTTTCAGGACCGGACGATCACTGTCAACGGCCCCGGATCGGCCACCACCGGCTCGCAAAGTTGATCTTGCGCACCTATCGGTCGATATCTGTGCAAGATCAACTTTGCGACCCAGGGATCACCGAGAAGCCTGGAGCATGCTCTGAGTCCTTCCATTGCAGGTCAGCGGGTGTGGGTCAGCGGGCGCCGCCGCCGACACCTCTTCCCCCTTGGGGGAAGAGCATCTCTTTCTTTCCCTCTCCCCGGGCCGGGTGCCGGCCTGTTCCCCGGCGGTGGTCCCCGCTCCCGGTCCGTCTGCGCCGGGGCCGTTGCCTTCGCCGGACTCTCGGCGTCCGGCACCAGGAGACCAACCTCAGCGAACTGTGGAGTGGACAGGAGGACACCCATCCCGAGCCATGCGGGCGCACCCTCCTCCTGTCCACGCGCCACAACCGACCCAGTGGGCAGATGCTCGACACCGGTCAAGGTCACCGGGGCGCTCCACGTTTCCGGATACAGCGGGCCGTCGTCCGAGAACCCTCCCCGTACGGGCTGGCACTGGCTCGGGGTCCGGACGATGTCGCCCGGACCGACGGCGTCCCCCGTGGTGAAGCGCCACCCCTCGGGTGCCTCGGTGCGCCGCCGCATCTTGCGGGCCGTATCGGCTTCAGCTGCGGCCCGCACGTCGACCAGCGCGACGAGTCGGGCCGCGGCCGCCGCGCGGCTGCCCAAGAGCAGCGGCCCCCGGGCACTCGCCGACGTCGTCCTGCGCGCCCTGAGTGAGCTGGTCCAGGCGCAGGCCGACACCACTGGCTTCGTCGTTCTGCACCGCTGGGCGGAGATCCTGGAGCGGCACTTCCCGCCGGAGCTCCCCGATCCCGACCGAACGGACGCCGCACGGCCGAGCCGGGGGTTGCACCCAAGGGCGGCTGGACAGTGGGCTGGACGGTTGTTCTCAGCGGAGGACCCCCGGGGCGGGCGACGTTGTTGTTCCGCTAGGCGGCCCAGTCGAGCTCCCGTACACCGTGACCATCGTGCCGTCTGAACCGACAGGTCCGCCGCCGCCAAACGAGGCACCGAACTGCTCTGCTGTCTCTCGGGCCTGTATTGGTGAGCCCGTAACCGGCCTCCGGGTTGCGGATGATTCTGCGGACGTGTGCGTTGTCGAGATGGCTGTGGCCAAGGAACCCCGGTAGATCTTGTCGGCTCAGGGCGTGGCGTGCCTGAACCTGATGAGATGGTGTGTGCACCATCGAGTGGTCTTGCCCGAAACGGAGTTGAAGTTGCTCAAGCGGTTACGAATGACTGCGATAGCAGGGGTGCTGCTGGCGGGGGCCACTGCTTGCGCTGGGGACGCCGACAGCGGTGGTGATACGCCGTCCATACTGACCACGTCCGACCAGATGCTGATGGCGATGCCCAGCAAGGCAAGCCTGCCCACCGGTTGGAAGTACAGCCAGTCCAAGACGCTCCAGGACGACGAAGCCCTCCAGATCTGCCAGCGCGAAACCGAGACGAACTGTGTCGGGTTCGCGGTCGGGGGCGGGGCCAGGTTCCGGCGCAGTGCCGAGGACTCATCGTCGGATGAGGAGCCCTCGGTGGAGTTCGTCCTCTACTCCTTCGACACAGCAGGCAACGCACGGGTGGCCATGAAAGGCATGGTCATCGAAGAGCGCGGCACCACCCTAAAAGTAAAACCGCTGACCATCGATGCGGGAGCCGAAGAGAGCGAAGCCTTCGCGAAGATCCGCACCTCCCAGATGATCATGCGGGTCGGTGGCGTCGTTGTCAGGGTAAAAGGCACCGATCTGGCAGGCAGCACCGAACTGGAGGAACTGTCCAAGCTCCAGGTCACACGAATTAAGGCGGCTGCATTGGGGACCAACCCGGACGCCTGAGGCGTTGCTGTGGACCCCCTAAATCGGACACCGCTCGTTTCCGCAGGCCATCCCCCGTGGGCAAGCCGGTTTCGCGCACGGACACCTCTTACTCACGCGACAGCCGAGAGGACCCTGCCCGGAGGCGTTGCCGCAGTACGGTCCGCGGCGGGATCCTGGAAAGGGACGCCAAGGCGTCCTAACCCCGATCGGGAGGCGCTGTCATGCCGAACCGGCGGCCCCGTGGATATCAGCCGCAGTGGAAGCCCCGCGCCCGCACGTGCGAGCTGCTGGCGGCCGTGGACCGGGTCCTTGCGCGCTACGCGGCTCAGCTGCCGCTCACGATCCGGCAGGTCTGGTACTCGCTGATATCCGACGGCGTGCTGGTCAAAGAAGAGCGCACCTACAAACAAACAGTGGAACTCCTGGGGATGGCCCGCCGCTCAGGCCGTATCCCGTGGGAGGCCCTGCGCGACGACACCGAAATCCGCGCCGAACCCGTCGCCTACGGCGGGCCCGACGACTTCCGGGCCGGGCTGCGCCAGGCGGCGGGGGACTATCGGCTGGACCGGCAGGCCGGCCAGCCGGTGCGGCTTGAGATCGTCTGCGAGACGGCCGGGATGGTTCCACAGCTTGTTGCCGTCGCTGACCCGTTCGGCGTGCCTGTGTATTCGGGCAGCGGATTCCACGGGCTGCCGGCGAAACGGGGAGCGGCGCTGCGTGCGGCTGCTGACGGACACCGCGCGGTGAGGGTTTTCGTCGTCTCCGACTGGGACCAGAGCGGGGTCCATCTGTTCTCCGCGCTGGCCGAGGATGTCACCGCGTTCGCGGCCGTGGACGCCCCGGGAACGGAGGTCGTCTTCGAGCGTCTGGCGGTGACCGAGCAGCAGATCGCCGACTACCAGCTGCCCACCGCGCCGCCGAAGGTCAGTGATCGCCGCTCGTTCAGCGGCACTGCCACCACCCAGGCCGAGGCCCTGCCGCCCGATGTCCTCGCCGCCGTGCTGAAGGCCGCGATCACCTCTCACCGGGACATGCGCGTCCTGGCGGCACTCCTTGAACGTGAGGAAGAAGAGCGCCGCCGTCTCCTGGAGAGCCTCGGATACGACCCAGACTCCGGCTGAGATCGGTGCGCCGGGTTCAGCCGGCCTTGTGTGTCGCTCGTCCAGGCCAAGTGCCGCCGAGCGTTCCCGTCTGTCCCGTGGGCCTTGGTGTACTGGACTGTCGGAGCTGGGCGAGGCAGGGGAGCGGGATGTTGGCCGGGTACAGCAGGGGTTACACCCTCGAGCTGAGGGGCGCGTGCGCGTGACGGACTTCAAGGACTTCGAGTGGGTGGTGTGGCGCCTGGAGGTCCAAGACCCATCGCGGCTCGCGGGCGAGGATCCGGACCTGGACGAGCGCACCCGCCAGGCGATGACGGAGCTGGCTGCCTCGCTGGGCTGCGTGTACGACTCCTGCGTCGACTACGACTCCTACGACGACGAAACGCCGTACTACGCCTGGTGGGTCCGCCTGCCCCAGGCCGAGCATGCCCGACTCGGCAAGGACGGCCTCCCGCAGGCTCTTGGCCCGCTGCGCCAGTACCTGACCACCCAGCTTCCCGACGGTTTGAAGTGGGAGATCACGCCGGACCGCGAGTTGACGTACGACCACGCCGGCAGCGCGGCCATGCGGACCGCCTACAACGATCTGATCGCCCCGTTCGAGCGCGCCCTGATCCCGCTGCGCCGGGACGGGGCCGACGCGCTCGATCCGCGGGCGAAGGTCTGGAAGTGGGAGGAGGACCTCCTGGTCGGCACGTTCGACCTGTGGCTGTGCAACGACCCGGACCGGCCGAACACCTGGATCGTCGTCACCGTCGGACTGTGGACCGAGCCGCAGCTCTTCGATGAAGAGCCCGCAGCCGGCCTCGGTCACTTCGACTTCACCCCGCACCACCCGCTGCTCTTCCTGCCCCGCCCGCCGGCCCCGGCGACCTTCAGCGCCCGCATCACGTCCGGCTCGTTCCCCCACACGAGTTCCTCCAGGACGAAGGCCGCCGACGCCACCGGGACAGCTCACCAGTGGACGGCCAACGACCCCGACGTCCTGGCCGAGCGGGTCGCCCGCGACGTCAAGCTGCTGTGGCCGCACCTCACCGGCCCGGAAAGGAGCTGACGATGGCCTCGTACACGAAGGACCCGCGCTGTACCGCCATGGCCGAAGCCCTCGTGCCCCTGCTGCGCCGCAACTGCCCGGAAGGCGCCGGATGATTCGGCGGCTCGTACCAGGTGAACCTGGATGACGAGGAGGCCGTCGGATTGGGCGGGGTGGAACTGATCCGGGCCGCGATGGGTAAAGCGGCCCGGCAGCTCGGCTGGAAGGTCACCACGATCGGGATGATCGGCACCCGCCACGGCACCATGGTCGTCGTCCAGGACGTGCGCGAGGTGCCCGAGGAGCACCAGGCCGTCCTCAGCGATGCCATGAACGAGCGGATGCGAGCCGCGCTGCACAAGGTGTGGGGCGAGCAGGGCCCGGCCCCTGTCCAGCGCGGCTCGGTGGCCTTGATGACTCAGGAGTTCCGCGCGGCCGTTGCCACGGGCAGCGCCTAGTAGCTGTTCTGTCCCGTCCGGGCACCCGCTGCGGCCCTGGCCGCGGCCTGCAACAGGAGCTCTGCAACACAGGTGACCATAGCGCCCGCGTTGTGCCCCTGACCTGGGAAAGCATCGGCCCGAAAGGGGACGGTGGGGCGTGTTGCATGGCGGTGTTGCACGAGGCGGCATAGGGCGGCAGACAGCACGAGACCCCGGGAATCTGTCGTGACGTCCCGGGGTCTCTGTGTACTTCGCTTGACCGTCCGGTTCAACGACCGGCCGTACGCCGTGTCACGCCCATTCCATGCCCAGCTCCCGCAGCGCGTCCAACTGCTGCTGGGTGAGCTTGTTCCGCCGGGTCTTGGTGTTGGAGATCCATACGCCCAGCTTCACGACTACCGGCTCTGTCTCGCCGTCGACCGCGATCGGCTCAGCGTGGCCGCGCGGTACGGGCCGGCCCGTACCTTCCCGTTCCACCCACTGTGCGAGGGCCGCAAGGCCCCGCTGGAACGCCTGCTGCGCCTTGCCCTTCGTCGCACGCTTGGCCACGGGGGCGGCAGGTGCCGCCTGGGCGGGCTTGATGCCCAGCGTGGACAGCCGCTCCTGCTGCTCGGGGAGGAGCTGCGCCCAGGTGACCGGCTGCTTCTGCTGCTGAAGCCATTTGCCCACGTCATCGCCCTCGAAGACGACGCCCGGCGCGATGTAGGGCAGGCTGCCGTCGGCGTCGGCGAGGTCGGCGAGGACGCGGTGGTGGCGTTGCCAGTCGAGTGGCCATGGGCAGTTCCAGTCGGGGTCGATCGCGGTGAGCTGTGCCGCGCGCTCGGTCGCCCGCTCGGGGTCCTTGCCCAGGCCGTTCTTCTGGCCCTTGCGGCGGAGGTTGGCGATGTGCTGTCCGATGGGCACCATCGCTTCGCTCTCGCCCCACACCGCGTCTTGCCGGGGCGCGAGGTGTCCGGTTGCCCGCCGGTAGGACCGGAGGGCGGCGAGCTTGTTCTCCCAGGCTTCCTCGCCCGGCTCCCAGATCATGCCGGCTTCCGGTGCGTCCAGCAGGGTCTTGCGCCTTTCCTCCAGCTCGCCCGCCCGCAGTGCCTTCCGCTGCTGGTGGACCCATCGGCCAAGCGGAAAGTCCTTCGTGACCCCCACTTCGACCTCGACGTCGTAGGGCACGGCGTAGAGGCCGGTGATTCCGTTCTCCTTCCGCCAGCGCAGCAGGGCTTGGTAGCCCTCCAGCCACACCAGCGACTCGGGCCGGTAGACCCGGGTGCGCAGGAACGCGGCGATGGTCGACGCGTCGCGCGGGCTGGAGAAGTGGAGGAGGGCCGACTCGGCAGCGGCGTCGGTGTCGTCCTGCTCCTGGTTCTCGCCGTCACCCTCGCCGCCGGTCCCGATGATCCGTCCGTCCTTGTCGCGCTGGACGTGGACCTTGCGTTGCCCGCTGGTGAGGGCGCGGGAGGCGAGCTGCTCGACCAGGCGTTCATCGTGGCTGCGCAGGCCCTGGAGGACCGCCACCAGGGGCCGGAACGAGGCGGAGGCGACCATGTCGGTCGGGTCCTCGTTCGGCTCCAGGAAGACCGGAACGATGATCCGCGCGACCTTCGTGCTGCCGTCGCGGTTGAGCCGGAGCGCCCGGCCGATGTTCTGGACGATCTCGACCTGTGAGCCGCGGGTGTCCGCGAAGCAGACGGCTTCCACGCCCCGCTTGCCGGTGATGTCGACGCCTTCACCGAGGACGCGACAGCTTGCGAGGAACGCGCGGTGCACCCGGCGGCCGGCCGCGTCGATGCCGTTGGCGAACTGCCGCAGCACTTCCCGCCGCTCACTGACGAGGTGGTCGCCGCACAGCCACGCCGACCACACGCGGTCCGGCGGGACGTGGCGGCCGGCCTCGAGTTCGTAGAACTCTGCGTCGATGGAGGACTTCGGCAGCTTGTCGGCGGCGGCCAGGTCGTCGTCGGAGGCGTCGTTGACGTACAGCTCGGCAGCGGTTGCCGGCAGTTTCTCCGCGAACGCCGCCGCTTCCTCGACCTTCTGGTGGAAGGTCATGACCGTACGCAGGTTGTACGCCGCCGCGTGCTCCAAAAGTGCGGTCTGCAACAGGGCCAGGCGCCGGCCGCGCCGTGCCTCCTCCGACTCCCGGAGGACGGGGGAGAGGACGGGGGAAGGGTCGCGGATCTCCAGCACGTCGATCTCGAATCCGGCGAGGATCTCGCGCTCGATCGCTTCCGAGAGCCCCAGTTCGGCCAGCCACGCGCCGTACGTGCCGTCCGGGTCGTCGGCCATGGTCGCGATCTCCGCCTCCTGGCCGCCCGCGCCCTTCTGCGGCCGGGCCGCGGCCAGAATGCGCGGCGTTGCCGTGAGGTAGAGCCGGAAGTCGGCGGGGATGCGGGCGTTGTCGTGGATCGCCGCCCAGGGCCTCCCGAGATCACCGGCGGTGCCGTGGGCTTCGTCCACGATCGCGAGGTCGAAGCCTGCCATTTGCTGCCCGTACAGCCGCGCTCCGCCCGCCAGAGCGGCCTCCAGCGGCCCGCGAACCTTGCCCTGGCCCTCAGGTGCGTCGATGTCCTCGCGGTCTACCAGGGAGGCGTACGTGGCGAACACGATGACCGGCCCGTGCCCGGCCCACAGGGCGAGTTGGATCGGGTTGGTGGTGGTGCGTACCCCCAGGGAGTCGAGCACTGCGTCGTTCTCCAGCGAGCAGACCGCGACCATTGGCGCCTGGTGGCCCACCAGGCGCCACGCCTGGGCGGTTTGCGCGAGCAGGTCCAGGGTCGGGACGGTGACCAGGGTCCGGCCGTCCGCGAACGACTCCAACGCGCACGCGGCGGCCGTGATCGTCTTGCCCGAGCCGGTCGCGGACACGATCGTGCCCCGTGCCCCCTGCGGGGGCACAGATGATCTTGCAGGGAATCCCGCCCACTTACGGAAACTTGCTTTCTGGGCTACCTGGTGTTCCCGAAGCTGAATACCCAGCATTTCCACGCTCCTCCTCTGCCTTCTTTTCCATTCGCTTCGGAAATCACTGGGACGGGGTGAAGGGCGGGACGGACACCGTACCGTCCTCGGCCACGACGATCCGCTCGGCAAGCTGGGCCAGGACCTGAGAGGGGCGCAGCCCCGTCCGGTCGGCCACCACCCGGATCAGCCGACCGGGCGCGACGGACAGCCAGACCTCCGCTCGCAGTTCATCCGCTTCCTCCTCCTGCCGTTCCCCGAAGGCGGCCTGTGCAGCAAGAGCACCAGCAAACCGTTCCTCGCGCTCGCGAGCCCACACTGAGCCTTGCGCGTCCTGTTCCGGCTCGTACACGCTCCAACCGGCCGCAGCCATCAAGTCCCTGACGCGCCGCCACTCAGCATGTTTGGAAAGCCAGATGGCAGCCAACCGCTCCCGGTCCATCGCGAACTCGTAGAAGGAACCGTTTCCCCTCAACTGATCCACGGTTTCCCGCTCACGGACAGCAGCCTCCGCGACCTTTTCCGCAACGGCGGGCACGTCCAGGCCATCCGCCTCACGCCGGACCTGATCCCGCGCCACGTCCTGAGAACTCCACATGCGTTTTCCCTTTTCCGGAAGCGCGGGCACCTGGGCCCGCATCAGGTGGCTGGAGGTGTCCCGTGTTTCCGCCAACAGTACATGTGCATCAGGTTGGATGCACCCACTACACTGGAACCCGACACGAACGAGCGACCCCCTCCCCTCCGCAGCCAGCCAAGCCCGCGTAGCGGGCTTCAGGTCCTGGAGGCGCAGCCGGAAGGGCCCCAGGGTGGGGGAGCGCAGCGGACACACCCTCAGACGGGCACGAAGTGCCCGTCAACTCCCTCACAAGACCGATTGCCGCACCTGACATCCCGCCAGACCGGGCACCCGCGCAGCGGGGCCCACCGGCCAGCGCAGCGGCCGGCCCCCTCAACTCCAGGAGCGAAGCGGAGGGAGTTGGGCCCGGCTCCACGCAAAGCGTGGAGCAGACTCCGTGAAACGGAGTCAACTCTGGTGCGAAGCACCAGAGTTCGCACCCGCAGAGCGGGTGCGTAACCACCGTGCGAAGCACGGTGGTTCGCTTGCACATCGCGCAGCGATGTGGTACCCGCTCCGCGGG
>NZ_JBVJMV010000087.1:0-14260 GCF_055584025.1 Streptomyces sp. NPDC104309 | reverse complement strand
GACCGCATGGATCAACGACCCAGCCAAGCGCAGGGAACCCACACCACAAACCTCATAGCGTCACGACCGTCTCACTGGACTTGAAATCTTCCGACCTGCGTTCCCGTTACGGCGTTCCTTCACTACTCACAGCAGGATCCATACGCGGTGCGTGTGACTTTCCTACAGAGCACCGAAGGTGATCCAGTCGTCTGGTACATAGGACGAGACCTACTCCGCGACGGCCTCATCCGGCCGACGGGCGAGGGCGACGTACGGATCAGCCCTGATCCAGGGTTGCCCGCCATTCGCATACGTCTCAAGGTCGACAACCACAGTGCAACCCTGACAGCTCAGCGTCGACCGGTCGCGAACTTCCTCCAGCGGACGGCCGAGACTGTTCCCTACGGATGTGAATCCAAGGCGCCAGGATTCGTCGCGCAGCAAGAGGCCGCGTTGACACGTCTTTTGACCGGCAACTAAAAGGTGCAACGTCGACCAGAGTGAAGGTGCGGTGTGGTGGCACGGCATTCGAGAGGTGTGGACCTCGCTTCGCCGAAACCAGGCTCGGACGTACGCAAGCCCTGGGGAGCCCCGTGTTCCCCAGGGCTTCTACATTCCTGCACCCGTGACAAGCACCACGAAGCGCTGGGCGTGCCTGCACACGACAGAGGAGTGACAGCACAATGAAGGACTTCACCGCTGAAAGGCCCCGTAAGGGCTCCAAAGCCGACCCTGCAGATCAGAACGCAGGGTTCACCAGGCTGGGCGCCGATGACGGCAATCCGGATGCGTCTGCCCTCAAGAGTTTCATCGCGGGGAACCTCGCGCCGATGGGCGTCACCGGCGTCACCTTCGTCGAGCCCCCTGAAATCACCGATGCCCGCAAGCAGATCCGAGGGCGGGAAGACGCATACACGCACGTGAGCGACGGCACATTCCACGGTTGCCTGTGCGGCTACACCATGCAGGGGCCCGCGTCATCCGGAGCACCCGAGTGCCCCGTCTGCGTGCTTCTCGACGCCTGATGCAACGCCTCCGCGGGCAGCGTCATCGACTCCTCCTGCATCGACGTCGGCGACCGGCCCACTCTGGCTGGACCAGATCCCCGCAAGGAGAACTGCCATGCGCACCGCCCTGCACCTCATTCCGGCCGCGTACCGCGACCGCATCACCATCGCCACGTCCGATGACACCACCGGAGCGTTGCACGTCGCCTTCGCCGACGTGCTCCGCACCGCCGGACAGCATGCCGCCGTCACCGCGACCGAGCCGGACACCCGCGCTCGCCGTCGCGCCGAGCAGACGGTGATCAATGAGCTCGCCAAGGAGGTGCGCAAGATGCGCACCAAGGTGACCGGTGCACTACGGGCCGCCGGGTTCGACGTGACAGACGCCCACGGAGGACACGCACGGGTGATCGGCGACTGCGAAGGATCCACAGTGCGCCCCCTGATGGCCGTTCCCGTCGCGTTCGGGGAACCCGTCTCGGACGCGGGCAGGGCGTGGGAGTCCGGAGTGGATCACGGGTGGAGCCACGCCAACTTCGTTGCCGCGTACGGCAAGGCGCACGATCAGCGAAGCCCGGACGTCCCGGGGAGCCATCACAGATGTGCCGCGGCGTTCGAGCAGGGATGGCGTGAAGGACGCAAGCGGTATATCCGGGGGCTTTGGCGGGACGGCAGCAAAAGAGAGAGCTGACAGCCCTTGTATCGCCCCACAGCCATCCCGAAGGGACCCAGATAAGGCCCCACAGCACAACGACACAGCTCCAGCTCGCTCGAAGACCATCTCGACCGAGCCACCGGCGCGCTCTGACCACGGCACGACGAGGGCGTCGTCTGCTGCTGGTATCACTGGAACGTCGACAACTGGGGCACGAAGTGGAACGGCTACGAGCTCAGCATCGAGCAGGCCGACGACGCCTCCGCCCAGCTGCGCTTCGACACCGCCTGGTCGCATCCGTTCCTGATCGTCAGAGCCTTGTCCGAGAAGTTCCCCTATGCGCTGATCGAGGTCTCCTACGTCGACGTGGACCTCGGCCACAACCTCGGCCAGTATGTGATCGCCGCTGGCGAGATCCTCCAGGAGACCCCTTCGTTCCCGGCAGCGACGACGCCTGCGATTTCGCGGCGCAGCTGAAGTGCGACATGTCCTACGCCCAGCTGAGGACCGAGCGGGACGAGGGCTGATCCGAGAAGCCGATACCACGTACATCTGCATGGCCGACCCCAAGGCCCTCGGCCACGGCCAGGGCTACCTGTATCCGTACGACTTCGAGCACGGATACGTCGCCCCGCAGTACCTGCCTGACCAAGCGCCCGGCAGGCACTACGCGCCGACTGCCATCGGCTTCGAACAGACCATCAGCCAACGGTTGAGTGCTTGGCCACCAACTTCACGCCCCCGCGCACGACGGGAATCGACACCGAAAGGGCGGCAGCCTGAACGGCTCATCCCTCACTCAAATGGCCGAGTTCTCGGTCGAGCATCAGGCAGCGGCGCGGCACAGCGACCCGATCGGCCGCGAGATCAGCGCGGTCGCGCGGGACGTCGAGGAGCTGTTGCAGGAATACGGGCACAGCGGGGCCCTGCTCGACAGCAGGCTGCACGGGATCGGGCAGGGGGTGGAACGCCTGCGGCTGCACGGCACGATCCAGGCTCTGAGTAAGGACCTGGAGGAGCGCGCCGACCAGATCAGCCGCCTGTCCGACAGCCTGGCCGGTGACCACTCGTCCCGCGCCGTGGACCGGGTCGGAGCCGACTTGCAGCGCTAGGCGGAAGAGGTCCGGGACATCGTCAACGGCTTGCCCGTGTAGACGGCTTGAGTTGTTCTCGGCGCCTCCACGCCGAGGCCAGCCGTGGCTGTGCGCGATCTGTGCACGGCCGATTCAACGTTCGGCGGCCTCGGGGCCGGTCTGGTCACGGCAATCAAGTGGAAGCGATGGCCGCCTGGGTTTGCAAGGCCCGCGAATCCCTGCCCGGGACGCGCGAGGGATTCGAATCGATGTGGCAGAAGCTGGAGGCCGCGTCCAAGGAGCGTCAGTCGGCCGAGTAACCGGCGGTCGGTACGACAAATGCTTTTCCGACGGAAAGGGAGCCCCGGCCCGCGTAGATGTCGTACGGCTCCGTTTCGCTGCCCATTCTGAGTTTCTCGGCCCATCCGTCGAATGGGCCAGGGGGTGTCACGTGATTCTTGATGCGGTCCTCGACAAGGTGAGCGTCTGGCGCGATCGGCGCGAGGTACAGAGGCGACGGCTCCAGGCGGCGGAGCACTTGCGGAGCACTTCGTCTGGGCCTGGGCCAGCACGCTCGACCCGGACAGCTGCGAGTTCGGAGCTGATCTCGACTACATCGAGACGAACACACTCGCCGAACTGTTCCGCGTTTTCCACTTCTGGAACACGGCGAATCAGCCCGTGCGGGAGCACGGACCCAACTGCAACGGCGCCGAGCAGCACCCCCAGGAGGAAATTGTGAAGGACAAGAACGACAGGACGCATACGTACGACGGCATCGAGATCAAGCCCGACCTGCGGGTCTTCAACTACTGCGACCGGAAGTGGGGCCAGGTCACCCCAGCACAATTCGAGTGAACGGGAGAACTGACCCCTGGTGACGCACTGTTCAACGGCTGGTACGACGTCAAGCACGACGACGGCTCGACCGCCCTGCTGAACGGCCACCGGATGTCGACGTACGACCCGAACAACGGGAACGAGGGGGCTGGCCATGATTGAGACGAACCCGGAGAAGTACAACCTGTCGGACCGGGCGCACCTGGTCCTGGAGTGCGCCGACCGAGGATGGCTGACCCACCTGAACGGGCTGACCAACTGGGTCGTGTCGCCGGGGCGCGGGAACGGACTGCGGGTCGTGGTCGCAGCAGCAACCGGGCGGAAGTTGGTCCGCGTGGGGCTGCTGGAACTGACCTCGGGCGTTGAGTGCCGGGGCACGAAGTTCGGCCGTGACGTGCTGGCCCCGCGCCGCCATGCGGGGTGGGAGCTGGAGGCCGGGGTCGGGCACAAACCCCGACTGAAGCTGACTCCCCGCGAACCTGAGAAGCTGCCGATCAGGTTCACCGTCGTCGTCATGGAGCCGTGCTGCGAGAAGACAGCACCGGACTACGACCCCGGGCCGCGCCCATATTGGAACCAGAGTGTCGGCGGGTGGCCTCCGCGCTGCATCCATGCCGAGAAGCGCGTGCTGAATATTTCCGAGCACACGACGCGGGAGAGCGCCGACCCGGAGTACGCGAAAACGCTCGGCTGGGGGGCGTTGCAGGGCTACCTGTACGAGGGCGTGATGCCCCCGGAGGGCGAGCGATTCCGGATCATGCACGTCAAGGGAAGTTTTTCTTCGACCTGTGGTCACTTCCACGGCCCGCCGAGTTCCCTGGTGTTCCCGACGGCTGAATTTGCCGCAGAGTACGCCGAGAAGGCGCGGGGAATTCTGTACAACGTCGTGGGCGACACAGACACGGTAGTGCGCCTGTCGTCGTACCGCGTGGAAGTCGGCAGGTGCCTGGAGCCCAGTGAGCAAGCCTGACGGGCTGCTCTGGTTCTTCATGCTCCAGGTGTACGCGCCGCCGACCGGCGGCCGTCCGGCCTCCTGGTCCGACACGGCGACTCGGTACGTACAACTCAAGCCGCGCCGTGATTCGGGTGAACCCGACCCGGTAGCGGAATACGCGGTGCGCCACATGAGAGCGCGCATGCGTAAAGGCAAGCCTCAATACCGCGTGAAAATCCGCGAGTACGAGAGCGGCACAATCCGCCAGCTATTCGTCGTGCACATCGACGGAACACGCACCGCCATCAGCGACTGAGCTAACGGCAATCCGGGACGCAGCAGAAACGCCGCGCCCCGGACTGTCGAATGTCCGCAGCGATACAGGGAGATGGCAATGACACGAATTCCGGAACTGAGTATGGACGACCGGCTTCCCGGTGCGCAGTACGCCCGGGAGACGAAGAAGCAGATGCACATGGCGACCGCCGGACCGGACCGGCACGAGTTCGCCCGGCTGCCCTCGTACGAAGGCTACGCGGGCATGTGCGTGTGCGGGTTCGGGACGCCGGAGCCCGCGTACGACTCCATGGGTCCGTTGCTGGAGGCCCTGCTGGACCACATGGAGCGCGACGTCTTCCCGCCGGTCGACGAGGCCGCGCTGATCAAGGAGGGCAAGCGCTTCCGGATCGGCAAGCTGATCGGCTACCACCGGCTGATCGAGACCACTGAGGAGCACGGCACCCGGCTCGTGGGCTGGCTCGTTGCCGGTGTCGAGGGCACCATCCGCGTTCTCCCCGACGGTTACGGCCAGCTCCAGGGCCGGTGGAGCGCCTTTACGACCGACACCAAGGAGAGCTGACTCATGGCCAAATCTCCCTTTTCGAGCATGTACCCGGAGATGGAACCCGGCCGGTGCGGCAAGTGCGATGAACCGGCGCTGCGGTACAAGGACGGCACCCCCGAGGAGCAGAGGCACCTCCGTGAAACGGACTGGAAGCACGCGGGCGGCGACGGCAACTGCCCGTACGTCCGCTCGGCGTACTACTTCTCCGCGCGTGAGGTGAAGGGCGCGTTCATCCCGGAGCCGGGCATGAACGTGATCCAGTTCGAGATCCGCTATTTCGACATGTCACCGGGCAACACCTACCGGCACGCGTCCGGGATCGCGGGCTACATGACCCTGAGCGACGAGGACGCGGCGAAGATCAACGCCGACAACTCCACCGACCCCGGTGAGCGCCGAATCAAGCACGCCATGGTGTTCCGGATGGTCAACGGCCAGCCGGAGCCGAAGGCTCTGTACTTCGGTAACCCGGCCAACACCCAGAAGCTGAAGGTCGACGGGGAGATCAAGTACGTCCGTGCCGCCTCCTTCATCGAGGCCGCGCGCATGTACCGCGCTGCTCACCCCGAAGCCGTCGTGATCACCGACACCTTGGGGGGAACGGCATGACCATCACCCTGGGAATGAATTCGTTTCGGAATAGGGAGGGAAATACATGAGTGGATACGGAAGTAAGCGCCACGTGCGTGACGTGGTCATTGCGACCCTGAAAATGGAGGGGCGCAACCCCGACGCGTACAACATCGCCGGAATCATGCGGGACGCTTTCCACGACCGGGGCTCCGGCAACGGGTACGGCGCCGGAACCGAGGAGGAGTGGCGCGCAGCCGTCGTGAAGCACCGGCAGCCGTTCGGGGTCGGCGACATGGTGCGCGTGGTCCTGGAGGTCGACGGCCTGACCGAGCACCACTACGGCAGGATCGCGCACTTCCGGCGGGCCAACGGCGGCAGCTACCGGGGAACGCCGGTCAAGCCGCACTCCGCGCACATCGAACTGTTGGAGTGCGGCGCGCGGACTGTCCCTCTCTCCGAAGTCACCGCCGCTGACGCCGACTTCGAGATCCTCACCGGTTGGTCCGAGATCCACGCGGACGCCCGGAACCCCGATGGGTACTTCCGGTGCCTGGAATGCGGCGCCTACTCCTACAAGGCCGCCGACGTGAAGGTGGTCCATACGGCGTCGAGGCAGTGCGTGCGTCTGTGCAACGACTGCAACAACGTCGACCGCCGGGTCCGGCTCGGGCACAGCGTGATGTGGGACGGCCGACGCAGCAAGACCACGATTTTGGAGCTGCGGGCAAATCCGGCCCTGATCACTGGCTCGGACGAGGACGGCAACGCCGACTCGTACCGGGAGTGGGCCGACGCCCTGCCCTACCTCGTCCCGGCCGAGGCCGCCGAGCTGTACAAGCAGTGGAAGGAGCAGCAGAGTGAGCGCATCGCTGCCTGAGATCTGGGTTCGACTCCGCCCGGATGCGGACCTGTAGGAATTCACGGACGAGGATGCAGCAGCAATTCTCGCCGGTGAACTCCAGGCGTACGAAATCGCGATAATCGAGGCCCGGGACGACGAGAACTGGAACTCGCCCGACGAGTGGGTGTTCCTCGACTCGTGCGGGAGCTACGTCGCGCCGCCCGGCAACGACGACATCTACCCGGATCCCAGGCGCATCCCGGACGGGTACCTGCGTTTCTACGCGACTACGCCGCCGGCGTCCTGGCCGTGCTGGTGGAGCAGGAAAGACATCGGTGAGATGACCAACTCGTACACCTATGGCACGCAGCAGTGGCGCGAGGCATTCAAGGCCGCTGAAGGCGCCGAATGGGACGAGATCAAATTGTCGGAGCACCGTGGGTAACGCCGTCAACCATCGCCGCGGTGCCGGGGTGCGGGTCGCGGACCGGGCCGGGATGGACGCCGCCGAACCAGCTGGCACCGTTTTGCACTGTGCTTGCTCCTCGGCCTCGACAAGGAGCGCGCGACCCGGGACGAGTTGCTGCTGGCTGCCGGGCAGAGGCCCAACCCGAGCAGGACGGAGGGGAATCGGGGCAGATCCTCGACCTCCGAACCGGCGCTGAATCCCTCTTCCTACTCGGTGATGGCACGGGCATGGGCGGTGTGGTCACCGACTGCACCGAGCGCTCAACGCCCGCACCCCACGTTCTCCTCCAGGGCCTCGACGAGGCCGTTCACGCGCTTGAGACCAAGTTGAAGGAAGTGCTCACGTGACCGCCACCCTGCGCCACGACGTCTGGATCGACCGCCCCGGTTCGGTGGAGCAGTTGATCGAGTACATGGGCCTCCACCTGGTGGCCCACCCGCACGGAAGCTCTACGAAGAGGTCCGGCGGCCAGTTGATTGGTCTGGACCCCGAGAAGCAGACCGCGTCTCTGCGCCGGTACGACACCGGTGACATTACCGAATTCCCGCTCCCCACCACGGTCTTCCGCTACACGGCCGTGATCGAGTCGCCCTACAAGGACCTCGCCGTCGGACAGCGACGGCTCTTCGAGTGGTACTGGGACGCCGACGGCCACCCCATCACCGAGCCGGAAACCCTCGTCGGAACGGTCGAGAAGGTCCAGGACGGCGGAGTCAGCTTCTGGGTGAACGACAACCGAGTGGGTGGCCACGGCTGGTGGGCCTACCTCAAGAGCGAAGACGCCGCAAAACACGCGGTCCGCCCGATTGACCTCAAGCCCGAAACCAAGAGCTGAAGGGAGACCCGATGACGACCAGCCCTCTTCGTCCGCTGCCGGAGGATGAGTTCAACCGCCGTCGTATCCCTGAGTGGTCGATGCGGCAACACGGCAAGCCCCGCTGGGCCGCTGTCTACTACGGGCACTGGGCCGAGGGCGCCGAGCTCATCGTCGGCCTCCTCGTGCCCCGGCCGTGCAAACACAACCAGAACGCCCTCTCGCACCTCGTCTACCGCAACGGCGCCCCCTTCGAGAACCCTGCCGGGATGTTCGTCTCCGGCAGTTGGTACACCGCCCGCGCGAGCGAACTGCCCCGCGAACAGCGGGCGGCCATCCGCGCCTTCTACAAGAACCTTCTTCCGCCACACAACGGCTCCTGACCCGTCCCTGCCGAGGCCGTGGCGCCCCGGGGCGTGCGCGGTCTTCGCCGAGCCATCCCTTCACCTCACCTCACACGATCCCACTGGAGGTCTGAAATGCACTGAACCTCCATCGACCTGTCCGGCGACACCCCTCCCGAGTGCGGCAGCGAGAACTTCGACCTCACGGCCTTCGCCCTGCTCACCGTCAACCTCTCTGGCGAGGACCAGGACCGCACCGTCGACCTGGACGCCCTGTCGCACGAAGGCATCGACTTCGTTTACAGGAAGTGCGGCAACCCGCTGGACGGGCCCAAGTCCGCCAAGGCCGCGACTCTGCTGAACCTCAAGCTGCGAAAGCGCCTCGGCGCCGAAATGACCCCGTTCTCCTCCTGCGTTTTCGAGGACGGCTCAGCCATCTACCCCGAGCAGCTCCAGGTGACGTCACCGCGGGACGTGGCCGCCGGCCCTGCTTACCAGGAGGCCGTCGAGTGCCGAGCCCGCTACGAGCAGTGGGAGACCGCCCAGCAGGCCCGTGTCAACTCCGGCGAGATCCATGAGATGGACCTGCGGGTCATGCGCGCGCCGTGGCAGACGGGCATCGCCGAACACTACGCCGCCCTGCTCGACGAACTGACCTCCTGAACGCGCCCCGGACCGACGCCCATCCCGTCCACATCAGAAAGGAACCCGGTAGCCATGGGCGACCGCCCCCAACTGAACACGCCGACCGGCGGGGCCATGACCCGGCCCCAGAGCCCCGCCCAGTGGCACGACCACCCCTTTGTGTGGGCCTGGTACGTCTCCCTCGCCTCCCTTGGCACCGCCTTCATCGAAGACCGGTGCCGCGAGGCGAAGACCGAAGACGCACCCGCCGAAGCCGTCTACAAGACCAGCCCCGGCAACACCCCGCGCAACACGTGGATCACCGTTGACCAGCTCTCCGAAGACCACCGCGACCGCGTTCGCACCTACGGCAACGCCCTTCTGGACTGGGAGCAGGAGCTGACCGCCGTGCGCAACAAGCCAGTCGTGTATCCACTGCACGCCGCGGCCCCCGCCGTTCCCGCGCCGGCAGACTCACGCGAGAGCTGAGCCACCGCAGGAAGTTACCGCCCAGTTCGGAGCCGGGCGCTTCTCAGTTTCCCTTCCGCGGGCCCACGGGTTCTGGCTGCCCGGGGCCCTTTCGCATGCACGAACTACCCCGAGAAGGGAACCCCAGCATGAGTGACACCAGTCGCCCCGCCAGCGACTACAGCCTGCTGCCGGTGATGGAGACCAGCACCGACTACCCACTCACCCACTACACGATCGGCGTCCACCTCGGCCTGACGGAATTCACCGAGGACAACGCCGCCGAGGCTCTGCGCAGGACGAAGGAATTCCTCAGCCTGTACGAGGAGGCCGGCAAGCCACTGCTCTCCCTCAACGACGGCTCGCCCCTGCTGGTCCGGCACATCGAGAAGGCTTTCATCCGCCACCACTTCGGCCAGAAGCCGAGCTTCGGAACCAAGACGGCCGCAGAGTTCGACGAACACCTCCTGAACATCCAGTCCAGCCTCACCGGCATCCCCCGCCTCTCCTACCGCTGCATCACCTTCCTCGGGCTCGCCCGGCCGAACCAACACCCGTTCCAGATCCTCCAGGAGATCAACGACCAGTACCGCTCGGAGTCCCGCCGGGTCGAGATCTACACGGACGGCACCCTGCTGTGGCGGGAGGACGGCTACCACGGCCAGGGCCCCGCAGCGATCGAGCACACCGAATCCGAAGACATTCCCGGCCTCGGCATCATCAACGACCGCGCCAACCAGCGTGCCGAGACCGCCTCGGCCGCAGAGTTCAAGAGTCTCTTCGAGCGGGCCCAGGGCGCCACCTGCGGCTGGGTCGTCGACTGGGCGCCGCCGGCCGACGAGCAGCCCGAGACGGCGATCCGCTGCGAGGAGTCCCGATCCGAGGTCGATCCCTTCTGCGGACACCACATGCTCTCCGCCCGCCTGATGTTGCCCGGCCTCTACCCGGCAGCGTGAGTTCGGCGCGGCAAGGACACAGCAGCCGCCCACGCAAGACGCTCGGCTGGGAGACCCCAGCCGAGCGTCTGTCTAAACTGCTCGCGGCTTGATCAACTCACCGCGTGTTGCGACGACCCCTTGAATCCACCAATCTCCGGGGCCTTCGTCGTACTCACGATCACGGATCGTCAACCGATAGCCGTGGCCTTTCTCTGACGTAGATGCTCACGTACGGAACCAATCATTGGAAGTGTCAGGCCTGAGAAGAGGAACAGCACTGCCAACCCGCTCAGGGCAGGACTCACAGTCTCTTCGATCTTCAGCGGCCACGGCTCGTTCAGGGTGTAGAAGATGATGTACGACCCTTTGGAGAAGGAATAAGCCATACCCAGAGCGGCGGCCGTTGAAGACAGGGCGAAGCCGGCACCGCTCCAGGGGCGGATCCCCCAGTTGCGTCGCGCCGTTCTGCCGCACATGAAAGCGAGCTCGCCACAGGTAACCAGGACGTACGAGAGGTAGACAAGTAGGTAGGCGGCGACCTTGGGGTCATCGACGTAGGCGGTGGTGAACTGGACCTCGGACCGGTTCGTGGCCAGGAAGAGCGGCACCATGATCGCCAGTTCCACCATCGCGGCGAAGCCGCGCTGGAACATTGCTGACTTCAGGTACTCGGGTCGGTAGGCCAGATCCACCATCGTGATCTGCAGAGCGGCGCACCACAGTATCGCGCAGACATGGGCTACTAGTTTGCCTACATTGGAGATACCTGTGATGTCCTCCGCCGCTTGAGCGACTACGGGGACGGCACACAGGACGCCCAAGGTGCACACACTGAAGGCGATGGAGATGGCCCACGTGGAGACGCGTGGGTTGCCCACGGCTCTCCGTGTGCAGAGTGCTGAGACGAGCAAACCGGCCACGGTGCACGTTCCGAAGATTATGCCGTCCACTTACAGCCCTTCCAGTGCGTCAGCCGCATAGCGTGCGGCCTCGTCTTTACTCCGTCGGCGTTTGCCCGGCGCCTCGCTGGCGTCACTGATGGTGCCCCGATTCAGGCCGAGGTCGGCCCGACGCCGTTCCAAGTCTCTGATGACGCTCTGCAGTTCACTGGGCGGAAGTCCCCTGAGCAGGATCAGGACACGGCGCACGAGTGGTTCCTCGAAGGCCAGCAAGGCCTCAAGGTCGTCGTAGCTCTCATACGGCAGCAGGTGGGCGGGCGGGACACCGCCGAGAGCCTCGCACAGGGCCATGATCGTGTTAACCGTCGGGTTGTCCTGGGAACCATTGGCCAGCTTGGCGATGGCGGCATGAGACACCGAGGGGTGCTCACCCGGCAGTTCATCCACGGAAGCCGACAGCGAGCGCGACGTGTGCGCCCGGCCCCGGTGCCCGGCCATAAGTGCTTTGAGCTTCTCCGCCAAGGACAAGCTGCTGCTGCTCACCACGGGCAGAACCTACCGGATGTGGCCTGGAGGCCGTCCTGCTGGTAACTGCACACGATCATGTACCGGTCTCTCGCTCTGTCGGGGACTCGCGTCTGTGTACTTTAGTTGACACGTTCGTGTGCGCAAGGCAGGATCACTGTGGGGGATGGAGCCTTCCGCATCGGTTCGCTTACTGACTGCGACGATCTTCTGGCGTGTCGGTGCAGGGTTCCCTTCTTGGGCCATGGACTCCGTGATGGCCCGCTGAGCTGGATGCGATGGCGGATGGACCAGGAGCCGGTGTTTGCCGCATGACCCGCGGCGGCACCTTCAGGCCAGGTGCTGCGCCGGCAGGGGGAAGAGCCGAAGATGGAGCCGGTATTCAACGGCAGGGAGCAGCGCGTGTGCGGTGCATTGATCATGCTGCACGTCCAGCTCGGACACACCATCTTCCGGGCGAGCCTCCGGATGCCTGCACGGTGTATTCCCGCGGCCCGTGCTCCCGGCACCTGCCGGCCAAGGACCCCCGTGCGTGCTACGACGGCTCTCCTCGGCAGATCCGCTTTGCGGCCGGAACTCAGAACATCCGAGTGCCACCCGGGCGCACCGGCACGGCGCGCGCGAAGCGTACCCCGCGATGAGCACACAACTGGAGTGCCCTCATGAAGTCGTGACTGTCCGCGTGCCGCGGCAGCCCAGAGCGCCAGCACGTATTCACGACTTTGTCCGGATAGCCCCGAGGAGTGCTCGATGTCACCACTGGGCCTGCTGCCCATCGACAAACCTGAACTCGGACTGACGTTCGTATGGAATGACTCCGAGTGCCCCCAGGCCGCGGAGACCACCGGCCTGGTCACCGTGACTCCGGAGCAGCTGCTGGAGAACGGTGTCTCTGCAAGCCTTCCCAGCGGCTCCCTCGTCCTGATCACCGGCACGATGCCTTTCCGACTCCGCGGCCGCATTACGGCGGTGCTCGAGGTGCTGCTCCAGCGCATGAGCCAGAAAGGCTGTCCGGGCCTCATCGTCAGTGCTGCTCCTGGCGTACGTCAGCCGTTTCCCCAGCCCGTCGTGGACCTGGCCAAGCGTCTGGACGTTTCCCTCCTGACCACGACAGCCCCCGCCGGGCAGTGGGAAGGCGTGCACGAGGAGATCCAGCAGTTCCGGCTCATGCTTGCTGAGCGCCGCGCCGCCCAGCTCAGCTCACTCGTCCAGGAGCTGCCCGCCCAGCTGGCCGACTCCCGGGCCCTCCAGCGGATCGCGGACTGGCTCGCACGAGTCCTGAATGCTCAAGTCCTGGTCAGTGAACCGGAGCGGGTCCTTGCCGCCTCACCGGCCACCGCCGCCGAACAGCTTGCGCATGCCATCATCCAGCAGTCTGTCGGCCTGCCTGAAGCTCCGTCCAGGCCGCACACCCAACTCATTTCGCTGGCCCCGGCCTCGGCCGTACTCGCAGTGGCTCGTAACGCCCCATTCAACGAGGCAGACCTGCGGCTGCTGCGCCAAGCGGCGAAGCTTCTGGGCCTCATGGACCAGGCGCACCGTGAGTACCGGGCCGCTTCCGATGCCTCCAGGGCAGCACGCAGTGCGGCTTTCGAACTGCTGCTGGACGGCGAGGTGGCCAAAGCCCGCCGCGTCATGGCCAGCATGATGCCCGGACTCCTGGACCCGGAGACGGCCCGCGTTTTCATCGTGGAGACCGAGAAGGCGCGCCGGGACACCGTTGTGCGCCACTGCAGAGCCGCCATCGGCCATCAGGCCCTCGTCGTGCCCGATCCAAGGAAAGAGCGGAGGATCCTCATCGTGCATCCGATCCGCTCCGACGAGGGCAACGGGGCTGCCGTCTGCGCCGAGCTCACCCGCCTGGTCGGTGGATTCGGATCCCATACGTCGCTGGGCGGCAGTGGCGTCTACTCCATGACGCTTCTCGCCGATGCCCTTCACGAGGCGATCACCGCGCAGAGCTTTGCCGCACTGCAGCCGGACCCCGTAGCCCTTTCGGTGCATGGGTCCGACCTCGTCAGTCTTCTTCCTCAGGCGGATGCGCAGCACTGGGCCCGCCATCTGCTGAATCCGTTGATGCGGGACGAGACGCAGTGGGGGGCCATGCGCGAGACCCTCCCGGCGGCCCTGGCCTATCCGTACACGGTGGCTGCCCGCCGGCTGCACCTGCACCGCAACACGGTGATGCGCCGCGCTGCACGCGCGGCCGAAGTCCTGCACATGGACTTCGGACGTGTGGGTGACCGGATCACCGCCGCCCTGGCCCTGGAAATGGTTACTCAGAGGGAGATAACCGTTCCGTCCGTGTTGGCTGGCTCGGAACCCCCCTCCCTGACCGGAAGATTTCAAGTCCAGTGAGACGGTCGTGACGCTATGAGGTTTGTGGTGTGGGTTCCCTGCGCTTGGCTGGGTCGTTGATCCATGCGGTCT
>NZ_JBVJMV010000086.1:4485-14294 GCF_055584025.1 Streptomyces sp. NPDC104309 | reverse complement strand
CGTTCGGGTAATCGCCACGAACCTCAGCGACCATACGGACCGCTCGTTTGCGCAGCTCAAGAGGATACGAAGAGGGGCGTGCCATGACTCAATCCTTTCACGGAATCGAGTCTCCATTCGAACCGGGGCGGTTCATCACGAACTGTCCCCGGTCCGATGTTCGCGTCGCATCACCTCGACCTTGATCACCCGATTCGGCAATCAGCATCCATAAAGGCGCCCTTCGCCCGGACACGTGCGCAACCAGGGGACTGAGATGCTCAGCGCTGAAAGTCATGACAGACGAGTCGCCGTGCGTCGGATCTCGACCTCTCACTGCGGGGAAGGGGACACCGAGAGCCGAGAACCACTTCCGTCGCCAGGCCCTGGGACCGGCTGAGTTCACGACACCGATCCCACCCATGTCCCCGTCCCTGTGCCCCCCAGTACCGCCTAGCGGTGCTCCTCCAGTCAGGCGGCCGGCCGTTGCCGCCTCTACACGAACCAAGCGGCAACGGCTGCGCGCTGTCCCGGTGAGCACCAGGCTGACTGGCGAGGCTGGTGCCCCTGCCTAATCGCCCGGCTGTTCAAGCGGGATCGGGGTGTCGAAGATGTCGACGACGAACTCCGAAGCGCGCCCCCGTGTCTGGATTCCGCTCTCTTCCACGAAGGAAGGGAAATATGCGCGTGTCGCATGCCAGAGGGGTCGATGCTGGTGTATGCAGGCTCGAAACCCCGCGGCCGTAGACGTCCGCCGGGGAGCAGGAATCGGGGTGGGGCTCGTGACAGAAAGCGCGTACGAGGAGCTGCAGACCGGCGGGTTGGGGCCGGCCACGTTCGAACTGCTGCGGAGGTTGGTTCACCAGGTGCGCCGTGGCACCGGTTTTCCGCCCCCCGAGGGGCACGCGGCGTGGAGCGATGACGCGGCTTACGACGTGATCAGCGCGATGTTCGCCCAGGAAGGAGCGGGACAACGGTTCGTGATCGTCTGCTTCACCCAGGCCGCCGACGAAGCCTCCCTGGAACGATTGTTTCTCACGTCGATCAAGAACTTCCTCATCGACGAGGCGAAAAAGACACCACGGGGCAAGCTCCGGCGCCGTATCGCCCGGCTGATGAGTGAGGACGCGGCCTACCGCAAGCTCAAAGGTTCCCCGCCGCGCTGGGCACTGGTCGACCATGCCGAAGGAGCTGTATGGCAGGGAGATCTCGACGATCTCATCGCCCAGGCCGCACAAGTGAAAGGCGTCGGCATCACACGCTGGAACCACTCCGGTCCCACACCCCAGCAGACTGTCCGCGCACTGAAGACCATCCTGCTGTCCGTGCTCCGGTACGCACAGGGAGCGGTGCGGGAGGAAGACCTCGCCAAGGTCCTCGAGGCTCGGTTCGAGCTTCTGGCACCGGCCCGTTTCACCGCGCTGTACGCCGATGAAGGGACCATCGCCGAAACGGTCGAACAGGTTGCGGCTGCCGCCGCACCAGACCCGACCGGAGTCGAGGGGGTGGCCGAGGACATCTGGCAGCACCTCTCACCCCACGACCGCCTACTGCTTCCCTGCCTCGACGAGGACGCCCACCACGCGGCGCAGCTACTGGAGATCCGGCAAGGCCACGCAGCCGCGGTCCTGTCCAACCTCAAGACAATGCTCCGTAATGCTCTGTCCGCGGACAGTGACCCACAGGCGGTCATGGCCGCCCTACTACGGCGCTGCGGCGAGGCCGCGTCGTGATGAACAGCCCCAGTTACGTCGTCTGGACCCAGTGAGAAGAGAATGCGCTGATGGACCACAGCCGAGGAGACGGGGGAGACAGCATGAGCTCTGTCCACACCACTGCCTACCAAAGGCTCGTAGCCGCCGCGGCAGGCTTGAAAGTGCCCGATGCCGTCCACCGGGTGGCCACCGCACCACCTCAGGACCCACGCCCCGGCCAGATCTGGCGCGCGGTGTGGGAGGACACCGTCCAACTGCTGCTGATCACCACGGCCGGTGACCAGAACAGCGCCCGCGCCGTACCGGCCTCCTTCGAACGCTACGCGGACGCCGACACCCTGCTCATGCCCGCCCCGGCCACGACGCTGGAGCAGCCCTTGGCGCTCTGGTGGGGCCTGGAAGCCACCCTTCCGTGGTGCGTGCTGGACCGGCAGGTCAGCGAGCTGACAAGCCGCCCCGACACCCTCACCTCCCGCATGCTCGCCGATACCGTGACCGGCGCCCGGTGGGGGAGCAGCACCGTCTTGTCCGCGGCGGTCAGCGAATACCGCGCCGCCCTCACCGACCACCTTGAGGTCCTCACCTCGGCACAGTGGGTCCCGCAAGGGTCAGGCGGCCTCTCCGAGCTCCTTCGCGACCACGGCATCACCGTCCAGCAGCTCGCGGCCGAACTGAAACTGCCGCCGCCCCTGGCGCTGGACGTGTGGAGAGGACAACAGCCCCTAAATGCCGAGCAGGCCGCCACGCTCGCCGCACTCCACGCCCAGCCCGCCGCCCGCTTCCTCGACGCCAACCCTGCTCTGCCGCCCGCCGTCGTACACGAACTCAACCGGCCTCTGCGCCGCAGCCAGATCAAGAAGCTCGCCGCCCAGTACAACGAAACCGAACACGCCGCCCGTCTGCGCGCCGCCTACGGCGTCTACACGCTCGCGGCACGCGACGACAACCGCACCCAGCCGAACTGGACCGCACGCACCGACCGCTACTTCGAGCTCCTCCTGGACGGATAAAGAAGAAGAGAGGTACGCCCGAGGTGGTCAACTACGTACTCGCCGGCGCCGCCCGCACCCAGGCCGCCGCCATGATCACAGAACTCGAAGCAGCCCGCCCCGGCGCCCTCGAAATCCTGGCGCAAGGCGCCCTGGAGGAACTGCGGACCTGGCCCGAGCTCACCCGTCAAAGACGTTCCCGAGAACGAGACGGCACAGGGCTGCAGCGTCGCCGGAGCGTACGACTACGGCCCCCCGCCCCGTCTGTCCGTCGCCACCTCCGCCAGCCACCCACGGCGGGACTTCACCGCCCTGCACGAACTCGGTCACCACCTGCAGAAGAACAGCTTCGACCTCATGGAGCCCTTCAGCCGGGAATCCGACGGCGGTGTCCTTCTCGAAGACGCTGCCTGCGACGCGTTCGCCGCCCAGATCCTGCTCCCTGCACACCTCGTCGACCAGCACCTGGACGCCAAAGGGCCCACCGCCTCGGCGACCACCCTCCTGTGGAAGGCGAGCAACGCCTCCCGTATGGCCGTCTGCGTACGAGCAGCCCAGCATCTCCCCGCCCCCGGCCACGTTCTCCTCCTCGACCCCACCGGACACCTCGCCTTCGCCGCCTCCCACGGCCTCCCACCCCTGCGGCGCGGCAGCTTCCAGGGCGACATCCCCGTTATCGACCGCGCCCTGACAGGCTCCGGCCGCGCACAAGGACGAACCCAGGTCCGCTACCGCGACGGCATCCTCGGACGCGAACTGCACACCGACACCGCCCCCATGAACGGCTACACCGTCGCCGTCCTCGTCACCGACTCCGCCCCCTGGCGCGCCTTCACCCCTCCCACCGCCGACACCGGCCCCCGGTCGCGGGACTACATCTGCGCGAACTGCGACGAGAACTACCGCTCCTTCGAACCCGCCTGCCCGCGCTGCCGCGTACCTCACTGCCCCGAATGCGGCCGCTGCGCCTGCCCGCCCCGCACACCCGGCCGCTCCTGCCCCGGCTGCTTCATCGTGCACCCGCCCGCGATGTTCGCCCCAGACAGCGACCGCTGCCTCGACTGCTCCTGACACCCCGCTGGCCCCGCCAACCACACGCGTCTTCCTACCCGCGAGTTACGTCGTCCGTCCCAGGCGAAGCACCCCACCCAGGGTGCTCACGGAACCCGGGCGCCGGCCGCGGGAACCCGACGGAATGCAGCCGGCAGAACAGCAGGACAGCAACGATGGCCATCCAGATCACCGCAGTACGCCTGACGACCGGCGGCACCACGCACGAACACATCACCCACCTGTGGTGGACCAACCAGGCCTCCGGGAACAGCGGTAACAACACCCGGGCTCAGATCGTCGACTGGATCGACAACCAGTCCGGCAAGGCCTACACGAGCGACGCAGCCGGCCATCGCACGGAAGTCGCCGTCGTGACGCCCACCCGCGGCGAGAAGTACCTGCGGACCCACGCCGATGGCGTGTGGACCAACAACCTCCTCGCCCTCCCCAGACGCTGACCCGCCGATCACCCAGGCGTCGAACGCGCCGCCTCTGCAGCGGCGCGCCAGACGCCTCCAGCCTTACCAGTCCGAACACGCGATCCCCATTTCAGGAGGCCCCATGTCCCAGGACGGCCACGGACCCAAACCCGTCACGATCATCATCAACGCCCGCCCCTATACCTGGGAGGTGAAGGAGATCACCTACGAGGAGGTCGTCGACCTCGCCTACCCCGGCCAGGCGCCGAACGACCAGGACACCTACACCGTCCGCTACAGCCGCGGCCACGACGGCCACGGAACGGGCAGCCTCACTGCCGGCCACAGCGTCCGAGTGAAGAAGGAGATGGTCTTCGATGTCTACCGCACTTCTCGCTCGTGACCCCGACCTCTCCCGCCTCCTCGATGACGGCTACAACATCACCGTCCACGCTAGCCACATCATCGTCCGGATCCCGTACGTCACCGAGAACCGCACTTTCGAGCACGGCTTCCTCGCCCACCCGATCACGGTCAGCGGAGACCGCCTCGTCTCCGACACCGACCACCGCATCTGGTTCGGTGGCTCCACCCCGTGCAACGAGCGCGGCCGCCCCCTGACCCTCGCCAATCCTGAGACCCGGGTGATCGCCGAGGGCATGCTGGCCAACTTCATGCTCTCCAGCAAGCCGGCAGACGGCTACCCCGACCAGTACACGAAGATCACCGCGTACGCGCGGATCATCGCCGACCAGGCACACGCCCTCGACTCCTCATCCCCCCCGGCGTGGCATGGCAGGAGGTCGATGACGACAGCCCCTTCGTCTACCGGGACACCGCCACTTCCCGCGCAGGCATCGCGGCCATCAACAGTCGGTTCCGAGGCCACCGCATCGTGATCGTCGGCCTCGGCGGGAGCGGAAGCTACATCCTCGACCAGGTCGCCAAGACCGAGGTCGACTCGATCCTCCTCATCGACGGCGATACATTCGACAACCACAACGCCTTCCGCGCCCCCGGAGCCCCCACTCTCGACGTGCTCCGCGAACGCCCGCAGAAGGTCTCCTACTTCGCCTCGATCTACAGGAACATGCATCAGGGTCTAACCGCCTGCGACCAATACCTTGACGAGGAAAACCTCAATCTCCTCGAAGGGGCGACGTTCGTGTTTCTCGCCTCCGACGATGCCGCGAGCAAGCCGGCGATCATCGACTGGCTCGAGGACCACGACGTACCGTTCATCGATGTCGGCATGGGCATCGAAGAGATCGACGGCCGCCTCAGCGGGCTACTCCGAGTCACCACCAGCCTCCCCGGCCGCCGGGAGGCGGCTCGCCGACGCATCCCCCGGCAGGCACCCGAACGGGACGCCTACGCGAGCAACATTCAGACCGCAGACCTCAACGCGCTCAACGCCGTCTTCGCAGTCATCCGCTGGAAACGCGCCCTCGGCATCTACGCCGACGCAACCGATGAAAGCCACACCACGTACTCACTGATCACCAACGAGATCGCCAACGAGGATCTCCCGTGACCCCCCAGGAGATCCTGCGCCCGGTTTTCACTGAGACCTTCCCCTCGGCCATGGACGCAGGGGCGCTCTACATCTCGATCCTCTACCGCACTTGCGGCCACCTGTGCTGTTGCGGATGCGGCAACGAAGTCGTCACGCCGCTCTCCCCGGCGCAGTGGTCCCTCACTTACGACGGCGAGAACGTCTCTCTCACTCCCTCCATCGGCAACTGGTCCCTCCCATGCCGGTCGCATTACTGGATCCGCGACGGCCGTGTCCACTGGAGCCGGAACTACTCGCGTGCGGAGATTGCACGGAACCGAGACAAAGACCGCCGCTTGCTGGCCGCCCAGGTGAGTGGAAATATCCCGAGAGATCGCCGGGGCAGTATCAGTCGCTACCTGCGGTTTTGGCGGCCTTGACGTTGGGCACTATTGGGCGGCGTGGAAGGTGCTCAGCGCGATCGGCGCGTCCGTCTCGGCGAGGACGTCGCAGATCGGCTGGACGCCGAACAGTTCTTGTACGGGTCGATGTAGGCGACCTTCATCGCAGCGGACGGCCCGGCTCCGCGGCGAAGAAGGCCGAGGGGGCCTTGACCCCGAATCCTGAACACGGGTTATGCGGCTTGTGCCAGCGTAGTTGGTGTGTAGTGGAAGGTGTTTTCGAAGGCGATCGGTGATCGTTGTCCGAGGCGGGAGTGTCGGCGGCGGGTGTTGTAGCGGTTCAGCCATCTGAAGGCGTCGAGTCGGGCCTCGCGCTCGGTTGGCCAGCCCTTTCGTCCTTGCAGGATCTCGCGTTTGAAAGTCGCGTTGAAGGACTCGGCGAGAGCGTTGTCCGAGCTGGACCCGACCGCGCTCATGGACTGCCGGACCCCTGCTGACCTGCAGGCTTCGGCGAAGGCCCTGCTCGTGTACTGGGCTCCGTGGTCGGTGTGCATGATCGATCCGGCGAGGCTGCCGCGGGTGCGGATCGCCGCCGCCAGCGCGTCGGTCACCAGGTCCGCGCGCATGTGGTCGGCGATCGCCCAGCCGGCCAGACGCCGCGATGCGAGGTCGATGACGGTCGCCAGGTAGCAGAACCTCCCGCCCTCGATGGGAAGGTAGGTGATGTCGCCGACGTACTTCGTGTTCGGCTTATCCGCGGTGAAGTCGCGGCCGATCAGGTCCGGCGCCTTGGCCGCAGCCGGATCGGGAACGGTGGTGCGGTGCCGGCGGCGCAACCGGAGCCCTTCGCTCCCCGACGCCCGCATGATCCTGGCGACTCGCTTGTGATTGACCGCCTGACCGTTCTCCTCGCGGAGCTCGGCGGTGATCCTCGGGGCTCCGTAAGTGCCGTCCGATTCTTGGTGCACGGCCCGTATCCGGGCGGCCAGGTGGGCATCGGCTACCTGTCTGGCGGCCCGATCCGTGGCCGTTCGGCGCCAGTAGTAGAAGCTCGAGCGGCTGATGCCGAGGATGCTGCAGATCCGCTTGACGCCGTAACGGCGCTGGAGGTCGGCGACACACTGGAAGCGGTTCACCAGCGCGTCTCCCCGGCGAAATACTTG
This sequence comes from Streptomyces sp. NPDC104309, assembly GCF_055584025.1. Taxonomy (NCBI): domain Bacteria; kingdom Bacillati; phylum Actinomycetota; class Actinomycetes; order Kitasatosporales; family Streptomycetaceae; genus Streptomyces; species Streptomyces sp. NPDC104309. The sequence goes on along the minus strand of NZ_JBVJMV010000086.1, from coordinate 7,080 downwards.
GCGGCCTTCCGCAGGATCTCTCGTTCCTCCTCGAGCTCGCGGACCTTCTTCCGCAAGGCCGCGTTCTCCGCCTCCAGCGGGGCCGGCGGCTGGGCCGGTTCCTGCGTCCGCCGTCCCCGGGGACGGCTCACTCCGGCTGCCCTCACCCAGTTCCGCAGCGTCTCCGGGTTGATCCCCAGATCGGCGGCGACCGACCTGATCGTCGCCTCCGGCCGCGACTCGTACAACGCGACCGCGTCCGCCTTGAACTCCGGCGGGTAGTTCTTCATGACCACGAGATGTCCGTCCTCAGATCCTCAGGATCCAGTGTCTCGTGTGTCCAGCATCAGGGGTCAAGGCCCACTCTCACTCTTGAAGCTCTCCAGCGTTTCGTAGGCGACCACCGCCCCGACATCCTGGTCATCAGCGCACACGGAACGATGGTCGGCAATATGGCCGCACTTGTCATCGGTGACGAGACGCACCTGGACCTCGGGCTTGACCGCATGCCACCGGTGGTCATCCTCAGTGCCTGCCATGTCGCCCCCCGGGGCTCTGGCGCCGTAGCCATCACCGATCTCCTGCCACGGGAAGGTGCCCTGGCGGTACTCGGTACTCAAGTCCCAGTCGATGTCAGACGCAACGCCATGCTGATGGTCCGCTTCATGGTCTACCTCGCCAAAGAGAACACCAAGCCCGGACAGTTCTCCACCATCCTGGATGTGTGGCATCACGTGCAGACGTCAAACGCGGTGAACGACATCTTCGATGGAAGCCCCAGCCTCAGGGCATGGGCAACTCGCACCACCATCAATGACCGCCCTGCTCTCGTTGAGTTCATGACCAGCCGGGCGACTGGTCGCATTCGTCTGCCACACGTCTACGTGGACACCGAACGCGTCTTGGGTGAGATCGCCGATGAGCAGGGCCAGGGCGACCGCGTACGTAACTGGTTTCGCAGGCCCGGCTATGTCCCCGAGTCGTTGTTTTACGTCTTCGCTGGCTGTCCCGACCGCATTCACCTCACACCACCACAGTCACTGATCGAGCAAGCGCGCCCCATACGATAATCGCAGAGCCTGTGCCCTTCGCTCCCGGCGCACCGGCGGGAGCGAAGGGCACAGATCGGTGCCGCACCGGTAAATCCGCCTTAGCCTCGCGCTTTCATGAAGCGGGCTGTCCGACGGGTGGTCAGGTAAGCGAAAAGTGCCTCTGACCAGCAAGAATGAGGATTGTCGAGGTCCTTGTTCCTGCTCCAGCCGGAGGCACTTCTCAGGTGATGAAGAGTATCGGGTCGTACCCGCGTGTCCGCATTGAGGGCGGGGGCCGCGGGGTGGTGTCCCAGGCCGGGGGCGTGCTGCTGGTCGAGACCGTCCGCAAGGCCGGCTTGGACACCGCGATATCAGCGGCGCTGACGCCATGGCGGAAGGCTCGGGCAGTGCACGATCCGGGCAAGATCCTGCTGGACGTGGCCCTGGCGGTCGCGCTGGGCGGGGACTGCCTCGCCGATGTCGGCATGTTGCGGGCCGAGCCGGCCGTGTTCGGGCCGGTGGCCTCCGACCCGACGGTCTCCCGCCTCATCGACACCCTCGCAGCCTCCGGGGAGAAGGCCCTGCGGGCCGTCCGTGCCGCGCGGGGTGAGGTCCGCGAACGTGTCTGGCGGTTGGCCAGCCGGGAAGCGCCTGATGCGGGCGGAACGGTGACCGTGGATCTCGACGGGGTGCTGGTGGTTGCGCACTCGGACAAGGAGGATGCCGCACCCACGTGGAAGCGGACCTACGGCCACCACCCGCTGATGGGGTTCGTCGACCACGGACCGGGCGGCACCGGTGAACCGGTCGCGGCCCTGCTCAGGCCAGGCAACGCGGGATCGAACACGGCCACCGACCACATCACCGCCACTCAACTGGCCCTGGCCCAGCTGCCGAAGAAGTACCGGCGCGGACGCCGGACCCTGATCCGCACGGACTCCGCGGGCGGCACCCACGACTTCGTCGCCTGGCTCGCTCAGCGGGGGCGGTGGCTGTCCTACTCGGTCGGCATGGTGATCACCGAGCAGGTCCACCAGCACGTGCTGAAGGTTCCGGCATCGGCCTGGACGGCGGCCGTCGAGGCGGACGGCGAGATCCGCGACGGCGCCTGGGTCGCCGAACTCACCGGCGACGTCCAGGATGGCTGGCCCAAGGGCATGCGGCTGATCGTCAGGAAGGAACGACCACACCCCGGAGCCCAGTTGCGGCTCACGGACGCGGACGGCATGCGGCTGACCTGTTTCGCAACCAACACCTCGGGCCGGCCGATCGCCGAACTCGAGCTCCGTCACCGGCTGCGGGCCCGGGCCGAGGACCGCATCCGCGCCGCCCGTGCCACCGGCCTGCGCAACCTGCCCCTGCACCGCACGGCCCAGAACCGGATCTGGCTGGAGATCGTGCAGATCGCTCTCGACCTGCTGGCCTGGATGCCGATGCTCGCCCTGACCGGCAAGGCCCGTCTCTGGGAGCTCCGCCGCCTGCGGCTCCGCCTGCGGCTCCGCCTGCGGCTCCGCCTGCGGCTCCGCCTGCGGCTCCGCCTGCGGCTCCGCCTGCGGCTCCGCCTGCGGCTCCGCCTGCGGCTCCG
>NZ_JBVJMV010000086.1:0-4389 GCF_055584025.1 Streptomyces sp. NPDC104309 | reverse complement strand
TCCGCCTGTTCACCGCGGCCGGACAGCTCATGACCACTGGCCGTCAGCGAATCCTCCGCATGGCCCGGCACTGGCCCTGGACCGGTCACATCACCGCAGCCCTCGACCGGCTCAGCCAACTACCCAACCCTGGCTGAACAGCGGATCCCCGCCCCTTCGACAGCACCTCAACACCCGGAGCAAGTGGAACCCGGCGCCACCCCGAGACGACACTCGGGCCCTCGGCCTGCACAGCCCCAGCCCACGGCACGAAAACGGTCCACCGACTCCGTCGACGGACCGTCACGAAACATCGAGGTTAGTGAGGCAATCGGTCCCGCTATCCATACGTATCGTGAGTTGAGGGCGATCCGTAAGATCCTGATGGCGTCTCATCAGGCAGGTGCTACGTTGTGGCCTCAGGGGAGTGGCACGGCGCATCACACCGGACCGAGCAGCTTGGATCTGCACCTGGTGCGCCCGGTCGCAGGGGTGGGACTTGCGCCGCTCAGGGCAAGCACGATCAGTAGTGGGGAACGTGGCGCGAGCAGGGTCGCATTCGGCGGCAGGGCAGATGACCGGATATCTCTATCAGTGCGAGCTTGCCCTGCTTGAGCTCGCCCGCCGCAGCTGGCAGGAGCCCACGGTCGAGGTCCGCATGGAACTCCTCGACGACATCGAGTTCCTCGACCCGGACAAGACCCCCCTCGAACTGCTACAGGCCAAACACCGTGAAGCCGCCGGCTCTTTGAGTGAGACCGGCAAGGACTTCTGGCGCTCGGTCGCGTCCTGGATCGACGCACTCAAAAAGCTCTCCGACCCCTCGGGCACCGCCATGCCCATCCTGCGCCTGGTCTCGACCCAGACCGCACCGCCGGGCACCTTCTTCCATTACCTCAGCGCCAGCCCGGACAGGGACGAGGCCATGGCGCTGGAACGCATGGAGCAGACCGCCCGCGACGACGACGGACCCGGCACCACCGCGGACGACCGCGAGCTGTTCATGCAACTCACCCCGACCCAGCGCCAGCAGTTCGTCAGGGCCATCACGGTCGACGACGGGGCCCCCGTGATGTCAGACCTGGACTCTAGTCTGGCCAAGGAACTGGGGATCACGCCGAGCGACCACGCTCAGGCCGCCCTCGAGGAGATCAAGGGGTGGTGGTACGGCATGGCGGTCAAGCTGCTGGAACGCAAGAACCCCCAGCGCATGCGCGCCTCCGTCAGCGCCCAGGAACTCATGTGCAGGCGGGACGAGGTCACCGGCCGCTACGCCGGCAGGAACCTGCCGATCACCGAGACGCTGCGCAATCTCACCCAGGCGGAGATCGCAGGCTACAGCGACCGTTTGGTCGTCACCCAGATGCGGTGGATCGGGCTGCCCGACGACGAAGTGGCGATGCACCTGCGCGACTACCACCTGGCGCGGGCCCAGCGTTCCGAATGGCTGCGCACCTTCAAGATCACCCCGGAGCGCCTCGACGAATACGAAGGCGAACTCCACTACGAGTGGGAGTCCGCCTTCCGCCGCCGGACCCGGCGCGTCAGCGACGACATCAGCGAAGAAGACCGCCAGTCCATCGGCCAGGAAATCCTGGACGCCACCATGGACCGCGTCGCTGACACCCCGCTCCGCCCCGGCAGCGTCACCGCACCCTGGGTTGGCACGGGCAGCGCCCACGGCCTGGCCGACCAGGCAGACACCGCACAACCCGGTCGGCAACTGGGCTGGCACCCCGACTACAGCAGCCGTTGCAAGAGCCCCAACGAGACGCAGGAACAGTGACGACCGACTCCCACCGCAACGTGTCGGAGACGCAGGCACTGTTCAACCCTGCCTTCGGCGCCTACCTCCTGGCCAGCGCCGTCAACACCGCCACGAAAAAGGCGGAGAGGCCCTTGCCCTGGCCCAGCGCGTTCCTGATCTTGCCTCTCGTGCTGCCCACAGACACCCGAAGCTCACTACCGGGCAAATCCACCGTCACACTCACGGCCTGGGCCAACGAACACCCGCGTCTGCAGGCCGCATTCGCCGAACGTGCCGCAGCACTGACCACGTACACGCGCGCCAGCCTGCGTACCGCCATGCGCCACCACGCCATAGACGTCACCCCCGGCGGACTGGTCTGCCCCCGCATTCCCAAGCCCGCCTCCGCCGCCCCCGGCGAAGAGGTCGCCGACTGTGCCCGCGCAGCGGCGCTGGTCGGCCGCTGGCTCGCCGTGACCGACCCCGCCCGAGCCTTCATCGCTCTCGGCATCCGACCCTGACCCACCCCCTCGAAAAGGAGCCCCAGAACCGTCATGCAGCTGCTCGCCCTGGCCCTGTACCACCGAGACGGCAGGAAGCCCCCGAGGGTCCTGCGGTTCCGCCCCGGGGCGCTCAACATCCTCACCGGCGAGTCGGAGACCGGTAAGTCCGAAGTCCTCACCATCGTCGACTACTGCCTCGGACGCCGTGCCCCTAACCTGCCTGACGACCTGATCGACCAGACCGTCGGCTGGTACGCCCTCCTGGTCACCTTCGCTGACAACTCGCGCATGGTCCTGGCCCGGCCCCGCCCGGCCGGAGCCTCCACCCACCACGCGTTCACCCGCACCGGCGACGCCACTCTCGACATCCCCCGACCCGACGAACTCATCAACAACTCCAACGTCGCGGTCCTGCGCAGCGAACTCAGCGGCCGGCTCGGGATCGAGGACTTCCACTTCCAGCCGCCCACCGGCGCTGCACGCAACGCCTTCGATGTCTCCATCGCCCAAGCGGCCCTGCTCTGTTTCCAAAGCCAGAACGAGATCGCTGACCAGACGGCCCTGTTCCACCGCCAGACCGAAGCGGGCATGGCCCAGGCACTCAAGGACACCCTGCCTTACTTCCTCGGCGCTGCCGGCCCCGAACAATCCCTGCGCCGTCACCGCCTCGGCGAAGCCCAGCGAGCCCAACGCGCAGCCCAGCGGAAACTCGACGACGCCCTGCGTCACCAGCAGGCCATGGACGCCAACGGTCTCGCCCTTGTCCGCCTCGCGGAGACCGAAGGCCTCCTCACCGACGTGCCCGCAGCCCCCGACGCCTCCCAGGTCCCCGACCTCCTCCACCAGGCCCTGGCCGCCGCACCACAGACCGCAGCCCCACTGGAACTGCGCGACCGGCGCCAAGAACTCAGCAACGAACGCCGCGTCCTGCGCGAACAACTGCAGGAATTCGACGACGCCCTGACGGCCGTCGACCGCTGGCAGCAGCAGGGCCGGGCCTTCACCGGCGAGCTCCATCTCCAGCTCGACCGTCTCAAAACACTCGATCTCTTGGGCCCTGAACGCCAGCACGACACCAGCGTGTGCCCCATGTGCACCCAGCCCCTGGAACACCCAGACCCCACCGCGCAGGACATCTCCGAACTGACCGGCCACCTCGCACAAGAACTCGCCCAGGCACAGACACTTCAGCCCGTCCGCGAAGAACACCGACGCGCCCTTCAGACCGAACGCGCCGACGTCACCGAGCGCCTCAGGCTCAACGGCGCCCAGCTCAGAGAACTCCTGGCGAGCGACGAGCGCCTGCGTAACCTGCAGGAACAGAACCTACGCGTCGCGCACATCCAGGGCCGGATCTCCGAAGCACTCACCCGCACGGGCACTGACAGCGACATCACCCGCCTGCGCCACAACCTTGTCCTAGCTCAGGAACACGCCGCCACGCTTGAACAGCTCGTCAACGAAGACGACGTCACAGCCGAAACCGAGCGCCGGCTTGCAGACATTGCCATCATGATGACTGCCTGGGCCAAGCGACTCAGCCTCGGAGGAGCCGCCGACGCCACCGAAGTGGGGATCAGCCTCAAACTCCTCAACGTCGTCCTCAGGCGACCCGCCGGACGACTGCCCCTCACCCGCATCGGCAGCGCCAAGAACCACATCGGCTACCACCTGGTTGCCCACCTCGCCCTGCACACCTACCTGCGACGCAACAACCGTCCCGTCCCCAGCTTTCTCATGCTCGACCAGCCCACCCAGGCGTTCTTCCCGGAAAAGCCCCGCGACGCATCCACCGTCCAAGACGCCGACTGGGCCACCGTCACCGCATACTTCGAACTCCTCAACGATGTGGCACAGCTCAACCAGGGTGCATTCCAGATCATCGTCTGTGATCACGCGAACCTGCCCGAAAGCTGGTTCCAGGAAGCTGTGATCGGCAACTGGCGCCCCGGTGACGAAGGCAACCGCACCGCTCTGATTCCTCTGAACTGGCTCGACTGACGACACCGCCGACGCCGCTCGGCCACCGCGCCGCGGCCGGGCAACACGGGCTCCAACACCGAGAGTGAGGTTCCCCCGGCGTGCGGGAGGTGCTGATCAGCTGGTCAGGGCGGGTTGACGGGGTTTCAGGTTCGTTCGTTCGGCCGTTGCCTGGTCGGC
>NZ_JBVJMV010000085.1:0-14348 GCF_055584025.1 Streptomyces sp. NPDC104309 | reverse complement strand
GCCGACCAGGCAACGGCCGAACGAACGAACCTGAAACCCCGTCAACCCGCCCTGACCAGCTGATCAGCACCTCCCGCACGCCGGGGGAACCTCAGACCCCGTACCGCTGTGGTGGCCGGAGCCCCGGCCTGTAACCTCGAGTCCGGGCGGCTGCACATATCCGTCCTGGTCCTGGGCCGCAATGGTCGATTCGCCGCCCACTACGACAAGCAGCACCACACGCCAAGCGAGCGCGCCGCCGGCTTCAGCCCCGGCACCAGCGGGTGCACTCTCACCGTCGATGACTGGCGTCTTGGACTCGGCATCTGCTGGGACTCTGGCTACCCCGAGCACGCCCGCGCCGCCGCCCTCGGCGGCTGCCACACGTATCTGGTCGGCGCGATGTTCGGCCGGGCGCCGTTGCCCACCAGCGTGCCACGGTCTTCCCGACACGGGCCCTGGACAACACCAGTTACGTCCCCCTCGCCAACCACAGCGGGCCCAGCGGCCCGTACCACGGATGTGGCGGCAGTGCCGTCTGGAACCCGGACGGCACCTTGCTCGTCAACGCGGGCACTGCCGACCCCGGTCTGGCCACCGCCTATCTCGATCCGCAGGTCCTGGCGAGGTCCCGGGCCGAGGCACCGGTACTGGTCGACCTCACTCAACGCCCCGATACACCCCCGCAGCGGTATCACCGTCGCCTGAGACCGCCGAAGCGGGAACCTGTACGACTGCACGGTCCAGGCCCCGGCCACCGCGGTAGTCCGCGTCGCCCTTCCGCAGCGGCTACCTCGACGTCAGGGCGCCGACAATGTGTGATCCCGACGGGAAACTGACGGTCCCTCATGGCCCGTGACCCACTCATCGCGATCGGTCGCCACCCTGATGCCTGCGATAGCTGCGCGCCCGGTTACCTTGACCGCCGCCGAGCGGCACCGGCTCAAGAAATCGGCATACGGTCACAAGACGCCTCACCAGGCCAGAGTCAGGGCCCAGATCGTGTTGCCCGCACCAAGCCCGGAGAAGTTTCGTCCAGTTCGTCGCGGCCCCTGCTGGCCGAAATAAATCAATGTGATGCACGACACAGTTGACCATCATGCTTGATCAACACATGATCCACACAGTTTCTTTTAAAGAAAAACTAAGGGGATGGGTGGGGCGTGTTTACTCAGGGACGGGGGCACAGCTGGCGTCAGGCGGTGCGAAGTTGGGCCGTAGCCGTCGCACTTCTAGGGAGTGCGATTCCGGTGGTCGGGGTCGGAGCGACTCCGGCAACAGCCCATGACGGAGCGGCCTCGACAGCGGTCGACGGGACTCCTGAGTCGAAAGCCAGTGTTCTCGCGGGGGAGACCGGTGAGCGAGTGGCCGTGGACGGGGCGACTACCGAATCGTCCCAGGTCTTCGCCAACTCGGACGGCACCTTCACGCAGGAAATGAACGCGGCTCCGGTCCGTGCCCGGAGGGACGACGGTACCTGGGCACCCATCGACACCACCCTCGTTCGCGAGATCAACGGCTCTGTGCGGGCGAAGAACACGACAGCTGGTCTCACCTTCTCCGGCGGCGGCAGCGGGGATGGACTGGTCACGCTGAAGGATGAGGGACACGAGCTGCGGCTCGGCTGGCCCACTGAGCTCCCGGAGCCCCGACTCGACGGCGACACCGTCACGTACGCCGGAGTCCTCCCGGACGTCGATCTGCAACTGACTGCGCTGAGCTCCGGCTACACCTCGGTGCTCGTGGTCAAGACCGCGGAGGCTGCAAAGAATCCGGCGCTCGCGACGATCAGGATGACCGTCTCCGGCAATGGCCTGGACATCGCCCCGACGGCCGACGGCGGTTTCGTCGCGCGCGACGGCGACGGCACCCCGGTCTTCGAGAGCCCGGCAGGGCGGATGTGGGACTCGGCCGGTGACACCCCGGCAGCGGGCATCACCACGCAACTCGACCGCACCGTTTCAGCAGAGCCGGAGGGCGAATCGCAGGCGACGGAGGCGGGCCCGTTGCCTGCCGCCGGGGGTGAGCCTGGGCCTTCGGAGGGCCCCGGCAGCGGTGACGCGGCGGCCGAGCTCCCGCTCAAGCTCGTCGGCACCACCCTGGAGATCACCCCTGATCCGGCCCTGCTCCGCGGCGAGGACACCGTCTTCCCGCTCTACATCGATCCGCCGACCAAGGGCATCGCGCTGGGCGACTGGACGGCCCTGGCCTCCAACGGCACCAAGTACTGGGAGTTCGACGGGGACAAGGGCGTGGGCCACTGCTCCAACTACGCCGGCTACCTCTGCTCCAACAGCCCGTACACCCAGCGCATGTACTTCGAGTACCCGCTCTCGTCGATCCACGGCAAGAAGATCCTGGACGCGACGCTGGAGGTGTATCAGCTGTGGACGTTCACCTGTGATCCGCACTGGTACGACCTGAGCCACGTCAACAAGGGCATCTCCTCCAGCACCACCTGGTCGACCCGCCCCGCCGCGGACGACCTGATGGGCGACCGGAACGTGGCCTACGGCCGGGGCAGCCTGTGCAACCCGTCGCAGCCGGCGAACTGGGTACGCTTCAGCGACAACGTGGGCGAGGAGACGAACGAAAACCTGACGACGACCCTCGCGTCCCACGCTGCCAACAAGTCGGCGCAGATCACCTTCTCGCTGACCGCACACGACGAGTCCGACGCCGCCGCCTGGGCGCGGTTCCGCAACGACGCGAAGCTGTCGGTGACCTACGTCTCCTACCCGGACAAGCCGACCTCGTACGGCGTCCAGCAGGGCACCACCGGGCGGGCCTGCAACGCCTCCACTCTGCCCTTCGCCACCAGCGACACCACACCGAAGATGCTGGCCACGGTGCAGTCGGCGGACGGCTCCAACGCCCAAGTCCGCGCCCTGTTCGAGGTGTGGAAGGCCGACGGCTCCAGCCGCGCCTGGTACGCGGCCTCGCCGGACGGCGCCTGGGTTGCCGACAACGCCCCCCGCGACGCGACCTCCAGCGCGCTGCCGGCACAGACGGACTACCGGATGCGGGTCAAGACGCAGGCGTACTACAAGACGGACCGGGGCGCTACCGGAGTCCTGGACTCGGCCTGGTCGTCCTGGTGCTACTTCCGGGTCGACACCGATTCGCCGCCCCCTCCGGTGGTGACCAGCGCGGACGGCGTCTACAAGCCGGCCGAGACCGATCCGGCCGCCGGCGGGGTAGGCACGTCCGGCAAGTTCACCTTCACCCCCGCGGACACCAACCCCACCACGGCCGGCATCCAGTCGGACGTCGTCAGCTACAAGTGGAAGCTGAACAGCGGCGTGGTCTCGGCCCCGATCGCCGTCGCCAAGGGCGCGGCCACCACTCAGACGATCACGCCGAACCAGGCCGGCGAGAACACCATCCAGGTCTGGGGCTACGACGCGGCCGCACACAGCTCGCTCACCGGCTACTATAGCTTCCTCGTGAAGGGCGCCGAGAAGCCCTCGGGAATCTGGCACCTGGACAACGCCCTCACCGACGCCACCACCGCCACCCAGCACCCGCTGACCTCCTCAGGGGCCACCTGGGACACCCTGGCCCGCAGCGGCTCCGGCGCGGCGAAGCTCAACGGCACGAGCGCCTACCTCTCCACCCCCGGCGCGGTACTGGACACCACCAAGTCCTTCACCGTCTCGGCCTGGGCCCGCCTGGAGAAGAAAGACGTCAACTACACCGTTCTGTCCCAGGCAGGAACGAACGCCTCCGGGTTCCAGCTGTACTACTCCACGGCCGCCAACGCCTGGGTCTTCAACCGGCACCAAACGGACGTCTCAGGTCCGGCGATCACTCGCTCAATCGGAACGAAACCGCCGGTTCTGAACGCCTGGACCCATCTCGCCGGTGTCTACAACGCGGCGTTGCAGACGATCCAGCTCTACGTCAACGGCGTCCCGCAGGGCGAGCCGGTGCCGTTCACGGTGACCCCGTGGAAGGCGTCCGGCGGACTGCAGGTCGGCCGCCTGTGGGCCTCGGCAACCGGCAAGGAGAACTTCGCCGGCGCCATCGACGAGGTCAAGGTCTGGTCTCGCACGCTAGCGGACGCCGAGGTCGCCCATGACGCCTGGCTGGAGGACGAGGACATCAGCGACGGCACCGCCGGTGACCCGGTCCCGGCGCTCGTCGCCAAGTGGGACGCCACCGACATGGCCAACGCCGCTGGCACCACGGTGAAGGACACCAGCGGCTTCGGCCGGAACCTGACACTCAATGGGGCCGCGCTCACCAAGTTCACCACCGGAGACCCGGATATTGGCGAAGAGGTCACGACCACGCAGTCGATGACCCTGAACGGCACCAGCGCCTATGCCACCGCCGCCGGCCCGCTCCTCGACGACTCCGGGTCGTTCACCGCGACCGCCTGGGTGACGCTGGACCCGGCCAAGCTCGCCGACACCACCAAGTCCTATGCGGTGCAGGTGTTCGGCCAGTCGGGGACGAGTCAGTCCTCTTGGGGTGTCTGGTACGAACAGCCGGCCGGAAGCACCCAGGGACGGTGGACGTTCGGCCGTCCCGACAAGGACGGCACCGGAGCCGCCTGGACCGAGAGTGAATCCACCGCATTCACCACCGCTCAGCTGGGAGTGCCCGTCATGCTGACAGTCGTCCACGACGCCCAAACCGCAGCCGACCCCGAGGACACCTCCAAACTCGGCGCGCTCAAGCTGTACATCGACAGCGCCCTGATGGGCGACGAGGACGGCGTGCCGTACTCCACTTCCTGGCAGGGCGGCGGAACGTTCGAGATCGGCCGGGCGAAGCTCAACGGCGCCGCCGCGCGCTACTTCCCCGGAAAGATTGACAGCGTCCGCGTCTGGGCCGGAGCCACCTCCACCGGCGTGATTGCCGACCGGCGCAACGCCGAGCAGCGGTAGCAGCGAGGGCGGGGCAGGACGGGGCTGATTCCCCGCCCTGCCCCGCCCTGTCTCCTCGTGGGCGAAGCGCTCCGCTTCCGCTCTAGTCCCTCTCCGACAACCGGGAAATCACCGTGTCTTCAACACCCTTCCGCAGACGTCTGCCAGGGGCGGTCATACGCCGCTGGCTGGGCCGTGGCGGACTCGTCCTCTCCCTCTCCCTGCTTCCGCAGGTCATCGTTCCCTCGGGCTACGACTTCGCCGCCCAGGCCCAGTCCCCGGCGCACCACGAGCTGGAGAACCGGCCCGACGCGAAGATCGACAAGGTCGGCGTGCTCAAGCTCGGCACGTCCAAGGCGCCGAAGGACAAGGCCGCCCCCGCCGTCACGCAGACCCGTGAGCGGCTGAAGCACGCCGCCTGGCCGAAGGCCGGGAAGGCCACCGCCGATGTCCCGGCGACCGGCGGGACCTCCGTCACCGTCGGCGGGCTCGGCGTCAAGCTGGCCCAGGTGCCGGCCGCCCCGGCGGCCAAGGCCGCGAAGAAGAAGGCCGTGGCCTCCGGCCCGGCCGAACGGGTGGCGATCGGCGTCCAGACCCGGTCGGCCGCGCAGAAGGCGGGCGTCAACGGCGTCCTGCTCACCGTCGCACCGGCGGCAGCTGCGTCCGGCAAGGGTGACACCGACAAGCTCCGGGTCTCCCTGAGCTACTCCTCCTTCAAGGACGTCTACGGCGGCAACTTCGGCCCCCGGCTACGCCTGGTCATGCTGCCGGTGTGTGCGCTGACCACTCCGCAGAAGAAGTCCTGCCGCACCCAGACCCCGGTGCCGGGCGCGGACAACGATGCCGCGTCCCAGACCGTGACAGGCGCCGTCACCACCCACACCTCGATGCTGCTCGCGGCGTCGACCGACGGTTCGGGCAGTGGAGGCGGCAGCGACTACAGCGCCACGCCGCTGTCCCCGACCGCGACCTGGGAGGCCGGCGGCAGCACGGGTGACTTCACCTGGAACTACCCGCTGCGGGTTCCCCCGGCGACCGCCGGCCCGTCGCCGAACCTGTCGATCTCCTACGACTCCGCCTCGGTGGACGGCCGCACGGCCGGGGAGAACAACCAGACCTCGGTCATCGGCGAAGGCTTCTCGATGACCGAGTCCTACATCGAGCGCACCTACGGCTCCTGCAAGGACGACGGCCACTCCGGCAAGGGCGACCTGTGCTGGAAGTACGCCAACGCCACCCTGGTCCTCAACGGCAAGGCCGTGGAACTCGTCAACACCTGCGCCGACAAGACGGCCTGCGACTCCGCCGCCCTCTCGGAGGCGTCCGGCGGCTCGTGGAAAGTGAAGAACGAGGACGGCACGCGCGTCGAGCACCTCACCGGCGCGACCGGCAATGGTGACAACAACACGGAGTACTGGAAGGTGACCGGCCCGGACGGCGTCCAGTACTTCTTCGGCAAGCACCGGCTGCACGGCTGGAGCGACAAGGGCACCAGCGACACCGCCGACGACGACCCGGTCACCAACTCGGTCTGGACCGTGCCGGTGTTCGGCGACGACTCCGGCGAGCCCTGCTACAAGTCCAGCGGTTACGCCGACTCCTCCTGCGCCCAGGCGTGGCGCTGGAACCTCGACTACGTCGAGGACACCCACGGCAACGCCTCCACCTACTGGTACAGCAAGGAAACGAACTACTACTCCAAGAACGCCGACACCACCGTCGACGGCACCGGCTACACCCGCGGCGGCTACCTCAACCGCATCGACTACGGCCTGCGCAGCGACCTGATCTACTCCAAGCCCGCCGCCCAGCAGGTCCGCTTCACCTACGCCGAGCGCTGCGTCACCTCGGGCGGCTGCTCCAGCCTGACGAAGGACACCAAGGCCAACTGGCCCGACGTGCCCTACGACATGATCTGCGCGGCCAGCACCAAGTGCACCACCCAGATCGGCCCGTCCTTCTTCACCCGCAAGCGCCTCACCGACATCACCACCTCGGTGTGGACCGGCACCGGCACCACCCAGCGGGACGTGGACACCTGGCACCTGGAGCAGAGCTTCCCCGACACCGGCGACGCCTCCTCGGCGAGCCTGTGGCTGAAGTCCATCCAGAACACCGGCAAGGCCAACACCACCGCGGCCGCCATGCCGCCGGTCGTCTTTGGCGGCATTCAGCTGTCCAACCACGTCGAGGGCAGCGGCCCGGACACCCTGCGCTACATCAAGTGGCGCGTGCGCACCATCAAGTCCGAGACCGGCTCGACCCTCACCGCCAACTACTCCGACCCCGACTGCGTGTGGCGCAGCAGCATGCCCGCGGACATCGACAGGAACACCCGCCTCTGCTTCCCGGTCAAGTGGTCCCAGTCCGGTGCGACCCCGGTCACCGACTGGTTCCACAAGTACGTGGTCACCTCCGTCTTCCAGGACGACCCCTACGGCCACGGCGACACCGGCGAGAAGTACTACGACTACCAGGGCGGCGCCGGTTGGGCCTATGCCGACGACGAGGGCCTGACCAAGCCGTCCAACCGCACCTGGTCGCAGTGGCGCGGCTTCGGCAAGGTCGTGGAGACCTCCGGTGACTCCGAGGGCCCGCGCAGCAAGAAGCTGACGCTCTACATGCGCGGCCTGAACGGTGAGAAGGAACTCGACGGCACCGCCCGGGTGGAGAAGGTCACCGACTCCACCGGCACCGCCATCGACGACTCCCGCCAGTACGCCGGTTTCGTCCGCGAGACCGTCATCTACAACGACGCCGCCGAAGTCAGCGGCACCATCAACACCCCCTGGTCCCACAAAACCGGCAGCCACACCTACGACTGGGGCACCACCGAGGCGTGGATCGTCCAACCCGGGGAGGTGAGCACCCGCACCACGACTTCCGGCGGCTCCCGTACGGTCCGGCAGAAGACCACGTACGACACCACGTACGGCATGCCGCTCACCCTGGAGGACAGCGGCGACGCCACCAAGAGCGGCGACGAGAGCTGCACGCGCAAGACCTACGCCCGCAACACCTCGGACTGGCTGATCTCCCTCGCCTCCCGCATCGAGACCTACAGCGTCCCCTGCGCAAGCACCCCGTCGGTCCCCGGGAATGTGGTCTCCGACGTCACCACGGCCTACGACCAGCAGGCCGTCGGCGTGGCGCCCACCAAGGGCGACCCCACCGCCTCCTACCGGGTGGCGCGCTACGACGCCGACAAGAAGCCCGTCTACCAGAAGGTCTCCGCCTCCACCTACGACAAGCTGGGCCGCGCACTCACCTCGACCAACGCCCTGAACCGCACGGTCAGGACGACGTACGTGCCCGACGACACCGGCTACGGCCCGCTGACGTCGAGGACCACCACCGACCCCAAGCTCTACACCACCACCACCGAGATGGACCCCGCCTGGGGCACGGCCACCAAGACCACCGACGCCAACGGCAACGTCACCGAATGGACCCTTGACGCGCTCGGGCGGCTGCGGTCGGTGTGGAAGCCGGACCGCTCCCGCGCGCTCGACGACGCCGCAAGCATCGTCTACACGTACAGCGTCAACAATGACAAGGAGACCTGGGTCCGCACCGAGGCCCTCAAGGCCGACGGGAAGACCTACAACAGCTCGTACGAGATCTTCGACGGCCTGCTGCGGTCCCGGCAGAAGCAGGTCCCCGCGCCGGACGGCGGACGGGTGATCTCCGAGACGCTCTACGACGACCGTGGCCTCGCCTACCTCACCAACGAGCAGGTCCACGACAACAACGCGCCCTCGGGTACCCTGGCCAACACCTTCCCCGGCTCCGTTCCCGCCTCCACCGAGACGGTCTTCGACGCCGCCGGGCGCACCACCGCGTCGGTCTTCCGGGTCTACGACCAGGAGAAGTGGCGCACCAGGACAGAGCAGCAGGGCGACCGCACCGCCGTCACCGCCGCCGCGGGCGGCACCGGCACGCTGACCCTCACCGACGCCCAGGGCCGCGTCACCGAGCGCCGTGAGTACGCCGGTCCTGTTCCGAGCGGCAGCGACTACACCCGCACTCTCTTCGCCTACACCCCCGGCAGCCAAATCGGCAGGATGACCGGCCCGGACGGGGCGGTGTGGTCGTACGGCTACGACCTGCGCGGACGCCAGGAGTGGGCGACCGACCCCGACAAGGGCCGCACCGACACCACGTACAACGACGCCGACCAGCCGGTGACGGTCACCACCACCCTCAGCGGCGCCTCGCGCACCCTGATCACCGACTACGACGAGCTCGGCCGCAAGACCGGCACCTGGGACGGTGTGAAGGACGACGCGCACCAACTGACCAAGTTCACCTACGACTCCCTCGCCAAGGGACAGCCGACCGCCTCAATCCGGTACGTCGGCGGCACCGCCGGCAAGATCTACTCGCAGGTCGTCACCGGCTACGACGCCCTCGGCCGCGCCAAGGGCACCAAGACGGTCCTCGCCGCCAGTGACTCCCTGGTCGTGGCCGGTGCGCCGCAGACGTTCACCCAGTCCACGGTCTACAACATCGACGGCACCGTCCAGTCCGCCTCGATGCCGAAGCTCGCCGGTCTGCCCGCCGAGACCGTCACCAACAAATACAACGGCCTCGGCATGCTCACCGGCACCGACGGCATGACCGACTACGTCCAGAACATTGGCTACTCGCCGTACGGGGACATCGAGGAGACCCGCCTCGGCACCTCCACCGACGCCAAGCAGCTCCAGGTCCTCAACCGCTACGAGGACGGCACGCGCCGCCTCGCCGGTACCCACACGGTCGACCAGACCAACGCCGGGTACCCCAGCGACGTCGACTACGCCTACGACGCGAGCGGCAACGTCAAGTCGGTCACCGACAAGGCGAACGGCAAGGACACCCAGTGCTTCGCCTACGACGGCTACCGGCGGCTGACCGAGGCGTGGACGCCCTCCTCCAACGACTGCGCCACCACCCGCTCGGCGGGCGCACTGAGCGGCCCGGCCCCGTACTGGACAAGCTGGACCTACAAGCCCGGCGGCCTGCGCGACACCCAGACCGAGCACAGGACCACGGGTGACAGCCGGACCACCTACGCCTACCCACCCGTCAACGCCTCCGGCACCGGCCAGCCGCACACCCTGACCTCGTACAGCGTCAACGGCGGCACCGCCAAGGCCATGGAGTACGACGAGCGCGGCGGCACCACCAAGCGCTACGGCCCCAGCGGCACCGCAGAGAGCCTCACCTGGGACATCGAAGGAGAACTCACCCGCCTCACCGAAGGCACCAAGACCACCGACTACCTCTACGACGCCAACGGGGAACTCCTGATCCGCCGCGACCAGGGCACGACCGTCCTCTACCTGGCCGGTCAGGAACTCCGCTACGACAGCGCCACCAAGAAGTTCACCGCCGAGCGCTACTACGCGGCCGGTGACGTCACGGCGGTGCGCACCGAGTCCGGCCTGAGCTGGATGATCGACGACCACCACGGAACGGCCTCGATGGCCGTCGACGCCGTCACCCAGGCCGTCACCCGTCGCTACACGAAGCCCTTCGGCGAGTCCCGCGGTGCGGCACCGTCCGCCTGGCCCGACGACAAGGGCTTCCTCGGCAAGACCGCCGACGCGAGCACCGGCCTCGTCCACGTCGGGGCCCGCGAGTACGACCCGGTCACCGGACGCTTCCTCTCCGTGGACCCCGTCCTCGCCCCCGACGACCACGAGTCCCTCAACGGCTACGCCTATGCCAACAACACCCCCGTCACCAAGTCCGACCCGAGTGGCGAACGCCCGATCACGGGCTGCGAGAGCGGGTGCAGCGACGGCAAGGGCGGCTCCTACCGGGACTACATGACGATGGGCCCCAACGGTACCTGGGTCTACCACTCCACGAAGACCTACACGGTGCCCGTGCCAAACCTCGGCGGCTTCAGCGGCTCCAGCGGCTCCAGCGGTGGGGTCATCACCATCACCGTCAAGAACGACGGCGGGAAGGTCTCCACCAAGGCCACCTTCAAGAAGGGCCCCGAGCCCAAGCCCGACCTGAAGAAGGGGGAGGACCTGTTCTCCGAGATGGAGAGCTACATGTACGACGAACTGACCCGCAACGCCCGGTCCGACGACGTGAAGGCGATCCAAGGCCTGCTGCGCCCGCGGGCCTGGTACGACGGCCTGGCCGGACGCAACCAGGGGAGCGACGCGACCGCGGCCCTGGCCATGTGGACCGCCAAGGTCTGTCCCAAGGTCTGCGAGTGGGACCACAAGCCCAAGCTCGACAAGAAGTTCAACCTCGCCAAGGAGGGCTACTTCATCGACGTTCCGGGCACCGACTACAAGGTCTTCTACGACATGTGGTCGAACGTCCACTACGGCTACGTCGGCCGGGCCGCCGGCTTCGACTCCAAGACGCTCATCGAAGGGGCCTCGGTTGCCGATCCCGTCCTCGTCGGACAGGACGACCCGGGAGACCACATGACGATGCAGGCCGGAGTCGACCTCTTCGACCACCACGGCCTCGACCTGACCAGGGAACAATTCCACGCCGCGGTGATCGACACGATCGGGCAGATGTACGCGAAGGGAGTGGACCAGGTGAAGAAGAAATAGCCCGGACCCTCCCAGCCGGGGACCGGCCCGTCCGTCAAGGGACGGGCCGGTCTCCGCTGGTCAGGGCTCGCGGAGCGGGTGGATACAGTGACGAGCGGTGCGGCTCCGGTGCTTTCCGGAGCGGACGACGAACGGAGGGGCGTATGGGGAACCGACGGCTGCATGGATGTCTCGGCACGGTGGTGGGGCTGGCTCTCGCGGTGCTCGCGGCCATGCTTCTGGGCAGGGCGTGGAACGCCTGCGACACGGGAGTGAACAACGCGGCCAACAGCAACTTCCTGCTCTTGCTCTTCATTCCGGGCCTCTGGGCAGTCCTGCTGCTGGGCTGGGTGGCGGTGGGCGCCCTCCTTGGGAACCGTCCCCTTCTCCACGCCCTCGCCCTCGTGGTGACGCTCCTCGCCGTTTCCTGGTGCGCCCTCTCGCTCTTCTGGAGCGGCACCACCTACGACTGCCCCAGCGGTGTACCCCCGTGGTGGCCGGGCTTCCTCCCGGCCCCGGGGTTCTGAGGCGCGCGACAGCCTGCGGATGCACGCGGGCGGCGGCGATGTCGTCCTCGACGGCCGGGCCGTACCGTGAGCGTGCCCTACCCCGGGCGGCTGCCTGTGTCCGCAGGACCCCGGTGGCCGGTAACCGGCGGCCACCGGGGCTTGCGCGGTCGCTGCGGGGGCCCGTACGGCACCAGCAGGAACTCCTTGCGGTCGCCGCTCAGCCCCTCGTGCTTTCCGAGGACCGGGTCGAAGTCCTTCCGAGCCCGTGCCGTCTCGTCCCCGTGCGGTAGCGGGTGCAGCACGGCCATGAAGCGCGACTTACCGGAACCGAACAAACCGTGCAGATACGCGGCCTTCGAGGTTGGGTGCAGATCCAATGAGGGTTCTGGCGATCAAGCCGCTGGTATGAGCGTGTCGCGGTATCGGGCCTGGTGGTTGCGCGTGAACTCCTGTGTTTCGTGCCAGGACCAGTAGGTGTCGAAGTCGCCGTTGCTGTGCAGGGCACGGAGTTTCAGGACGGCTTCGGCGCCGGAGAGGCCCCAGCGGGCGCCGGTGATGTCGAGGCGGTCTTTGACCAGGTGGCGGCACGCCCCCTCGATGATCCCGGTGGCGATCGGGAAGCCTTCGGTCAGCGCGGTGTCGTAACGCAGGTAGGCGGCCTTGTTCTTCAGGTAGCCGACGGCGTCGTCGATACCCTTGCGTGAGCCAGGCCTGAGCCCGACGGCGTCGGCGGCGGCGCTGATCGAGGCCGCGGCCTGCTCGGAGCCTCCGGCCAGGATGGTACGGGCCTGTCCGGCGACCCAGGCCTCGGCCGCGCGGTCGCCGGCCGGGTGCAGGCAGTGCGCGGCGCCCCACAGGTATTCGAGCACGTGGATGATGTCGATGACGATGTGCACGGTGACGTTCCGGCGTCCGGCCTCGGCTCGGATGAGGTCGAGCTGGTGCCGGGCGCCGTCGACCAGCACGACCCAGGTCCGGCGGTGGGCGGGGTCGCGGGCTTCGGCCTGGTCGAATACCGCGGCGATGACTTGTTCGGCGGTGTCGTTCACCGAGCCGCACAGCCACTTGGACCTGGCTCTCGGTCCCGGGCGACACTCCTTCGCGGGGTCGGCGGGGTCGGCGATGATGTCGTCGACGCCGCGGACGGCGGGCTCGGCGTCGTAGACGGTGCCCAGGGTGGCCATCCGCTTGCGGCTGTTCTTCTCCCCGGGCGCGAGCCTGGTCGCCATCTTGTTGCCGCTCTTGGCCGCGGCGGCCTTCGCCGTGGCCTCGCGCAGCGCCTCGGGCCTCATCACCACGCCCTTGCCGTCGGCGGACAGCACCAGCAGCGTGGCATCGGTGCACGGCTCGGGCACCAGGGCCTGGTAGAACACGTCGATGCCGGCCGCAGCGGCCACGGCGAGCTCCTGGACCTGCCGGTGGCCGATCCCGGCGCCGGTCATCGCGTTGACACGGTCGACCGCCTCGGCGAAGGAACCGCGGGCGGACTCGGTGGCGGCGAGCCTGGCCAGCCCATGACTGTGCATCCCGGCGGGCATGTTCAGCGCGGCGTCGGCCAGATGCAGATCCGCCGAGCCCGTGGCCCGGTAGGCGATCCGGGTCGCGGTGACCTTCCCGAACACCGTGGCCAGGATCCGGGCACGGCCCCGCTCGATCCGGGTGCGTTCAACCCCGGTCTCATCGACCACCCGCCCGGCCCGCCGCTCGCGCACCGCTCGCAGATCCAGATGGTCCTGGAACAGCTGCCGGGTCACCTCGCGCATCCGCGCCGCGAGCAGGTCCTCCAGCCCTGAATGCGTCAACGCGGCGGCGTCCGGCGACGTCAGATCCGTGGCGACCTGCTCGAACAGGCCGCGGGAAGCAGCGAACGCGGCCTCGGCCACCGCCAGACCGCCGGCCTCCAGGACGGCGCTCACCAGCCCAACTGCCGTCCGTCCACCCTGAACAGCCCCGGCGCGGTCTCCGCTAGGATCCCCCGCTCCACCAGGCGCTTCAGCTTCGAGCGCATGCCCTCCACATGACGCGCCTCGCTTTCCAGCCCCAGCTCCATGCACACGTCCTTGCACCGCCATGCCGACCCCGACGTCGCGAACAGCGCGATGATCCGCTGGTAATCCGGCGACATCACCGTCACATCGCCCACGGCCTCGGCGGCCAACAGCGCCGCGGCCACATCGACCGGCCCGGACGCCGCCGGCACGGCCGCATCACGCATGGCCACCGGACCATCGGCCAGCACCTGCTTCACCGTCTCCCGCGTGATCTGCAACCGGGACAGCTCGGCTTCCGCCTGGGACACCGCTTCGGAAAGCTCTGCGATCTGCTTGCGCAACTCCGCGACCTTAGTGGTCGGCTCCGGAAATCCTTCGGGGGTTGACTCAGTGTCAGGCACAGGCGGCGTCGAGGAGCGTTTCGGCTGCGGCGGTGCGGGCGTA
>NZ_JBVJMV010000084.1:0-15442 GCF_055584025.1 Streptomyces sp. NPDC104309 | reverse complement strand
TCGATGATGCCCGCGGTCGGCTCCGGATCCCGGCCGGCCGCCTCCCGGGCCTTCCCACGCAGCCGGTCGTGGAACTCTTTGACCAGGCCCTTGTCGGCTGAGGACGGCCCCGGTGGCGCCAGCCTGCAACTGGCGGGCGTGATCGACGGGGCCGCGTACGCCGCGAACCACCCCAAGGAGTTCGCCAAGGCCGTCACCAACTGGGAGGAGTGGCAGCGGAACCCCAGCCGTGCCGCCGGCCAGCTCACCCCGGATCTGCTGCTCGCCCTCGCCACCGGAGGCGGGGGCGCCCTGCGGAAGGGCGCCTCGACCGTCAAGACTGCCGCTCAGCGGCTGGCGAGACGCGAGCGGGCGCTGCGTCGCGACGGCAGCGCCGCTGAGCGTGCCGGCGAGCCGAACAAGCACGACAAGTGCACCAAGGAGAAGTGCGGAGAAGGCGAGCCGGTCGACGTTGCAACCGGCGAGATGTTCATGTCCGCCACGGACGTCAGTCTGCCCGGCGCCCTGCCGCTGGTACTGGAGCGGCACTACGTCTCCGGACACCCGTGCGGCGGTTGGTTCGGTCCCACCTGGGCGGCCACCCTCGACCAGCGCCTGGAACTGGACGACGCCGGACTCGTCTACATCGCGGCCGACGGCATGGTGCTGCGATACCCGGTACCAGAGCCGGAGACCCCCACCCTGCCCGTCTCCGGCCCGTGCTGGCCGCTGCGCTGGGACGGCAAGCCGGACGGCACCTTCACCCTCACCGTCCCGGAGGAGAACCGCCGCCTCACTTTGCCCGGCTCCCGGTGGGAGGCTCGGAACTGGCGCTCCACGCGATCACCTTCCGCAGCGGTGAGGGCGACCGCATCGACTTCGTGTACGACGAGCACGGCGCACCCACCCGGATCGCCCACTCCGGCGGCTACCGCATCGTCGTCGACACCGACACAGCCCTGCATCGCGTCACGGCCCTGCGTCTCCTGCACGGCGAGCAACATGAGCACAGCGCCCAGCTCGTCGCCTTCACCTACGACGACAGTGGCGACCTGATCGAGGTCGTCAATTCCACCGGCAAGCCGCAGCTCTACCGTTACGACGAGCATCGCATCACATCCTGGAAGGACCGCAACGGCACCGCGTTCGCCTACGTCTACGACCACCGCGGTCGCGTCCTGCGCACCGTAGGGCCGACCGGTATCCTCTCGGGCCGCTTCCACTACGACGACGCCCACCGCACCACCCGCTACACCGACTCCCAGGGCAACGTCACCACGTACGGCCTCAACGAGGCGCACAAGTCGTCGGTGCTCTGACTGGGAAGGTTCGCCGGGTTGGTGGTCGCGACGGTTGGATGTGCGGTGACGTCCGATCCGATCGCTGGAGGCGCGGTGGCTGAGCCTGTCCGTGTACGCAGGCTGACCGACCAGGAGGGGCAGAAGCTGCAGCGGATCGTGCGCCGGGGTAGCACGAGTTCGGTGCGCTACCGGCGCGCGATGATGCTGCTCGCCTCGGCGGGTGGGAACCGGGTGCCGGTGATCGCCCAGCTGGTCCAGGCCGACGAGGGCACCGTGCGCGATGTGATCCACCGCTTCAACGAGATCGGCCTGACCTGCCTGGACCCTCAGTGGGCGGGAGGCCGTCCCCGCCTGCTCAGTCGTGATGACGAGGACTTCGTCATCCGGACAGCCACCACTCGCCCCAGCAAGCTCGGCCAGCCCTTCACCCGCTGGTCGATCCGCAAACTCGCCGCCTACCTGCGGAAAGTGCACGGACGTGTCATCCGCATCGGCCGTGAAGCCTTACGGTGCCTGCTCCGGCGCCGTGGCATCACCTTCCAGCGCACCAAGACCTGGAAGGAGTCACCCGACCCTGATCGCGACGCCAAGCTCGACCGGATCGAGCAGGTGCTGGAACGCTTCCCGGACCGGGTCTTCGCCTTCGACGAGTTCGGGCCCCTGGGGATCCGGCCCACCGCAGGCTCCTGCTGGGCGAAGCAGGGCAAGCCACACCGGCTGCCGGCGACCTACCGCCGCACCCACGGCGTCACCTACTTGCACGGCTGCTACTCCGTGGGCGACGACCGCCTGTGGGGCGTCAACCGCCGCCGCCAGGGCACCGCCAACACCCTGGCCGCGCTCAAGTCGATCCGCGCCGCCCGACCCGACGGCGCCCCCGATCTACATCATCCTGGACAACCTCTCCGCCCACACCGGCGCGGACATCCGCCGCTGGGCGAAGAAGAACAAGGTCGAGCTGTGCTTCACCCCGACCTATGCTTCCTGGGCCAACCCGATCGAGGCCCACTTCGGCCCGCTGCGGCAGTTCACCCTGGCCAACTCCCACCACCGCAGCCACCCCGCGCAAACCCAGGCACTGCACCGCTACCTGCGCTGGCGCAATACCAACGCCCGCCACCCCGACGTACTCGCCGCCCAACGCAAGGAACGCGCCCGCATCCGCAGCGAAAAGGGCATCCGCTGGGGCGGACGCCCCCTCAACACCGCAGCCTGACCAACCGCGAACCGCAGCTCCCGAACGCCGAAGGGGCAAGTTCAGGAGAAGGACAGCGACAGAAGGATGACTCAGGAGGCGGACGGCTCGATCTCCCCCGCGAAGACGATGACCTGGTCGATGAGGCTCCGTCGCAGATGGACGACGTCCGTTCCCGCCAGGCGGGGGCCTCCATCAGGCGTGGTGAAGACCCACTGGTACCGGGCCCATTCGTCAGGCATGTCCACCGCTGAGCAGCGCACCATCGTGCCGGTCCCCGCCGGGTGGCGCCGGATGTCCAGCACGAACCGCTCGACCGCCCCGATTCCTTCGCTGCGACCCAACGGCCCCCAGAAGACCACGTCTGAGGTCAGGGCCTGGGAGAGCAGGGCAGTCACATAGCTGTCGTCCGAGGCGTTGAACGCGGAGATGAACGTGTCGATCGCGGAGCGTGCGGTCTCTTCCTGCATGCCCCAGTAATACCAGCCTTTCGCGTGCGCTCGTCCCACGAGCCGCCTTCCGATCACGGTGAACCATCCCGGTCACAGCACTAGCCAACCCTCTCGCCTCGCCCGAGGACATCGAGGACCTGGACGGCTGGACCCTCCACCGGCTCCGCCACAGTGCCCTGACCCACGACGCCGAGGACGGCACCTCCACCCCGATGCTGCTGGCCCGCTCCCGCCACGCCTCTGTCCGCTCCCTGGAGCGCTACGCCCGCCCCGGCGTCGACGCGGTTGCCCGGTACGTCGCCGAGCGAGACCCCGCCGCTCGCCGCCGCAGGTGAGTCCGAGCGCATCAGGGCTTCAAGATCATCCCGTTGCCCCTTTGACGCGTATCTCGGTCAGACCCCCACAAGCCTCGGTGGCCCGTCGCGGGGCGGTCAACTGGTTTTCGGCGCAGCGTGGTTACCCGCCTACCGCCTGTCGTCAAACGAACGAATGACGACAGCCTCCTCGACTGGGCCAGGCAGGGCCGTCGCTGCCGACGTCCGTGGCCATCCCCGCAATGAAGATCTCCCGTCGGCCCGCACTGAGCGAAGATGAACGCCTCGCCGCCTTGGGGCAGGCTTCTGACCGATACGGAGGTGCCGATGCGACTCGGGCGAGCCGCCGCGCCCGTTCCCGCGCCGGTCGCCGCCTTGGTGCTGGAGCACATCACGAACCGCGGCAACATGAACACGCCACCAATCCGGCGTCCCGCTGGCTCCTCCCCGGCCGCCGCGTCTGAGACGCTCCATCCGAGCAATCCGCTTGGGGAGGAGCGATCCGTGGGTGACTGGCTGAGCTTGGTCTGGGGAGGCGTCGCGGGTGCCGGCGCGACGGTTATCTCAACTATCGAAATGTTGGGCTGGGCGTGTATGACCTTATGGTCCAGCGCTCACCTGGTGGCGGGGTCGATCCAAGGTTCTCCCCGGACGTCATGCGAGGGATCTTCGGGGTCCTGCGTGTCGGCTTCCTTGCAGTAACCGGGGTCAGGGCATTCGGGATGTTCTGACCCGATGGTCACGGACTCCTCGCCGGCCGCCGGACAGGGGCGAGACGTCGGGCCGGTCACCCGCTGGGTGACCAAGGCCGCGGCCGCCGGGGGTGGCCGTTCGCACTGTGCCTATTCGGTCGTGTGCGTGGGGTAGACCTCGACGTCGGTGTAGGCGCCCTTGATGTCTCCGGCGCCTTCGGGCCAGTTCAGGGTGATGGTGTGGGTCTCGTTGGGGGGTGTCACCAGGATGTTGGTCGGGGACGCGAGGCTTTTGCCGGTGTTGTCGATGTCGTAGGCGAGGTTGAAGACAGCGGCGTCGCCGGGCTTCAGGGTGGTGATACGTGGCTGGGCGTGGCCGCGCTCGATGGGGTTCGAGGTGTGGTCGGCGTCCTTGATGTCGACGCCCGCGAAGCCGGTTGCCGAGCAGGTGGTCGAACCCCGGTTGATCATGGTGATGTCGATCCTGCCGGATTCCTCGTCGGGTGCGGCGTCCATGGCGTCGATGGCGAGGTCCTGCGTCTTGCAGAACGTGACCTTGCCGCTGGTCTTCGTCGTGGCGTTCGAGGCTGCCTCTGCCTTGGTGTCCTCACCGGAGCCCGCCTTCGCGTTGCCGGCCTCCGAGCCGCCGGAGCCGGCGCCGCCCTCCGCCTTCGAGCCGTCGTTCGAGGACGAGGAGCCCTTGGAGGACGAGTCCGTCCCGGAGCCGTCCCCGCTGCAGGCGGTGAGCGAGAGGGTGGCGGCGATGCCGATGGCGGCGAGAGCGGTGATGCGGGTGTACTTCACGGTGTTCCCCCAGGAATGGCGCGGTGCGTGTGTTCGGAAGTATTTGTATCTCGCACCGAGTCACAGGCGGTCCTCCGCGACGTCTTCGTTCTGTCACAGGCGCATAGGCCTCTCGGCCCGCCTTGCGCGGGCACGGCCAGCCCTGTCAGATCGACCCGTTCCAGGGCGGGCACCAGAGCGGCCGGCACCCGCTGCAGAAACCTTGAAGCGCGCGCCACACTCCGTCAGTCGCGCCCCCAGATGCACCGTCTCCGTCGGCTCCCGCCCGTGCCGCTCGCCCACCAGATCGTGCTGCACGCGTTCCAGGTCGGCGCGCATTGCGGCGACGTCCTCGTGTTCCTGGCCGTCCTCGACGTCCCCGGCGAGGGCGTTGGTGCGTGCTTCTGAGCAGACAGCCCATGCGAAAGGCCCCGCACCGCCTGGTCGAAGAGGCCCTGACCACGCTCAGCGGCCCGGAGCCCTCTGCCGTCCTGCTGTCCAGCCCATCACCCGCCGGTCCTCCCGCCGGTCCTCCCGCCGGGCCGGTCAGCCGATATCCCGCGAAGCCCAACGGGACTGATCCTTATGGCGGTCACCATGGTGACCGCCACCAAGACCAGCCCCCATACCGACCCGAACCGACTCTCCCACGGGACCGACCGCCCCGTCAGCGGTGTTCTGGGCAGGCCGCTCATGATGGCGTCGGTGACGAAGATCCCTCGGAAGTCGTGGGGTTGGTAGCGGAGCGGCTGGCCGGTGTTGTCGGTCAGTCCGGCTGCGTCCATGGTCTCGTCCAGTGCCTTGCGCATGGTGGTCATCGACACGGGTCGCTCCTGGGCGCCGTGGTGCCAGAGCACGGGCATCGGCGGGTGCCAGACGCGCTCTCCGCGGTCGTGAGCGACGACGAAGGGGACCTTCCCGTCGGTGCCGTGAACGCGCTGGATGATCGCGCTGAGCGCTTCGGCGAGCCCGGGGCTGACCGGAAGGAGACGTTCCTCGTCGGTCTTCGACGGTGTGATCTGCAGCAACGGGGCGTGCTGCCGCGGTACGCCATGAAGAGCACCGGGGACTCCCCGACCAAACGTCACTTGGCCGGGGAGTCCCCGGTCTGCCGGGTTCGGAAGGCCGCGCCCGGCGGCCGGCACGGCTCCGGGCGGTCGGGTCAGGCCCGCGACTG
Organism: Streptomyces sp. NPDC104309; assembly: GCF_055584025.1. Classification (NCBI taxonomy): domain Bacteria; kingdom Bacillati; phylum Actinomycetota; class Actinomycetes; order Kitasatosporales; family Streptomycetaceae; genus Streptomyces; species Streptomyces sp. NPDC104309. The sequence continues at coordinate 9,549 of NZ_JBVJMV010000084.1, read as the reverse complement.
GAGAGGGACGTTCCTGGCACCGACCGGCGTCCTCGACAGCCGCCGGGGTGGAGGCTGGCTAGCTGCGGTCGTGCCCGCCGTGGTGACAGTGCCCGTTGCGCTTGATGACGGTGGGGTCGGTGGCGGTGTGGGTTGCGGTGTCGCCGCCTCCGGTGACGGTGGCGGTGTTGGTGGCCTTGTGGTGCGAGTCGCAGTCACAGGAGATCTTGACCTTGAGGGTGATGGTCGGGTAGCTGCCGCCTGCCACCAGGACATTGCTGCGAGTGCACGTGAGGGTGCTCCGGGTGCAGTTCCATCCGGCGCCGCTGATGCTGCGGGCGGTGAGTCCTGGCGGCAGGCTGTCGTGCACGGTGACCGTGCTGCCGTCGGTGACGCCCGGCCCGCTGTTGCCGACCGTGATGGCGTAGGTCCCCTGCTCGCCCTGGACGAACTTCCCGGTGTGGGTCTTGGTGATGGTCAAGGAGGGGGTGACCACCGTGTAGGAGATGATCACCTGACCGCTCTTGTTCGCCGTCCCGATCGCCGAGGCCGTGTAGCTCGTCCCGGTGCCCGTCGCGGTGGCGAGGCTGCTTCCTCCGCCGCCACCGCCACCGCCCGCACGGCCGAGGCCGCTGGAGCCGGGGGTGGCGGCGCCGCCTCCGCCGCCGGCGTAGTACCCGCCGCCTCCGCCGCCGCCGGCCCCGGCGGCCACGCAGTTGCCGCCGGTGTTGTTGCCGCCGGTGCCGCCGGTGCCGACCGTGGTGCCGGTGAAGCTGCTTCCCGGGTTGCCTGCGGCGGGCGTACAGCCTCCGGTGGGGGTGGCCGGCGTGCCGCCGATGCCGCCGGTCATGGTGGTGGTGTTGCCGCCTTGCCCGCCGGATCCCGGCGAACCACCGCTGTCGAACGCTCCGGCGGTGCCGGCGGTGGCGTCCGGTGTGCCGCCGTTGCCCCCGTTGCCTCCCGCGATCGTGCCGGCGAACGGGGCGCCGCCGCCGGCACCACCGCCGCCGGCTACGACGAGGAGGCTGGTGCCGGTGCTCACGCTGGACGCGCCGCCTCCTCCGGGACCCCTGCGGAACTGACCCGTGGGGTTGCTCGAGGTGCCGCCCGGGGCACCGCCGTTGTAGCCGCCGGTGCCGCTCCCGTTGCAACCCGCGCTGCCGGTGCCGCCGACGTTGACGGTGTAGGTCGTCGGGGCGGTGGTCACCGGCAGCGTGGTGACGACTCGTGCTCCCGTCCCCCCGGACCCGGTGAAGCCGCAGGGAGTGCCGGTGTTGTCGGCGCCGCCGGCACCGTCCGCGGTGATGGTGACGACCGCGTTCGCGGGGACGGTGAAGGTCTGCGGGGCCCCGGTGAAGTTGAAGGTGGACGATGGGTCGGTTCCTCGTACCGTTGCTGGGGTGGTGGCCGGTGCGGCGGTCGCGGGCGTCAGTGCGGTGCCGGCCAGTGCCGCGCACAGTCCCGCCACGGCTCCTGCCCGCCGCCACTGCTCACGATCACCGATGCCGGCGCGAGCTCGGCTTCGCTCTGCCTCCACTCCGGTGAGGGGGTGTTGTGGAGCGTGATGACTGGTCACTGATATCTCCCGACGTGCCGGCTTGGGGTGAGGCGGCCTTCCGCCGGTGGGGCAGGCCACTCCACGATGGATTACTCATTGTTATTACACATGAACGCAAAGTAATGGAAGGGGTTCGGGCCTGATGCCGTGTCATTCGGGTCCGGCGTTCGAGCTGCGCTCGGACTCCACCGAACGGTTGACGCCAGGTCGGGGCAGCCCAGCTTCCCGCCATGGACAGCACCTGGGCCGAGAGCCTCGTCAACGTCGTGGATATCGAAGCGACCTGCTGGGCCGGTTCCCAGCTGCCCGGCGACGGCGAGCCGGCCCGCATGCTGCAGGGCGAGCAGGCGATGCCTCGCGCCTCCCGGAGCAGGTCGCCCGCCGCCGAGCGGCACGCCGACACCGCCCGCTTCGTACTCTTTGAGGCCCGCCCGGCCGGTCCGCTCTTCGACGAGCTGTCCGGGGCCGGCGGTCTGAGCACGAGACAGGTCGGGGCGGGTCCGGCCTGCCTGCGGGACATCATCGCCGAGCGCGGCCGTCCGCCCGTGACTTGGAATCGGGCGGACGGCTACACGTTCTGCTCGGATCCCGCCGAGGTCCAGGCATACGAGGTCGCGGTGATCCGCGAGAAGCTCACCGAGATCCGCCGGTTCATCACCGGCGTGGCCGGGCGGATCCGTGACCGGCTTCGCGAGCGCGTCCGGCGCGACATGGGACGGGCGCCCGGGGCGGTCGCCACCGTCGTCGACCCGCAGCCGGTAAAGGCCGCCGAGACCGGCGACCCGGCCTCGCGCGCGGGCAGCGGCGAGGCCCTCCTTGGTGCCGATGACGATGAGTTCGCGGACGACAGGTGTGTCGCCCACGTCGAGGAACGCGTGGCGCGCCTTCATCCATGGGGGCCTGTTTGACGCCGCTTTTAGTTAACCGCTACCTATTGAGGCGTCGCAGAGGAGGACGGTCCGTGCAGGAAGTGGTGCTGGCGCTGCTGACCAAGGAGTCATCGCATGGGTACGACCTGCGCAGGCGGTTGGCAGCGGCACTCGGGCCGCTGGGGGAGACGCTGAACGCGGGGCAGATCTATGTGACGCTCACCCGGCTCGAAAAGGCGGGTCTGGTCGTCCAGGAGCGTGAGGTCGCGCCGGTGCGCGGCCCGCGGCGCAAGGTGTTCGCGCTGACCGCGGCCGGGGAGGAGCGGGTGGCCACATGGATGGCCGGGAGCGCCGGCCCCAGGGCGGACGTGACGGAGTTTCACCTGAAGCTCGTCGCCGCCGCCGAGTCGGGCCTGGCTGATCCGCTCGCGCTCGTGGAGGCGCAGCGGCGGGAGCTGATGCGCAGCCTCGCCGAAGCCCAGCACGCCGCCCTCGCTCACGACACGGGCTCGGAGGCCGGGCTGCTCGTGGAGGGCATCGCGCTCCGGATGCAGGCCGATCTGCGCTGGTTGGAGGTGTGCGGGCGGACCTGGTCCGCCCGCACACCGCGTGGGAAAGGCAGAGGAATCGGATGACGGGAGACGGACAGCGCGTCAGGGGCCGGTCCCAGCGGAGGGGTACGGACGACCGCTCGGGCGCGGGACGGGGCGGCCCCCAACCTGGTGAGGCGAAGGGGCCGTTACTGCGTGCGGTCGGGTTGACGCGGGTGTCGGGCAGGACGAGAGCGTGGTGCGGGCCGTCGACGGGATCGACCTCGATGTTCCGGCCGGGCAGGCGCTCGCCGTGATTGGGCCCAGCGGTTGTGGTAAGTCCACGCTGCTCCAGCTTCTCGGCGGTCTTGACCGGCCTACCGAGGGCGAGGTGTGGCTCGGTGGGCAGCGCGTCGACGACCTCGGTGAGCGGGCGCTGGCCCGGCTGCGGCGCCGCGCCGTCGGGTTCGTCTTCCAGGCCTACCACCTGATGGACGAGCTGACCGCGGCGGAGAACGTCGAGCTGCCCGCGCTGCTCGCCGGCGCCTCACCGCGCACCGCCCGCAACCGTGCCGCCGAAACCTCGATCAGGTCGGGCTCGCCGACCGGGCCAGGCATCTGCCCTCCGAGCTCTCCGGCGGGCAGCGGCAGCGGGTGGCCATAGCCCGCGCGCTGGTCAACGAGCCGCTGATCGTCCTTGCGGACGAGCCCACGGGAAACCTCGACAGCGCCGCGACCCTCGACATCCTCCGCCTGTTCGGCGAGCTGCGCGCCGCCGGCCAGACCCTCGTCATGGCCACCCACGACGAGCGGGTCGCCGCCACGGCCGACCGCATCGTCTCCCTGCGTGACGGGGCGGTGGCCGACGACACCCGCTTGGACGCAAACGACGGCACAGGGCACGGCAGCAGCAGAGGGCTCGGCTCCCTGCTGAGCTGGGAGAACTGACCATGGGACACCTGCTGCTGATCTGGCGCCTGATCCTGCACGACATGCGCCGCCGTCCCGGCGAGGCTGTCATGTTCCTGCTCGTCGTCACCGCCGCCGGCGCCAGCCTGACACTCGGCGCCGCGACCACAAACGCGGTGTCCACCGGGTACGCGAAGACCCGCGCGGCCACCGCCGGCCCCGACGTCATGGCCTCGACGACGAGCCCGGACCCAGCCGGCCTCGCCGACCGCTTCGCACACGCGCCCGGGGTCACCGCGCTCGGTGGCCCGTTCCTTGCGTTGGACACCACCATCCGGGCACACGGCCAAACCGCGCACTCCGCAGTCGTGGGGCGCGACAGTTCGCCGTCCGCCGTGGACCGGCCACTGGTGACCTCCGGGACCTGGGTGCGTCCCGGAGGCGCAGTGGTCGAGCGCGGCTTGGCGCAGGCACTCGGTGTGCAGGTCGGCGACAGCCTCACCCTCAGCGGACGCAGCATTCCGGTCGTCGGGACCGCGATCAGCGTGGCCATCGAGGTGTATCCGTGGAGCAACGCGGCGCAGGGGCCCAGGGCGTCCGACTACGGCGGCATGGTGTGGCTCACCACGGCCGACGCTCGCGCGGCGGCAGGCGACGCGCCCGTTGTCCACCTGATCTATCTGAAGCTGTCCGACCCTGCTGCGACCGACAGGTTCGGCCGCTCCCCGGCCGTCGACGCCATCACCGCCGAAACCTGGGTCAACTTCCGCTACTGGCAGGACGTCCTCAACACGGACACGAACATGATCAAGGACACCCGGCCCACTCTGATCACCGGCCGCCCGCGACAACCGGCGTGCCGCACTGCTCAAGGCCGTCGGCGCCGGCCCCGGCACCGTCACCGCCGTCCTGCTGGCGCAATACCTGCTGCTGACCCTCCTGGCCACCGCGCTCGGACCCACCGCCGGGACCCTCCCACGCCGAACTCGACGCGGCCACCGCCTTCAAGCGGTTCGGCCCCATCGAAGTGCGGACCGACCAGACCGGCCAGGTGCTGCTCGCCGTCACTCTCGTGCTGGTGGCACTGTCCACGCTCAACACCGTGCTCCTCGGCCGGAGCACCGCCGTGCGGGCTCGGCGCGCCCTGACCGTCGCCCGTACCCTCGGCTCCACACCCGGCCAGGTCGTCACGGCGCTCTGCGTCGCGCAACTCCTGCCCGCCGTAACCGGAGTGGCGGCGGGTATTCCGGCCGGGCTCGTCCTGTACTGGTTCTTCGGCACGCAGGTCACACCGCCGGGGTCGTGGCTGCTCACCGCCGCACTCGTCATCCTGCTGGCAGTCGGAGCCCTGACCGCCCTGCCCGCGTGGACCCACACCCGCCGCCCCGCCGGGCGCGTCCTCAACGCCGAACCCGCCTGACGTGCCTTCCCTGCCGGGCCCGCCGTGGCAGGTTGCGCGGGCCGGGCGGTGGCGGGCCCCCTGCACGGTCAGCCGCCGGTTCATCAGCCGCCGGCAGGTGTCGTCGACCGGATCAACCAGGGCCAGCAGGTGCATGGTCTCGTCGATGCGGCCGTACTCGGCGAACGCGGCCCCCAACGGGGTCGCGCGGCCCTCGCGACCGAACATCCGCAGCAGACCGTGGGCGAGGACCTGGTCCGTGACGAGCGAACCGCCACCCTGAGCCGTAGATGCCGGCCACGTCGGTGGCCTCCTTCTCGCCCGGCTGCAGTTCGGGAAATCGTTCCAGCACACGCTGGACCTCGGCCGCCTCCTGCGAGCATGTCGCCGTCGGGGGTGGGTCGCAGGACAGGTTGAGTCGTGGAGACGTCGGTGAACGAGGCCGTCACGCCTGGGGCACCAGCACCGCAGATAACGGACTGCAGCGGATTGTCACGGAAAGTACGGCGCCGGTTTCCGCTCGGATGCTCCTCGCCCCCCGAGCCTGCCGCCCCGGCGGCACCACCTGCGCCACGTCCGCCGCCCGCTGCGCACGACCGGTTACCGGCCCCGCCTCTCACTGTCACATCCACCCGGCAGAATGGGGCCGGGGCCGCCGCGACGGCGATCCCGACCTGCTTCCGCGGGACCGACGACCACCGTCGTACGGCCTGCCAGGAGACACCCGGCACCGGTCCGGGCCACACTGGCAGTGCTGTGCGGATGAGGAGGTGAAGGGAATGAGCGTTGCAACCGATCACACTGGGCCGTGGACCGTTGCCGACGTCCTCGCGCTGCCGGAGGACCGCAGTGTCCGGTACGAGCTGCTGGGGGAGTCCCTGATGATGTCCCCCGCCCCCGGCCTGCGCCACCAGCGTGCGTCGTTCCGGCTCCACGTGGCCCTGGACGCCGCGGCCCGCGCCGCCGGCGCACCGGTCGAGATCCTGGAAGCCATCCACGTGACCCTGCCGTCCGGCCTGGTGGTGCCGGACATCGTGGTCGCCGATGCCGGCGCGACCGTCGACGACGGTGTCAGCATCGACGCCGAAGCCGTCCAGCTCGTGGTCGAGCTGGTCTCACCCGGCAACAAGACGATGGACCGGAAGTTCAAGCCCATGCTCTACGCCGAGGCCGCGATCCCGCACTACTGGCGCCTGGAATTCGAACCGGCGCCCCGGCTCATCATCACCGAGCTGGAGAACGGCCGGTACGTCGAGCAGACGACAGCCCTGTCCGGCGAGGTCACCCGGCTCGACACCCCGTTCCCCTTCGCGATCGACCCGGCCGGGCTCGCCCGGCAGTAGCCGGCATCCCGTAGCCACTACGGTTCGTGCCATCCGGGCCCGTCGATCTCGTGGATCGGATACTCGAGCTGCCGCCCACCGGAGTGATCAGCGGGCGCCACACAGAATGCATTGTGCAGGTATGAAGCGGCCCCGGAACCGAAAGCGGTTCCGGGGCCCGCGTGTCAGCGGGGTAAGTGGACAGGCGCCGTAGCGGACTGGGCGGGCGTCGGGCGTGATCCGGGTCCCGGAGCAGGATCAGCAGGCCGCTCTCTCCCCCCGACGGTGGCAACCGCAACACCCCCGGCCGGCCACCGCCCCTTCGGCGGCTGTCGCCGAAGGGGCGGTGGCCTACTCGTGATCAGCGCAGAGATGGGCAGTGAGGGCCGCGCAGGCCCACTCCTCCCAGGCGTCGGGGGACCAGCCCCGGTTGCGGACAAAGATCAGGTATAGCTCCGGGCTGAGCAGCCCGTACAGCAGGTCGGCGGCGCGGGCGGTATCGATGTCGGGGCGGGCGTCAGGCTTGGAGGTCAGTGCCTTCGCTGCGGCGGGCACTGTCACGTTGACTGACCGGGTGGGATGATCTTCTGGTTGGTCATGCTGGGAGGGGTCGTCCGTGGACAGCGCGCCGCCGTCGTACAAAGGGCACCGGTACCCGGTGGAGATCATCGCGCACTGCGTGTGGCTGTACCACCGCTTCCCGCTCAGCTTCCGCGAGGTCGAGGAACTGATGCTCGAGCGCGGCGTGTTCGTCTCCTATGAGACGGTCCGCCGCTGGTGCGCCAAGTTCGGGCAGGCCTATGCCGGCGCGCTGCGCCGCCGGCAGCCCCGGCCCGGGGACAAGTGGCATCTGGACGAGGTCTTCGTGAAGATCAACGGAGAGCAGAAGTTACCTGTGGCGGGCCGTGGACGCCGACGGCACCGTCCTGGACATCCTCGTACAGAACCGGCGGGACACCGCTGCGGCCAGGCGGTTCTTCCGCAGGCTGCTGAAGAAGACCCGTACAGTGCCCCGGGTGGTCGTCACCGACAGGCTGCGCTCCTACGGCGCGGCCCACCGCGAGGTCATGCCCTGGGTCGAGCACCGTTCCCACAAGGGCCTGAACAATCGGGCCGAGAACAGTCATCAGCCCACCCGGCAGCGCGAACGCGCCATGAAAGGCTTCCGCAGCGTCGGCGGAGCCCAGCAGTTCCTGGCCGCGTTCAGCGGCATCTCACCCCACTTCCGGCCCCGCCGCCACCTGATGACCGCCGCCCACTACCGCGCCGAGATGACCACCCGCTTCGCCATCTGGGACCAGATCACCGGCGTCGCCGCCCTGCCTGCCGCGGCCTGAGCACGGAGCCGGAACCCAGCCCACCACCCCCGGACACGCCGTCAGGCACTCACACACTCAACAACGTGACAACGCCCGGCAAGGAGGTGGGCCATGCGCGGGGCGTCGTAGCCGGCGTCGAAGACGATGAGGATGTCGCGGTCGCCGGCATGCCAGCGGCCCATCTCGATCAGGTCCGTGACCACCCGGCGGAGCTGGGTGGCGGTGACCTCGGCGACGTCGTCCTCGGGCCCGAGGCGGATTGCGTCCAGGAGCTGGCACCAGGACGTGCGTCCCGTCTCCAGGGCAGCGACGAAGGAGTACGGCCAGCCGGGGATCATCTGGTCGCTGGAGCGTCCGCTGCGGCCGTAGACGTGGCAGAACAGACGCTCCGCGCTGGTCGGTGCGTCGGGACGCAGCCAGTGGCTGATGTCGACGGCGAGCACCAGGCGCCCGTTGGCGGCCCGCGGCATCGGCAGACCGGCCAGCACCTGCCGCAGCCGGGGCACGTCGACGTTCCCGCGGTTCAACGCCTCGTACATCGCGCCGTGTCCGCGCCGGTGCTCGGCCACCAGCGTGAGGTCCACCGGCGAGGTCACAGGCCCGTCCGCGCAGAGCAACGCGTCCGTGAGGTCGAACAGTTCGTCCCCGCGCGCGGTCAGGCAGTCGAATAAGTCCTCCCGGAAGCGTGACGCTTGCGCGAACACTTCCCCGGGACCGGTGTCAGGCAGCAGACTCACTTTCACGGCCTTCGTCTCGATCGGTGCACCTTGGTCGGAGCACATGATCAGGCGAAGGCCGCCTCAGCGTCCGGAGAATGCCCAGGTCAGCGACCCAGTTCGAGGCACATTTCGACGCGGACCCTAACCTCGCCGTTTCGTTTGGGGACGGCGGCTGTTGGGGCGGAAACGCGAAAGTGCCTTCCTGACCTGGGACGATGAACCTTGCTGAGGGGTTCTGTCGGTCCAGGCGGAGGGCACTTTCTACGTGCAGGCTATCGGGTTGCGTCCCAAGATCCAGGTCAGTGCAGATGGTTCGGGGGTGGTCGGTCATGCCGGGTCACGGTTACTGGCTGATCTCGCCGATGCAACTGGGCTGACCGGTGCATACTCCGTCGCGTTGCACCCTTTGAGGCCGCGTGGAACCGGCCACGACCCGGGCCGGATCATGACGGACCTCGCGGTGATGCTTGCCGACGGCGGCGAGACCATCACGGATCTGGCCGTGCTGCGGGACCAGGGCGAGGTGTTCGGCCCGGTCGCCTCCACACCCACTGCCTGGCGGTTGCTCGCCGACACCGACGAGGCTGTACGCGCTTCGCTTCGAGCGGCCCGCGCCTCAGCCCGGGAAGTCGCCTGGATGCAGGCTGCCGAGACTGGCGAGGGCATACCCGCTGTCCGGGCCGGCGGACGCGAACTTTCCGGCCTGGTCCTGGACCTCGACGCCACGCTGATCACCTGCCACTCGGAAAAGGAACAAGCCGCGCCCACCTATAAGGGTGGCTTCGGCTTCCACCCGCTGCTGTGTTTCCTCGCCAACACCGGCGAGGCCATGTCCGGCCGGCTGCGGCCCGGCAACTCCGGAGCCAACACCGCCGCCGACCACATCGCGGTGCTGGACGACGCCCTCGCGCAGATCCCCGACGCTCACCGGCACGGCACCGCGAT
>NZ_JBVJMV010000083.1:0-17767 GCF_055584025.1 Streptomyces sp. NPDC104309 | reverse complement strand
TTCGGATTCAGGTTAGCCATCGGACCCAGGAACATCCCTCCGAGTTCCTCCCGGCTTGACCGGGGATATAACAGGGCGCTTTCGTGGCGCAGCGAAGTTGAACAGGTCATCGAACCGGCGGCCGGAATCGGCCACCGTCCAACGGTGAAGCTTGGTCTGCATCTCCAGTACCCGGGCCCGAGGGCCCGGAGCTCCGCCATTCGGCGGGGCATCTTCCGGCATTGCAGCTTCCTTCCCTTCTCGATACCGCTGCCGCCCTTCCCCATGTGGCCGGCTCTCCCGGCCTCGGAGTACTACGGCGGCTCCGCCCCGTCCCCAACCGGTCAGCGGTCGATGCGCTCAGCCCGGTCGGCCTGCTGGAGGCAGGTGACGGGGCGAGGTTCGGGACGGTTCCCGTGTTCACTGTGGTTCGCTCGATGAAGGAGGAGCCCGACTGTGTCCCTGCGGCATCGCCACGAGTACGCCGCAGGCTTTCCTCGTGGCCTCCCGGCCAGCTTTCGTAGACCGGCCCAGGAGTTGGCAGACCACCCAAAAGGATGATCTGCATACGCACCGCTACCGGCCCTGATCCACCAGGTTCGAGCCGGAGGCCCTTTAAGAGACGTAAAACGCCGGTTCCTCGCGTACTCCTCTCCATCACGCTTGCCGGACCCGCCCCATCTGGCAGTACTGGACACGTCCCGGCTTTGTCAGGGCCGCTCTCGCCCTCCCCGGCATCACCCGGATCAGGCTGCCCTCAGCTTCAACCCGACTGCTGCGACAGCGGGTTGGTGCAGGTCTTCCACCCCCACTCGAACCAACAGCGCCTCACGGCGCAAACGGAATGTGTGCCAGAACCCCGTTCTCACGTACGAAGCCATGTCATCCATGGCCAGTGCTGCGCCTGCCACCGAGCTGGTACAAGGACCCCGCCTACCGAGCGTGCATCGGCACCGTCCCGGCCGGTGCGGACGACGCATGGCAGAAAGTCGGCGACGACGCCCGCAGCGGTGCCAGCGGCCTCGCGTACGAGGGTCGTACCGCGGACGGAGCCGGGGCTCACGTATTGGTCGTGCACGACAACAAACAAACGGGGACCGATCCCGGGGACCGGGACCTTCAGCTGCGCACCGAGGCCGTCCGCCACAAGGCGACCCGGACACGGCCGGGCCGACCATGGGAGCGACGACCATACGACACAAGGGCACGCCCGAGTACACGTGTCGATGAACCAGGCATCACGACCAAGTACAGGAACGCGACCGGGTGATGCGGAACAAGTGGCCGGATCGATCAGGAATCGGGATTCAAGAAGCGCGAATCACAGAGCCACACCTAGCATGATCACCATGGACATCACCATCCACACGACCGTGCTCCCCCACACAGACCCCGACGCATCCCTGGCCTTCTACCGCGACACCCTCGGCTTCGAGGTCCGCAGCGACGTCGGGCAAGGCAAAATGCGCTGGATCACCGTCGGCCCCACCGGCCAGCCCAGCACATCCATCCTCCTCGCACCACCGGCCACGGACCCTGGAATCACCGAGAACGAACGCCGCACCATCACCGAAATGATGGCCAAAGGCACCTACGGCTGGATCCTGCTCGCCACCCAAGACCTCAACAACACCTTCGAAAAACTCCAGGCCCACAACGCCGAAGTCGTCCAAGAACCAACCGAACAGCCCTACGGCATCCGCGACTGTGCCTTCCGCGACCCCGCAGGCAACCTCATCCGCATCCAAGAACTTCGCTGACCCACCCAGCCGGGAGCCGCGGTGATGACGGATCCGCGGGTCGGTGCGTAGACGGTCGGCGGGGTGCGGCCAGGATGTCTCCGGCCGGGAAACGCGGAAATGACTGTGGCGGAGGTGGGATCGACCGTGACCCGGTCCTGCCGGGAGGGCGGGCCACCTTCTTGCCGCGCGGGTCAGGTCTCCGAGAACCGAAACGCCCCACACGACCCGGCTGCGTCCCAAGGCCGGTGCCGGCCGACGAGCTGGGAGCATCACCAGGAAAGCGCCGGTCTTGTAGCCCCGTCCACCACCCGATTCACCGATACGCCCGGCCCCTCGCACATGCGATGAGGAGGGCAACAGCGGAGACGGCACACACCAGCACGCCGACGGCCAGGAAGACGTAGCCCGCCTCACTGATACCCGGTTCGGAGCTCTGAACAGCAGTCATGCCGTCGCCGACGGAGACCCTGTGTTCCCTGTCCGGATGGTCCACGATGTAGAGGACCATCGCGGCGGCCGCCGCCACGCACACCACGGCCCCGGCCAAGGGCCGGGCGCTCGCCCTGCCGTGCCAGGGGACCTTGGGTACCACAGCAACATGCGGGCACCGCGTCAGCAGGGCACGCCCCGGATCGGCGGGGTGCTCGGTCAGCCCGTCCGCCCGGAGCCGCCGGCCGTCGTCCAACCCGATCACACAACGGTTCCCATGCCCCGGCCGGGCAGCCAGGGAGTTCACGGATTCGCCATCGACGCGGGGCGAGGTGACACGGTCCCAGGACCAGCCAGACACCCCGCGCCGGGACCCGTGGACCAGCCCGCCCTCCCGCACCTCGAAGTACTCCCCCGGCTCGCCGCGCACCGCCCGGACGATCTGGGTCACCGCCACGCCCACGGTGCCCAGCGCCACACCGAGCAGCAGCCCGATCGCCTTGTTGCTGCCGGCCGACCCGTCGCCGGCCGCGGACATGCCCCACACGCCCAGCCAGCCGCGAGGGACGGCTACGAGCTGGGGCCAGCCCGCGTTCACCCAGCGCTTCCGGCGGTTGACCGCGAGCCGACTGACCACGGGGCCGAGCTCCACGGTGGCCCGCAGGCCGGCATCGTCCTCGGACGCCGTGACCTGATCGCGGGCATTCGCCGACACCCGCTCGCGCGTGCCGTGCGCGTCGGCAAGCTCACTCTCGCCGCCCTCGAAGCCACACTCCGTACCCCGCCGACACGCGCCGACCAGGCCCTGCACGCCACCCCGGAATCACAGGAAGCGAGAGTGCGGGCGGTGCTCGCGCGGCTGCGCGACGCCGATTTCAGGAGTGACGGCGGCGTTCGTCGACGTCCCCGGTCACCACCGCTTCATCACCACCATGCTGGCCGGGTCGGCCCTGTGCCCGCCGTCCTCCTGGTCATCGCGGCGGACGAGGGCTGGTGCAGGCAGACCGAGGAGCACGTGGCGGCGCTGACCGCCCTGAACATGCGTCACGGTGTGCTCACCGTGACCCGCGCCGACCTCGCCGACCCGGAAACGGCCATCGCCGAAGCACGCGACCGGCTCGCCGGTACGCCGCTGGAGAACATCGAGGCCGTAGCCGTCCACGCTCCCTCGGGCCGTGGCGTCGATCGGCTCAGGACCGCGCTGGACCGCCTCGTCCACTCCCTCCCCGAAGCACCTTCGCCGGTGAGACACGCCGCAGTTCAGAGCAGTGCGTGAGGCCAGGACCGCGAGAACCCCACATGGCCGGGAAGCGAGGCGGGGCACCTGAGGAAGGGGGCCGATCCCGTACGGGCCGGGCGCGAGCGGACCGGGCCACTCCGCGACCCCGGCGCTCATGCCGTCCTGCCCACGCGCATCTGGTTCATCGGGATGCGGGGGTCAGCTACGCGGGACACCATGGGGGAATGGCGACAGCACCCATCACTGTCCATGCGCCGACCCCGTCCGGCGGGCGTCCCGTGACGGTGCACATCAACAACCGTGAGGAAAGGCTCGGCCTCGCACACAGCGACCACGATCTCGTCGTCTTCCTCGCAGATGCCGGGATGGCCGATCCGGAGCGGATCCTCGACAACCCCGCCGTGGTCCAGTGGACAGGCGCCGAGCCCCATCAGTACGAGTCCCCCGCATAACGGTCCGACCCCGGCGGTGCGAGCGTCTCCGGACAGCGCTGGGCAAGCGTTGCCCAGTGCTGTCCGAGCGGGCCCTGGTCCGCCAGGGCAGGTTCCTCAAGTCGAGCAAGCCGGACGGACTGTCTCTCCGCGTCCACGCCTGGTCGAAGCGGCTATCGATATCGCGGGACGGGAAAGGGACGACCGGACTACGGTCATCGACCGTGACCGAAGCGACCTCTCCGCACTCCACTCGGACGGCCTACGACACCGTCGCCGTCGCCTACGAGAGACTCGTACGGGACGAGCTGAACACCGAACCGCTGGCCCGCGCCATGCTCTTTGCGTTCCCCGAACTCGTACGGGCGCCGGGCACCGGACCCGTCGCCGACCTCGGCAGTCATTGACCCATCCGCACCCCGCGCAGGCGTAGCGGCCGTCGAGTCCCGCGATGTGGGTGCCGCAGCGCGAGCAGTCCGTATTAGAGGTCGCCGGCTGGTGCGCAGGCAGCCGGTCACCGGAGTGGCCACGAGCTGTGGGGCGTTCGTCAGTCATGGCCCGAGGCTGCCCAAGCAGCGGCACCCTCGACCCCGGAAGACCAGCCGCACCGGTGGGCGCATGGACAAAAGCCGTCCGGATTCCGGGCAGCACTCGGCTGAGCCGCGTCAGCCGCCGGAACCGCCGTGGGTGCGGCCCAAGGCGTCGGCGCTCGGCCGGCCGATGTCCGGCGGCGAAGAATGCGGCAGGATCGGGGCCGGCGCCGCCCGACCGGCCTCGGCAGGCCCTGGACAGCGTGGGCGCGCGCCGACGGCGAGGGCTTCGCGGCCGTCATCATCGAGGCCGGCGGTGCCCGGTCCCGCACGGGCCCGTCCGGCGGGTACCGCGCGGTCACGGGGCGGGCGGGCACCCCCAGGGAGCCGCCCGTTCCAGCTGTGCCGCCAGGGCGAGCAGCACGCCCTCGCCGCCGAGGGGTGCGGCGAACTGGACGCCGAGTGGCAGGCCTTGGCGATCGTGGCCGAAGGGGACGGACATCGCCGGCATCCCGGTCACGTTGTACACGCTGGTGAAGGCGGCGTAGCCGGAAGCGTGCCGGTGGATCGACTCCGGGTCGGCCGTGTCGAGGGTGCCGAGCAGCGGGGTCGGCTGCGCGAGGGTCGGGCTGAGGAGCACGTCGAACGCGTGGAACGCGGCGCCGACCTCCCAGCCGATCTCCTGCGCCCGGCGCAGCGCGCGGCTGACATCGGCCGCGGGGCGGGCACGGTAGGCCTCGTACAGGACGCGGGTGAACGGCTCGATGTCGTCGTCGGCCAAGGGCCTGCCGAGCCGGGCGAGCCGGGCGTCGATCTGGGCGACGAGGTCGGCGCCCATGAGGACTCCCGAGGTGCGGCCGACGTCCTCGGGACGGTAGCGGGCGGTCGTCTCGGCGACCTCGTGGCCGAGGCGTTCGCACAGCAGGCCCGCGGCGTGTGCGGCCCCGGCGGACTCCGGGTGCACGTCGGGGCCGTCGGGCAGCCGGGTGAGCAGGCCGATCCGCAACGGCCCCGGGTCCCGGCGGGCCAGTTCGGCGAAGGGCGCCGCGGGCTCCGGAGCGGCATACGCGTCGCCGGGGAGCGGGCCTGCGGCGATGTCGAGGAGCAGGGCGCTGTCCCGTACGGTCGTGGTGACGGCGTTGTGCCCGGAGACGAGGCCCGACAGGGTGGTGGGCCGGGGCGCCGGCGAGACGCGGCCGCGGCTGGGCTTGAGGCCGAACAGTCCGCAGGCCGCCGCCGGTATGCGGATGGAGCCGCCGCCGTCGCTGGCGTGCGCGACCGGGACCATACCGGCGGCCACCGCGGCCGCCGAGCCACCGCTCGATCCGCCCGGCGAGTGCGCGGCGCTCCACGGATTGCGGGTGGGGCCGAACAGCGCCGGTTCGGTGGAGGCGTTGAGTCCGAGTTCCGCGGTGTTGGTGGTACCGAGGACGACCGCCCCCGCGCGCCGGTAGCGGGCCACCAGTTCGCTGTCGCGCCGGGCCGTCAGGGCGGCGAAGAGGCGGCTGGCGCCGGTCGCGGGCAGGCCCGCGACCTCGGTGCCGAGATCCTTGACCAGCATGGGTACACCGTGCAGCGGGCCGTCCGGCAGGCCCGCGGCCACCTCGGCCAGGGCGGCCTCGAAGCGGGTGTGGATCACCGCGTTGAGCGCAGGGTCGAGCTGCTCGATGCGGGCGATCGCCTGCTCGGTGAGGGTACGGGCGTCGGTCTCACCGTCCCTGACGGCCACGGCCGTGGCGACCGCGTCGAGGCCCCTCACGCCACATATCCGGCGGGCTTGCCCCACGATTCGCGGCGGGTGGTGCTGCGGTCGACCAGGACGCAGCGGGTGCCGGTGAAATTGGTGGGCATGCACTTGTTGCAGTGGATGCACAGGGACGGCGTACCGGGGTCGCCCCGCAGGCGGTTGACGAGGTCCGGCTCGCGGAGCAGGGCCCGTGCCATGGCCACGAACTCGAAGCCCTCGCGCATCGCGAGGTCCATGACCGGCTTGTCGGTGATACCGCCGAGCAGGATCATCGGCAGCTTCACCGCCGCGCGGATCTGCCGTGCGTCCTCCAGGAGGTAGGCGTCCCGGTAGGGATAGCTGCGCAGGAACCGCTTGCCGACCGCCTTCACCCCGAGCTTGATCGGCTGCGGCATGATCGCGGAGAACTCCCGGAGCGGGGCGTCGCCCTTGAAGAGGTACATCGGATTCAGCAGGGAGCTGCCGGCGGTCATCTCCAGGGCGTCGACGGTGCCGTCCTGTTCGAGCCACTGCACCACCGGGATGGCCTCGTCGAGCCAGAACCCGCCGGGGACGCCGTCGTCCATGTTCATCTTGGCGATGACAGCGATCCGGTCGCCGACCGCGTCGTGGACGGCCCGCATGATCTCGCGTGCGAACCTGGCACGGTTGTCGAGGCTGCCGCCGTACGCGTCGGTGCGGTGATTGACCCGGGGGCTGAGGAAGGAACTGGCCAGGTAGTTGTGGCCCAGGTGCACCTCGACGGCGTCGAAGCCCGCCTCGATTGCGCGGCGTGCGGCCTCGGCGTGGGCCTCGGTGATGCGGCGGATGTCGGCGAGGGTCGCCTCCTTGGCCCAGCTGAGGGTGGTGGCGTGGAAGTGCTTCGACGGGGAGAGGGCGGGGGCGCCGTTGCCCCTGGGGTTGGCGACGGGGCCGCCGTGACCGATCTGCGCGCAGACCGCGGCGCCTTCGGCGTGCACGGCGTCGGTGAGCGCGCGGAGACCGGGCATCGCCTCGTCGGTCCAGTGGATCTGGTGGCGGTCGGTCCGGCCCTCCTTGGCGACCGCGCAGTAGGCGACGGTCGTCATGCCGACGCCGCCGCGTGCGTAGGCGACATGGAAGTCGACGAGGTCCCTGGTGACCAGGGACTTGTGGCTGAGCCCTTCGTAGGTGGCGGCCTTGATGACGCGGTTGCGGAGCTTGACGGGGCCCAGCTCGGCGGGGGCCAGGACATCGGGCGTCTGGCTGGTGGTCATGAGTGGTTGCTCCTCGGTTCGACATGGTGGCAGGCGACCCGGTGTCCGGGCCGGATCTCCCACAGCGGGGGCTCCTCACCGGAGCACAGTCCGGTGGCCAGCGGGCAGCGGGTGCGGAAGCGGCAGCCCGACGGCGGGTCCAGGGGTGAGGGGAGTTCGGTGGCCGGTACGGGGCCGGCGGCGGTGGCGTCCGTGGCGCCGGAGGCCTTGGGGAGGGAGGCGAGCAGCAGCCGGGTGTAGGGGTGCGCGGCCTCGTCCTGCATCCCGTCGGAGGGCAGTACCTCACAGACCTTGCCGAGGTACATCACCATGACGCGATCGCTGATGTTCTTCACCACGGACACGTCGTGGGCGATGAAGACCATGCTCAGTGCGCGCCGCCGGGCCGTCGCCTCCAGGAGGTTGAGGATCTGGGCCTGCACGGACACGTCCAGGCTGGACACGGGTTCGTCGCAGATCAGCACTTCGGGATCGAGCAGCAGCGCACGGGCGATGCACACCCGCTGGCACTGGCCGCCGGAGAGTTCGTGCGGTCTGCGGTCCCGTACGGTCGCGGGGTCGAGGCCGACGTCGCGCAGCGCCGCGTCGATCCTGGCGTCCTTGTCCCGGGCGTCGCCGCCGGTCCCCCAGATCGAAGGGCCTTCCCACACCAGGTCCTCGACCCTGCGGCGCGGGTTCAGGGCGGAGACCGGGTCCTGCATGATGATCTGCATCCGGGCCCGTGCCCGGCGCAGTTCTCGGGGGGCGAGGCCGGTGAGTGTCACCTCGCCGAGGCGGACAGTGCCGGAGTCCGGGGGCGGCAGCTGGATCAGGGAGCGGCCGACGGTGGACTTGCCGCAGCCCGACTCGCCCAGGATGCCCAGGGTCTCGCCCACCGCGACCTCCAGCCCGACACCGGAGACGGCGTGCACCTTGCGGCCGCGCCCGGACGGGAACTCCACGACGAGGTTCTCCGCGGTCAGTGCGGGCCGCCGGTTCGGTGGGGCGACGGCATCGTCGGGGGTCGTCATACGGTGGCCTCCTCGACGGCGCCCAGGGGGTGGTGACAGGCGACGAGGCCGCCGGTGTCGCGGTCACCGGCGTATCCGGTGAGTCGGGGTGCTTCGGTGACGCAGCGGTCCGTCGCCGCGCCGCAGCGCGGGGCGAAGCGGCATCCGGGGGGCGGGTGGAGCAGATGGGGCGGGCTGCCCTCGATGGCGGGCAGCAGGGTGTGCGGGGGCAGGTCGAGGCGCGGGATGGAGGCGATCAGGGCACTGCTGTAGGGGTGTCGCGGACGGTCGAAGACGGCCGCGGTGTCCGCGTACTCGACGAGCCGGCCCGCGTACATCACCGCCACCCGGTCCGTGCGGCCCGCGACGGTGGCGAGGTCGTGGCTGATGAGGACGGTCGCCATCCGCAGTTCCCCGGACAGCGACTGCAGCAGGTCCAGGACCTGCTTCTGGACCGTCACGTCGAGCGCGGTGGTCGGTTCGTCGGCGATGAGGAGCCGTGGGCCGCAGGCCAGGGCCATGGCGATGACGACCCGCTGCCGCATGCCGCCGGAGAGTTCGTGCGGGTACTGGCCGGCGCGCCGGGAGGGTTCGGGGATGCCGACCTGCCGGAGCAGGCCGACGGCCCGTTCCCGGGCCTTCGCGCGGCTCAGGCCGAGGTGCAGCCGGACGCTCTCGGACAGATGCGTGCCGACCTTCTTCACCGGGTTCAGGGAGGTCATCGGGTCCTGGAACACCATGGCGACCTCGGTGCCCCACAACGCTCGCCGCCGCGCCGGGGTCAGCGCGTGGACGTCCGTTCCGCCGAGCAGGACGGAGCCGGACACGGTGGTGCCGGGGCCGTCGGTGATCAGGCCCATGAGGGTGCGGCCGAGCACGGACTTGCCCGATCCGGACTCGCCGACGATGCCGAGGGTCTCCCCCTCGTGCAGCGTCAGGGAGACACCGTCGACGGCCTGCACCGGGCCGCGGGCCGTGTGGAAGGCGGTGCGTACCTCGGTGGCGGTCAGCAGTGGCGTGCCGGTGGGAGGCTCCGGATCCTTGGGCGACGGTGTGGTGGTCACAGTTTCACGCTCCGGGAGTCCCAGCGCCCGCGAGCCTTCTCGCCGACGATGTTGAAGGCGAACACGGTGAGGAAGAGGAAGGCGCCGGGCATGAGCACGATGTGCGGATGCTCCTCGAAGACCCGGCCCTCCCCCTCGGCGATCATGTTTCCCCAGGTGGGTTCCGGCGGCTGGATGCCGAGTCCGAGGAAGCTGAGGGAGGCCTCGGCGACGATGAGGACCGAGATCATCACGACGGCCAGGGACAGGACGGGCAGCAGGACGTTGGGCAGCAGTTCGCGCAGGAGGATGCGGGAGCGTGTGGCACCCATGGCGCGGGCCGCGACGACGAACTCCCGGTTGGCGTAGGCCATGGTGGTGGCGCGAGAGAGTCGCACCATGCCGGGGACCGTGAGCAGCGCCAGGGCGAACGCGACGTTGCGCAGATGCGGCTGGAGCACGGTCGCGAGTGCGATGAGCAGGATGAGCGGGGGCACGGCGAGCAGTGAGTTGGTCGCGATGCCCACCGCCCGGTCGACGGTCTTCTGGAAGTAGCCCGCGACCATGCCGATGGCGCCGCCGGTCACGGTGCCGATGGCGACCGCGGACAGGGAGATGAGCAGCGAGGAGCGTGCGCCGTACAGGGACCTGGCCAGCAGGTCGAGGCCGAAGCCGTTGGTGCCCAGCGGATGGGCGCCGGTGAACGTCGGGGTGGCGAAGACCGGTTCGAGGACGGTGCTCGCGACGTCGCGGTCCTCGGCGAGCGGCAGCCACGGGGTGAACAGGATCGCGAGGCCGAGCAGCAGAAGCCAGCCGGCACCGAACCAGAAGACCACGTCGAAGCCGGGGCCCGCCCATCGTCTGCCGAGCCGGGCGGCCCCGCCGAGCGACATGCCGAGGCCGAGCAGGGCGATGGCCGCCTTGGCGGGCGGGACGAGTTGGGGCGTCGTCGCGCCGAGCACCAGCAGGACGAGGCCGACGACGGTGAGGGTGACGGCGGCGAGCAGGGACAGCGGGAAGGAGGTCCGCGTGCGCGGAGCGATGTCAGACATGGACACGTCGCGTCCTCGGGTCGAGACAGCCGTAGGAGAGGTCGATGCCGGCGTTGATCACCACGTAGATCACGGCGATGGTGAGCACGGCGCCCTGGACCATCGGATAGTCGCCCTGGCTCGCGGCGTTGACGATGAGCGTCCCCATGCCGGGCAGCGCGAAGAGGTACTCCACGACGACGGTGCTGCCGATCAGCCGGCCGAGGCTCAGGCCGAGCAGGGTGACCAGGGAGAACGAGGAGGGGCGCAGGGCGTCGGTGAACAGGATGCGCAGCGGGCTCATGCCCTTGGCGCGGGCGGCAAGGATGTAGTCCTCCCGCAGGGTCACGATCAGGTCGCCGCGCAACGCCCGGGTGAACATGGCGAGTTCGGCCAGGGCGACGGTCAGCGCCGGCAGGAAGGCGTGGCGCAGATTGCCCAGCAGGTCGCCCTCGCCGAGCCGCACCCATTCGGCACGCGGGAACCAGCCGGCCGAGTCGACCAGGACGAGGATCAGCAGCAGACCGGCCAGGAAGCCGGGTACGGACAGCACACCGAAGGTGCCTGCGCCGATGATCCGGTCGGCCGCCGCCCCCTCCCGGTACGCCGACCACATGGCCAGCGGCACCGCGAGCAGCAGCGCGATGAGCAGGCCGAGCGCCGCGATTTCGAAGCTGACGGGCAGCGCGGACAGCACGCGGTCGGTGACGTCGCTCTGCGGTGGTACGACGGAGCGGCCGAGGTCACCGGTGAGGGCGCCGCCGAGCCAGTCGAAGTAGCGGGTGAGCAGTGACTGGTCCAGGCCGAGCTCGTGGCGGAGCCCGGCGTACTCGGAGGGCGCCCGGCCCGCCCCGAGGATGTCGACCGCGGGGTCGCCGGGCAACAGGGTCACCAGGGAGAACACCCCGATGCTCGCGATGAGGAGCACACCCACCAGTTCAAGGGCCTTCAGGACGGTTCGGCGCAGCGCAGCGGGACTCATGGTTCCTCCATATCTGCCCGGTGGCGACATGCGGTTCGACGGAATGCGCACTGCGGTGCGGTGAAGCCGCGCGCGGGAGGGCCGGGGCGTTGTCCCGGTGAGCGGAAGCTCGGGGGGCCGCTCCGGCGCCCCGGGCCGTGAGGGTCACCTGCTGATCCAGGCCTGGCCGAAGAGCGCCATGTACTCGTCGGTCGGCACGATGCCGTGCACGTTCTTGCCCCAGGCGGTGAAGCCGGCGCTGGCGCCGAGGTTGACCACTGGCACGTCCTCGTTGAAGAGCGTCTGGACGGCGTCGAGGATCCGCTGCGTCCGGGGCTCTCCGCTCGCGCCCTGCAACTGGACGAGCAGCTTGTCCATCTCCGGGTTGGCGTAGCCGCCGGGGTTGCCGTAGCTCTTGGAGTTCAGAACGCTCTGCAGACGGTGGTACGGGTCGCTCTCCGAGACGCTCGCCGCACCACGGCTGATGTCGAAGTCGTGGTCCACATAAGTCTTCGCCACCCGGTCGGCGATCGAGGAGACCAGGTCGAGCTTCACCTTGAATCCGGCGCGTTCCAGCATCGCCTTGGTGACGACCGCTTTGGACCGGGAGACGGGGTCGGTGCCGTCCATGTAGGTGATGGTGCCGTCGTAGCCGTCCTTCTCGGCCTCCGCGAGGAGCTTCTTCGCCTGCTCCAGGTCGATGCCGACGGGCTTCACCCCGGAGTGCCAGCGCGACTCGGGCGGGAAGATCTCCTGACCCGGCAGGCCCTTGCCGTGGTAGGCGCGCTCGGTGTCGAGGGCCGGGTCGAGGGCCAGGGCCATCGCCTTGCGGACCCGCAGGTCCTCCCCGGGCCGGCCCTTGCGGGTGTTGATGGTGATCATGTTGCCGAGGCCGGTCAGGGTCAGTTCTCCGGGATGGCCTTCCTTCACGGCGTCGTCGACCACGTCGGGGCTGCGCATGTACGTCACGTCGACCGTGCCGTCGTTCAGCGCGTCGAGTTTGGAGCGGTCCGACTGCGGCCAGGTGAAGCGCAGCGCGTCCAGGTAGGGCTCGCCCTTCCAGTACTTCTTGTTCGCCTTGAGGATCATCTCTTCCTGGGGCGCGTACTTGCCCAGGGTGAAGGCGCCGGCTCCGATGGGCTTGAACGTCTTTTCCGCGTACGCGGCGGGAGCCACGATCATGCCGGGCGCCTGGGCGAGCATCGCGGGGAAGGTGGCCCATGCCTTGCGGAGGGTGAAGACCACGGTGGAGTCGTCGGTGGCCTCCGTCTTCACGAGGTTCGGGGCGAGCAGCGCCGTGTCGGCGCCCTTGTTCTCCTGGTACCACTCGATGCTGGCCGTCACGGCCTTCGCGTCGAGCGGTGTGCCGTCGGAGAACGTGACGCCCTGGCGGAGTCCCAGCGTCCAGGTCCTGGCGTCGTCGCTGCTGTGCAGCGACTCGGCCAGCCACGGCTCGTACTTCTTGGCGACGGTGTCGTAGCGCATCAGCACGTCGTAGACGGCCGCGAGCGCGGAGCCGCCGGAGGCACCCGTCGCGTAGGTGGCGGCGGGGCTGAGACTGCGGGCCTCGGCGTAGTCCGCGAAGTGCAGGGTGCCGCCGCGGACCGGCTTGCCACCGGCGGGCTGGTCGCCGATGCCGCCGAACTCGTAACGGCCGCGCTCGGCCTTCTGCTGACTGCCGCTGCCCCCGTCGTCGGACGAGACGCACGCGGAGGTGAGCAGCGCCGCGGCGGCCAGGGCGGCGGCGAGGCGGGCTCGCGCCCGTGGAACTCGCTTCATTTCTTCCTCCAGTTGTCCGGTGGAACGGAGCGGGGAAGGACCGGGGCGGATCAGGTGGGGGACGGTACGGTCAGCGAAATCCGGCCGACGTGACGCATCCCACTCACCGGGAGCCCGGCGGGCCACGGCCTGTTCCGGTGGTGCACGGCCGTTCTGTCCGCGTCCGCGACGTGGCACGGTGTCCCAGTGACCGGAACCGGCCGGGCAGCGATGCCCCGGCACTGACCGACACTGACCCCGATCGCGATCCCAGTGGAGTTCCCGACGCACCAGGAGTCCCCCGATGCCCAGCGAAACGGACCACCGCTCTTCCGCTCTCGCCCGTGCCGCCGCGCTCACCGGCCCCGGCGGCCGGTTCGAACTCTGCGACGACGACGTGCTGGGAGCCCGGCTGCCGGTGTTCGCCCACCGGCAACGCGCTCTGCACGAGGTGCTGCACGCGTCCGTCGCGCACGCCGACCGCGACTACATCGTCACCGCGGACCGCCGGATCACCTTCGCCGAGCACGCGGCCCAGGTCTCCTCGCTGGCACACGCGCTGCGCGAGGAGTACGGCATCGCCAAGGGCGACCGGGTGGCCATCGCCGCGGCCAACTCCGCCGAGTGGATCCAGACGTTCTGGGCCACGGTGTCGATCGGCGCGGTGGCCGTCGGGTTCAACGCCTGGTGGTCGGCGCGCGAGATGGCCCACGGTCTGCGGAACGCGGAACCCTCGCTCGTGGTGGCCGATGCCAGGCAGTCGGCGAAACTGGCCGGCTGCGCCGTTCCGGTGCTGTCCCTGGATGACGACGTCAGCCGCCTCCTGACGGCCCGCGCGGACGCGCCGCTGCCGTCCGCCGATGTCGCCGAGGACGACCCGGCCGTCATCCTCTACACCTCGGGCACCTCGGGCCGTCCCAAGGGCGCCGTGCACACCCACCGCAACCTGCTGGCCGTCGTCGAATACCACCGGCTGAACGACGCCCTGCTGCGGGAGCACGGCAACCCGCTGGCCCCGGAGGAGCGCGTCCATCTGCTGACCCTGCCGCTGTTCCACATCGCGAGCCTGCACAATCTGGCCGTGCCGCGGCTGGCCACGGGCAGCCGGATCGCCCTGCACCAGGGCGCGTTCGACGTCGACGCGGTGCTGGGCATGATCGAGCGGGAACGCGTCACCAACTGGGGAGCGGTGCCCACGATGGCCCATCGGCTGCTCGAACACGGCCGGGCCGACCAGTACGACACGTCGTCGCTCACGGCGTTCGCGCTGGCCTCCGCGCCGTCGTCGACCGAGTTCAAGGAGCGGCTGCGCCGGCAGTTGCCGTTTGCGAAGAACTCGCTGGTGGACAGCTACGGCCTGACCGAGACCTGCACCGCCGTCGCCGCGGCGAACCCGCAGGAGCTGGCGGCGGCCCCGGGAACGCTCGGCCGGCCCGTCACCGGTGTCCGGCTGGAGATCCGCGATGCCATGGGCCAGGTCCTCGACGAGGGCGAGGAGGGCGAGGTCTGGGTCCGCAGCATGTTCAACATGCTGGGCTACTGGCGCGACGCCGAGGCCACCGAGAGCACCATCGGCGCGGATCGCTGGCTGCGTACCGGGGACCTGGGACAGGTGCGAGAGGGACGGCTGTATCTCAGCAGCCGCCGGTCGGACCTGATCATCCGCGGCGGTGAGAACGTCTACCCGGCCGAGATCGAGACGGTGCTGGCCGAGCACCCGGACGTCAGGGAGTGCCTGGTCCTCGGTGTGCCGCATCCCGACCTCGGCCAGGAGGTCGCGGCCGTCGTGGTGCTCAAGCCGGGCTCGGCGGTCACCGAGGAGGCGCTGCGGGAGTACGCGGCGGACCAACTGGCCTATTTCAAGGTTCCCAAGCGCTGGCGGCTCACCACCGACGAACTGCCGCGCAACGCGACCGGCAAGGTGATCCGGCCCTCGGTGCGGATCTGACGCCGGTACCCACGGCGGATGCCACCGGTGCTCCGGGCGCGTGACGCGCCCGGAGCACCGGTGGCACCGGTTCTTGTGACCCCGTCCCGGAGGACCGCGGGCATGACTCCGTCTCAGAAGTCCGCGGGTCCGCGCAGTGTCGCCTCGGCGCCTCCGTCGACGTAGACCACCTGCCCGGTGATGTGGCTGTTCTCCTCGGAGGCCAGGAACAGGACGGCCCGCGCGACGTCCTCGGGCTGCAGATAGCCGCCCAGCGGCATCGGAACCGCCTCGTCCATCACCTTCTTCGTCTCCGGGTCGTCGAAGAGCCCCGCGCTCATCGGCGTGAGCACGATGCCGGGCGCCACCACGTTCACGGGGATCCCGGCGTCGGCCCAGCCCTCGGCGACCGCGGTCCGCCGTGCCCACTGGGCGAGCGCCGACTTGGACGAGGGGTACAACTGCTGTGCGCGGCCGTCGGCTACGGCCCGTTCCGCGTGCTCCAGGGCCTCGGTCTCGTCGCCGGCCAGACAGGCCGCGACGACGTCCCGGTCGGTGGGCCGGGTGCCGGAGATGGAGCCGATGACCACGACCCGGGGCCGCTCCGCAGCGGCGAGCGCCGGTCGCAGCGCCGTCACGAACTCGGTGGTGCCGAAGTAGTTGACCGTCACCATCGCCGTTCCGGGCACGGAGGTGCCGGCGCAGGTGACGACCGCGTGCACCACCCCGCCCGCCCTCTCGCCGACCGCCGCCGCGGCGGCGGCACGGCCGTCCGGGGTGGACAGGTCGGCATCGACCTCGCCTCCTCGCAGGTCCACCCCGATCACCCGGTCCCCCCGGGAGCGGAGCAGGGCGGTGAGGGCGGCGCCGATTCCGGAACCGGATCCGGTGACGACGACGTTGCGCGGCATGGGTACTCCTCAGGTCGGCCGACGGTGCTCGCACGGAGGGTCCCGGTCCCGCGCACAGCACCGCACGGGTGGCGCTGCGCGTCCGGGGGAACGGCTCCGCTCCGCACCGTAATCACCCCGGTCCCGGCCGGGCGTGCGCACTCCCGGTGACCGGACGGGCCACGAAGGACCCGACGGGCGAGCCGTCGCCGACCGACAGGACACGGCCCGAAAGCGCGGCCTCCCGCCCACCGGGACGGAGCCTGCGGGCGCGGGGCGCGGGCACTTGGATGGCCTCTCCCGTTCCGTCCTGTCAGAGAGAGGTGTCCGCATGCGGATCGGCATCACCAGTCCCGTCGTCACGGCGGTCCCCGGCGTGCACTCCCCGTGGGAGCGCACCGCCGGCATCGAGGAGCTGGGGGTGGTCGCCGAGGCCGCGGACCGGCTCGGCTTCCACCATCTGACCTGTTCGGAACATGTCGCGGTGCCCGTGGACATCGCCGAACAGCGCGGCGGAACCTACTGGGACCCGCTCGCCACCTTCGGGTACCTCGCCGCCCGGACCCGCCGGATCCGGTTCGCCACCCAGGTCCTGGTGCTCGGCTATCACCATCCGCTGGCCGTCGCGAAGCGCTACGGCACGCTGGACCGCGTATCGGGCGGACGGCTCGTCCTGGGGCTCGGCGTGGGCAGTCTGGAGGAGGAGTTCCGGCTGCTCGGTGCCGCCTTCGAGGACCGGGGCGCGATCGCCGACGACGCGATCGCGGCGCTGCGGACCTCCCTGTCCCGGCGCGAACCCGTCTACCACGGTGAGCACTTCGACTACGAGGGGCTGGTGGTGGAGCCGCACGCCGTGCAGGACCGGGTGCCGCTGTGGATCGGTGGCCGTACCCCGCGTTCGCTGCGCCGGGCCGTGACGCACGGCGACGGCTGGGTGCCGTTCGGGCTGTCCCTGGACCGGCTGCGCGAGATGGTCGGCGCGGCCTTGCTGCCGGAGGGCTTCGAGGTGGTTCTGAGCACGGGCCGCCCGCTCGACCCGTCCGGCGACGCGGACCGCGCGTCGAAGGCGCTGCGCGAGGTTTCGGAGGCCGGTGCCACTCTGGTCAGCGTGTCGCTGGCCGCCGAGTCGGCGAACCACTACGTCGAACAGCTGGAAGCACTCGCCGGGATCGCCGGCCTGGCCGGCCGCCCCGGCACGACGGCGATCCGGGAGGGACGCGCATGACCGAGAACCGGCTGGCCGCCGTCGAGGCGCGCCTGCGGCGGCTTGAGGACGAACGCGACATCGCCCGGACGATGGCCGTGTACGGGCCCCTGGTCGACGGTGGTGACGCGGACGGTGTGGCCGCACTCTGGGCACCGGACGGTGTCTACGACATCGACGAGATCTTTCTCGCGGGCCGGGAGCGGATCCGCGAGATGGTGCGGTCCCCCGCCCACCAGGGCTGGATCCGCCAGGGCTGCGCGCATGTCGTGGGGCCGCCGCACATCACGGTCGACGGCGACGAGGCGGTCGCGGTGTGCCACTCGCTGATGGTGGTGCACGAGGGGGGCCGGTACGTGGTGCGCCGGGCCACCGCCAACCACTGGCGGCTGCGCCGTACGGGTTCCGGCTGGCACGTGGTCACCCGGACGAACCGGATTCTGGACGGCCGCCCCGAGGCTCCCGCGTTGCTGGCGGGCGGGGCTCATGGCGAGCCGGCCCCCGGCTGAGGAGTCGGGGCGGGGGGGGGGGGGGGGCGGCAACACACGCCGCGCGCGCCGCCCCGCGGGCGGGCCCGGGGGGGCCGCCCCCGCCAGCCGCGGGGGGCGCCGCCGCCGCCGGGGCGGCCGGG
>NZ_JBVJMV010000082.1:0-18503 GCF_055584025.1 Streptomyces sp. NPDC104309 | reverse complement strand
GCCCGTTGCGTTGAGAGACGCACGGCGGGTTCGGCGAGAGGTCCGGAGAAACGGACCGGGAGCAATCCCGGCACCGCGCTCCGGGCCTACTCAGCGAGCGATGTCGAACAGGGCCTCATCGGGCCCCGGTGACGCGTGGCCCGCGCAGCTCACATGACGCGCGCACCTCCTGCTGGTGAGAGCCGGCGAGATCTTTTACGGAATGTGTGCCAGAACCGACTCACGACAGCAGTTGTGCACGACTGCGGGAGGCACCTGCCGCGCCCTGTACCCGCGCGACACCGACGACCAAGCCGTGCTACGCGCTCGTGCACCATCGCCTGGATCTGCTTCTCCTGCTCGAGCGTCCAGCCCGGCTCCGGCGTGCCGGGGACCGGCCGGACGTGCTCGGGGGCGCGCACCCACACCCGGTACTCAGCCGCCTGGACGTCGCCGTCCGACTGGGGAAGAGTCAGTGTTCCACCCCTGCGCTATTCCCCTCTTCGTTGACGGCAGCCGGTTGTAGGTTGCTGCTCTCAACGAAGCCCAACACTTGCGAGGTAGCGCTGATGGTGGACAGCACCAGCTCGATGAACTCGACCGAGTACGAGCAGCTGACAAAGGCTCTTGTTGAGCGGATCGCCGAGCGGGCGCCGGTGACCACGACTCGGCTTGAGCACAACGTTGTTCTGCCGGGACGTGCCTCAGCGCACCAGATCGATGTCCTGTGGGAGTTCACTGTCGAGTCCGGACATAGTCATCGGGTTGTCTTTGAGTGCCGACGCAAGAATCGCTCGCTGGAGCAGAACGACGCACTTGCGTTCAAGGGCGTGGTGGAGGAGGTCGGCTATGGAGCGATCCCGACGACTGGGGTCATGGTCCATGTGACTGGGTTCCAACGAGGCTCTCGAAAAATCGCCGAAACTTACGGCCTGATCATCCTGGAGATGCGTACTCCGACGGACAAGGATGTCGAGGGTCGGCTGATGAAGATCCGCATCTCAGCGACGGGCCGCGTCCCAGTGGTCAAGGATTGGCATGTTGATCCCTCGGAGTTGCTCTCGGACGCCCTGAATGCACCCGTGTTGAATCATGCCCTTGAGATCGAGGAGCCGAGCGGACGTCGAGTGAGCGTGCTGGATCTCCTCCAAGAGAACGAGATCGCGCCTATGACGGCGCCGCTCACCCCGATGCATCGCGTGACGCGCCAGTACGATCCGCCGGTCGTCCTGATGGTTGATGGCCAGCCGGCGGCGAAGGTACGTTCCATCTCCGCAACCGTCGGTGAGGTACTCGCCGACCCGTTTGATCTCACCGTCGGCGGCCGGGAGCGGCTCGCTTGGATGATGAAGGACGTGTTGGGCGGGGACCGTGCCTGGTTCACCAATGACGGAAAGATGCACCTCACTGAGTCGTAGATCGGTCATTCACTCAGGGCCTCGAGGTATTCCGCCCAGCTGTTCTGCGCGTACTGAGCCCACGCATAGGCGGTGTGTGGGTGGAGACCGAAGAGGTCGCTGACCACGATCGGAGGGAGGTCGGTGATCGCTTCCATCATGGCCGTGTTGCGGGCGCTGATGCCCGGCAAGTCGTGCTGCTTCATGTAGTTGTTCACGGTGCCGGCGCTTCGGGGGCGGCTTGGTGGCCGGCCCGGGAAGAGGAAGCCCAGTGTCCCACTGTGTGAGCGCTGGAGGACGGAGGTGCGGCAGTCGGGACTCGCGATCTGCCGTTCGATGAGGACGGCGAGCCTAGGTGGGAGGAGCACAGGGTGCTGCTTGATCGTGAGGTAGGCGTCGTCGCCGTCCCGGTGGAAGCGGTCGGTCGTGAGCTCGACGATTCGTGTAGTGGGTAGGGCATAGAGGCTGGTCAGGGAGCCGATGATGCGGGCTTCCAGAGGAAGGCTGTCGTCGTTGAGGCAACGACGAAGTTGTCGGTCAAGTTCGTCGCTGCCCATGAATCGCGAGGGCAGCCCGGCCTGCATCGTCGGGATGGTGACCTTGCTGGTCAGATGGCGTTTGACGACCCAGCGAACGAATGGCTTGAGGTCCCGGCGCCGGGTGGGGTTCGTCGTCAGCCAGAGGTCGAGGTCTTCCTGACTGAGGTCGGAAAGTGTGATCGCGTTGGCGTCGAGCCAGGCCATGAACCTGACCGCGGCCCGGATGCTTCGTCGGTCGGAAGAGGCTGAGCCGTGGGTGTAGCGGCCTTTGTCCGCCCGGCGTCGGGCGGCGCGCAGGACGCCCCATTCAGCGAATGGGCGAACGATGTGGGCGTGGTGTGAGGGCAGGCCCGCGAGTGTGTTCTTGAGCCCGGATCCACCGGCTTGATTGTGGTGTGATCGGTTCGGGGTCGTGCAGGGCGTGTCGGGGTTGAGTTGCGGATTCGGGCGTGGGGTGGCTGCTGGTCTGCCCAGCCTTTCCACTTTTCCGCAGGTCTCGGGCCCTTTCGGGCAGGTCGGTCAGGGAGTGTCAGAGGGCTGGTGGCGCGTGGACGGTGCTGAAGAGCTGAGTGAAGTCCGTGCTCCAGGGCCAGCGTTCGGGCAGGTGCAGGGTGAGGTGGCGGGCCGAGCGGGCCAGGCGGGCGGGCACGTTGATCAGGTGGTCACGGATGGTGGCGGTGGTCGCTCTGGCATGGAACGTGCCGGCCAGTGCGCCGGCGGCGCGGGTCAGGTTGTGTGCCAGGGCTGCCAGGGCGAGCCAGGCGGCATTGGCCTGGAAATGCCCGGAGGGCGCGTGGGAGAAGGCACTGTTCTTGATATCCGCGATCACCTGCTCGACGAGAGCGTGCCGTCGGTGATCACGCTCGGCATCGTTCAAGGAGAGCGGGGAGTCGGTGAACGCGGCGTGGTAGCGCCAGGTGTCGAACAGCGTGCCCTGTCCGGCGGGGACGGCTTCAGCGCTCAGGCGTTTGACGCGGCGCACGATCAGACGGGCGGTGACCTGCTTCTTCTTCGGCTTGGACGTGAAGGCGGTGTAGCCGGTCTCGGCTATCTCGGCGTCGGAGATCCAGCACTGGCCCTCCTCGTCCCAGACCGCCTTGGGGTACTTGATCGGCGTCCAGGCGTCCTCGTCGATGCGGGCGATGGCGGCCTTGACGGAAGCGTTCATCCGCACGGTGATGGAGAACCGCGCGCCCAGCGCCCGGCAGGAGTTGACGACATCGGCGCCGTAGAACGCGGAGTCCGCCCGCATCACCAGCAGGCCACTCGCGCCGCAGGCGCGAGCAGTGCGGATGGTCTCGGCGACGAACGCTGCCGCCCCGCGCGCGGAGTTCGAGGGTCCCTTGCGCAGCCTGGTGGCGGCGATCACTGGGGCGGCCAGGGGTGTGGAGACGATGCCGAGCAGCGCGTTCAGGCCCTTGACCTTGCGGTATCCGTAACCGGCGCCCTGCTTGGCGTAGCCGTAGGTGCGGCGGATGGTGTCATCGATGTCCACGTAGGCGACCTGGTCCGCGCCGGGCAGCAGCGGGGCGTGACGGGCCAGTTCGGGAAGGAACCGGCGGGCCACAGCGTGCAGTTGCTTCACATGCCCGTGCGTGAAGGAACGCAGAAACGACCCCAGCGTGGACGGGGCCCGTACACCGGAGAACAGGCGGCCCATCGCGCCGTGTCGTAGCCGGTGCATGTCATCGATGCTGTCGGCGCCCGCGACCATGCCGCCCACCAGCGACATCACTTTCGCCGCGGGGAAGGCACCGGTGCCGTCCTGCGAGGCCGGCAGACGAATGTACTTCCCGACCAGTGCGGGCAGACCGCACCGCTCGGCCAACCGCACCACCGGTTCCAGTCCGCCGTACGCGATCAGGTTCGGGTCGTCGAACGCGGATGAGACCGCCGCTGCGGAATGGGAAGATTGCATCTCGGAAGTGCCTTGCTGATCGTGCCTGATGTGGTCCTAGAGAAACCCCATCATCGCAGGTCACAAGGCACTTCTTCGTTCCCCGCGAAACTGTCCACAGACATCAAGCCGGTGGATCCAGGTTGAGCCAGAGCTGTATTCGGGCGAAGTGTTCTGGCCGTTTGGGCAGGACGCCCGCTGCGACGAGAAGTTCTCGGACGTAACCCCGGACGAGCCCGAGGACACCGAGGTCGGCAAGGACCTGCCCGACGCGGTGATGCGTCAGCTGTGCGACCACCTCGATGAGCTGGAGCAGCTCATCAGCCGCGAAGTCCGCGTGGGCACCGAACTGCTGATGGACACCGGCCGGCGCCCCGAGGAGATCCGTGACCTGCCCCTCGACTGCCTGGGGCAGGATCCCGACGGCTCCTTGGTCTTGGTCTACGACAACCACAAGTCCTACCGGATGGGCCGACGGCTGCCGATCGGCAAGGCCACCGCGGGCGTCATCACCACCCAACAGCAGCGGGTACGTGAGACGTTCCCCGACACTCCCGCCGGGGAGCTGAAGCTGCTGCCCAGCATGCGCGCCAACCCGCACGGCACGAAGGCGATCCACTCGATCGGCGAAGGCCACCGCACCTGGGTCGACGCGCTGCCCGACTTCCTGGTTGCCACCACCGTGGAGGAGAACGGTCAGGCGGTCACCCGGATGCTGCCCTTCGACAAGAGCCGGATCTTCCCCTACGCCTACCGGCACAGCTACGCCCAGCGGCACGCGGATGCCGGCGTGGCCCCGGATGTCCTCAAGGAGCTGATGGACCACTCCGATCTCAAGACCACCCAGAATTACTACCGGAACCCTCAGGAATTGCATCAGACGGGCGAGAAATTGCAGGTCACGAGGTCAGGGCAGGGTCCGACGAGGACTCTACTCCCCTGCAACTTGGCGGCTTGAGCTGGGAGTTTGGTGATCAGATCCCATCTGATGCAGGATTTGCCCTCTGAAGGGGAGGGTGAAAGTGGGTCTACAGCGACGCGCCGACCTGGCGGGGGCAGCTCACCTGGAACTGGTCTCCGGGGTGGCCCAGCTGCGTCCGCAGGACGCGATGGTAGAAGCCATGGTGCGGGGCTGGCGTGCCCAACAAGCCGCTCGCGGGCTCCGTGAGGACACGGTCACCGCCCGGGAACGGCTCGTACGGCGGTTTCTGGAGCACACCAACGAATACCCGTGGGCCTGGACGCCCGGCCACGTGGACGAGTGGTCACTGTGGCTGACCAGCGAGAAGCACCTCGCGCCGTCCACGATCCGCAGCTATCAGGGCAGCCTGCGCCTGTTCAGCGAGTTCTTGATCGACGGCCGCTACGGCTGGTCGGTGGCCTGCGAGGACACCTTCGGCACTCACCCCGTGGCCATCTGCCACGAGTGGAAGTGCGCCACGAGGCGCTGTTTGTCCGGATGGAGGTGGAATACCCCATCGGTTCGCCGTCGTAGCGGCGGGCTGAAGCTGGAGGCAGCCTGAACCGGGGATCGCCGGTGAGGGTGGGAGCAGCCTCGACAAAGTCGCGTCGGCCCGGCACTGCCGGATGGGCCGGGCGCGGTGAGCGAGACGAGAAGGTATACGCGAGGAACCGGTGTTGTTACGCCTCTTGACGTGGAACCAGCTCAAATCCGGCGGATATGGGCTGGGTGGCGGTGCGCACCCGCTCTCTACGAGCGGGGAACTCTTTGCCTGGGTCTTTTCAGTCTGGGGCAGGAGGCCGCGGTGAAGGACTACGGCGTAGTCGCGGCGATGCCGCAGGGGCAGAGCCGGGTGCCTAACTCGTCGACCGGACAGCAGTGAACGTGGGAACCGTCCGCGTACGTTCCCCGGCCCCCTCTCAGCCAGAGGGACGGGTGTGGGGATAAGCGCGATGCCTACTGAAGGCGCGGGCGGGGCGGAGCCGCCGTAGTACTCCGAGGCCGGGAGAGCCGGCCGCTTGGGGAAGGGCGGCAGCATGTCAAGCAGGGAGGGAAAGCAATGTCCGAAGAAGCGTCGGTGAATACCGGCGCCGTGGTGTGGCCGGATCCCGATTCGGCAGCACTTGCGGTACGGAGGATGCAGACCAAGCTGCATCACTGGGCGGGGGCTGATGCCTCCCGCCGTTTCAGTGACCTGTACAACCTCGTCTACGACCCGGCGTTTCTGGTCCACGCGTGGGAGCGCGTCGCCTCCAACGCCGGAGCGCGGACCCCAGGGATTGACCGGGCCACTGTGGCCCGAATTGAGACCTGGGTCGGGGTGGAGGAGTTCCTGGGCCATATTCGCGATGCACTGAAGTCCGGCCATTTCCGGCCGGTGGAAGTGCGACAGGTGATGATCCCGAAGGGGAACAGCGGGAAGCTCAGAAAGTTGGGCATCCCCACCGTTGCGCATCGCGTGGTCCAGGCGACCCTCAAAGCAGTGCTCGAACCCATCTTTGAGTCGGACTTCAAGCCGTGCTCGTATGGGTTTCGCCCCAACCGGCGCGCGCACGACGCTATTGCCGAGATCCATTACTGGGCGTCCAAACCGAGGAACTACCAATGGGCGCTGGAGGCCGACATCGAAGCCTGTTTCGATCAAATTTCGCATACGGCTTTGATGGACCGGCTCCGCGTGAGGATCAACGACAAGCGGGTGGGCGCTTTGGTCAAGGCGTTCCTGAAGTCTGGGGTCATGACGGCCTCGGGCGATCGGGAAGAGACGCTGACGGGAACCCCTCAAGGCGCGATTCTCTCGCCGTTGCTGGCGAACATCGCCCTGACGGTGCTGGACGAGCATTTCGACCAGCAGTGGCAGGAGGAAATGGGAAGCCAGTGGCAGCGCACCAAACGCAGACGCAACGGCCAAGGGCTGTGGAAGCTCGTCCGTTTCGCGGACGACTTCGTGCTCATGGTGGCTGGTGAACGCCGCCATGCCGAGGCCCTGCGGGAGGAAGTGGCAGCCGTGCTGGCCCCGATGGGGCTGCGACTGTCGCCGGAGAAGACCCGTGTGGTCCATATCGACGAGGGCTTCGATTTTCTCGGCTTTCACATCCGCAGGAAGCGGAAGCGGGGAACACAGAAGCACTTCGTCTACACCATGCCGTCCAGGAAGGCCGTGCAATCGGTCAAGGACAAGGTGAAGGCGAAGACGTACAGGTCGACCCGTCACATGGAGCTGGATGAGCTGCTCGTCAGCCTCAACCGGCAGCTGCGCGGGTGGGCGAACTATTTCCGGCATGCGGCGTCGAAGAGCGCGTTCAACGCGATCGACTCCCTGGCCTGGGGACGGATCATGCGATGGATCCGCCATAAATACAGGCAAGGGCGCCGTGGACTGGGAATGAACGAGCTGCGCCGTCGCTTCTGTGATCGCGGCTGGCGATTCGCCCACAACGGGGTGGTGTTCACCGGCGCATCCAGCGTCTCGGTGGTCCGTTACCGCTATCGCGGCAACACGATTCCCACCCCGTGGCCCCTGAGACCGGCAGCCCTCGTCACCGAGGACTGACCAGTGGGCAAGACATGTGGAGCGCCCGATGCATGGAGACATGCACGTCGGGTGCGGGAAGGCGGCCCAGGGAGACGGGCCGGTGGTAACACCGGCACCGCGCCCTGGGCCGACCTCACCACCATCGCCCACCTCAACGACTACGAGGGGCGTCCCGAGGCGAGGCCGTTCACCCGCGAGGAGATCCAACGCTTCCTCGACTACGCCGACGACCAGGTCGACCGGGCGGTACGGGCCAAGCGCAAGGGAGCCCTCGCTGCCTACCGCGATGCCACCCTCTTCAAGGTCATCTATGGGTGGGGTCTGCGCCGGACGGAGACATCGAAGCTGGATGTGGTCGACTTCGGGCGGAACGCGAAGGCGCCGCAGTTCGGCCGGTACGGCACCCTCAACGTCCGCTACGGCAAAGCGAAGAAGGGGCAGCCGCCGCGCCGTCGGAACGTGCTGTCGGTGATGGACTGGGCGGTGGACGCGGTCGCCGATTACGTGGAGAACGTACGGCCGCGGTTCGGCTGCGAGGATCACCCCGCCTTGTGGGTGACCGAGCGGGGCGGCCGGGTCAAGCCGGCCGAGATCAACGCCCGGTTCGTCGCCTACCGCGACGCGCTGAAGCTCCCGAAGGCGCTGACCGTCCACTCCGCTCGCCACTCCTACGTCACCCACCTCACGGAGGACGGGGTTGACCGCCGGTTTCTCCAGCAGCAAGTCGGTCACGAGAATGACAGCTCCACCGCTGTCTACACCCACGTCAGCGACGACTTCATGAACACCATGCTCCACAGGGCACTTGCGCCCGCGCTCGCCCCGTTCCCCGCAAACAAGGACCGCTGATGGCCGCGAAGCTCGACTACCACTGGCACTTGCGCAAGGTCATGGCCGACCGAGGGCTCTTCTCCACCACCGACCTCATCCCGCTACTGGACAAACGGGGCATCACCCTGTCGTCCAGCCAGGTCTACCGGCTCGTCGTCGAGCGCCCCGAGCGGCTCAGCCTGAAGATCCTCATGGCCCTGCTCGACATCCTCAACTGCACCATGGACGACCTCATCGAGCCGACCGCCGCGGCGGGTGCCGGAACCGCTACCCGAACAAAGAAGGCTGTCGGTGCCGAGGCAGGCATCGGTGACCTGCGACCCAAGCGAGCCCGCATCCGCGGTTTCGAGCGGCCGTGACCGCACCCGGGCAACCGGAGCGGGCCGTCTCCGACCCGATCGGGCTCATTACGGACCTGGTCGCGGCCATCGAACATCAGCTGGAGCCGGACCGGATCCGTGCCGTGGTCGCCAGCGTCGCGGGCGGACGCTCGAAGTCACGCCTGCTCGCGGCACATCTCACTGAGCATCCTCGCGTGCTGAATGACGGTCGCTCGCCGGCGCCCAGGGCCGTCGGCGACCTGCTCATCGCCCTACGTGGGGCCGGGGCCCAGACGGTCTCGCCGCCGTGTTGCGCCGAATGCGGCAGGCGGATACGAACGCTTCAGCGCCGCGGCCAGGACTGGTACTGCTGGAACTGCGGGCGGCCACAGCCCGAGCCATGTGCTGCCTGCGGAAGCACCCGCCGGGTCGCTTCACGCGACCGGACCGGGCGGCCACGATGCGGTAAGTGCCCGGACGACGACGGACGCGACCCCATCGCAGTGATCGACGCCCTGATCGCTGAACTGGATCCGCATGCCGAACGGGAGACGGTCTCCGACGCGGTCCGTCGATCGGCACCTCGTCCCTCCTACCAGCGGAAACTTGCCTGGGCCCTGGAATCCCACCCAGCGCTGCTGACCGGCGACGGTCACCTCGCACCCCACCGCGCGATCCTCAAGCTGATCAACCTGCTGCACGAGGCCGGCATCGCCGGGATCGTCCGGCCGTCCTGCCCCGGCTGCCACAGAGTCGTACGCATCGACAAGCCTCTGGACGGAAAGCGGGTCTGCCGCATGTGCATCTCCCACTCCCGCATCGAGGAGTGCTCGGGATGCGGAGCCCGCCGAGAGCCCGCCACCCGCGACGACCAAGGCCGGCCAGTGTGTCCGAACTGCCTGGTCAGCGACCCGGCGAACCTGGAGACCTGTATCAACTGCGGCCGACGAAGGGTCGTGAACACCCGCACACCGGACGGCCCGCTCTGCCAAAGCTGCCCCTCCTTACCCACCGCGACTTGCAGTATCTGCGACGCGGAGAAACCCTGCGGCACCTCCCGGACTACGGGCCAGCCATGGTGCCTGGACTGCCAGCGCCATTCCGCGCCGTGCTCAGCCTGCGGCGGCGTCGCGTCGGTCGTCTCCGGCACTCTCGACCAGCCCCTTTGCCTGGGCTGCACCGCGCCTGAGGTTTGGCACACCTGCCCCACCTGCAGCGAGCCCGATTACCCGCACCCCGGTCAGTGCGCTCGTTGTCTCATCAATCGGCGCCTCAACGAGCTTCTGGGCCCTCCGTCTGATGCCCTCCATCCCGGTCTCGAAGCCCTGCGGAACAACATTGCCACCACCGAGCACCCACTCACCGCCAAGCGGTGGCTGAACAAGCCGTCCGTGTCTCCGGTCCTGGCCGACCTCGCGGCCGGCAGACGAGCCCTGAGTCACGAGGCCCTCGACGAGCTGCCCGACAGCGCGCCCCTCGCCCACCTCCGCCAAGTCCTCGTCGGCGTCGGTGCTCTGCCCGAGCGGGACGAGTACATGGTCCGCCTCGAACGTTTCCTCAGCGGCCTTCTCGCATCGCAGCAAGACCCCGAACAGCGCAAAGTCCTTCACCAGTACGCGATATGGCACCTGGTCCGTCGACTACGCCGACGCAGCAACGGCCGCCCCCTGACCCCGCAGCAGTTCGCGTCCGCGCGTCAACGCACCTACGCGGCCGTCGCCTTCCTTAGCTGGCTTCAGGCTCACGGCCTCGCCCTGGATACCTGCCGACAGGCCGACCTCGACCAGTGGCTCACCGACGACTCAGCGACCTACCGCCACACGGCCGGGCACTTCGTCCGCTGGGCTCGCACTAACAAACTCACCACCGTCCACGTCCCCGCTGTCCGCTGGAACGGCCCCACCCAGCCACTCGACGACGAACACCGCTGGAACGTCGCACGCCGACTCCTGCACGACGACAACCTCAATCCCGAAGACCGCCTCGCAGGACTACTTCTCCTCCTTTACGCCCAAGGGCCGTCGGCGATCCACCGGTTGACCACCAAGGACGTCGAGGTCAGCGTCCACGAAGTACGTCTCCACCTCGGCGACGCCCCCGTCCAGTTGCCCGAGCCCGTCGCCCACCTCGCCCGCACCGTCACGGCGAACCGCAAGGGCCACGCGACCATCGGTGCCCTGACACCGTCTCGATGGCTCTTCCCCGGCGGACAGCCCGGACGGCCGATCAGCACCACACAGCTGACACAGCGGCTGAACCGGCTCGGCATCCGACCCAACCAGGCCCGCAGCACCGCGCTCTTCCAACTCGCCACCGAGATCCCCGCCGCGATCCTCGCCCGCACCCTGGGCATCCACACCGATGTCGCCGTCGCCTGGCAGCGACTTTCCGCCGGCGACTGGGCCAACTACGCGGCGGAAGTCAGCTACCGCTACTCACCCGGAAGACAACACGATGCACCGTGACAACCAGCCAGCGAGTAAGCCACCCGGGATCTCACCGGAACGGGCTGCCGAAACGAAAGAGATCATCGACCGCGTCACGCGGTGGGCCGCAGGCCGCCACGACGTCGTCGGTCTCCTACTTGTCGGATCGTGCGCTCGCAATGCCGCACGGCCTGACTCCGACATCGACCTCGTCCTTCTCACGACTGACGAGTCCCAGTACTTCGACAACGCATGGGCCGTCGAGCTCGCCCTCGGCCAACTGGTCAGAACCCAGTCGTGGGGACCGATCAGCGAACGACGCTTTGCCACAGCGTCAGGGCTGGAGGTCGAAATGAACATCGGGTCTCCCGACTGGGCACAGACGAACCCGGTGGATCCTGGCACACGCCGAGTCATCACCGACGGCGCCCGTCCCCTGCACGACCCAGACACTGTCCTTGCGTCTCTGATCCGAGCCTGCCAATCGTGACGACCCCAGCGGCGAACGGCCGACTCAAGGGGCATTCGGGCAGTTCCAATACCCGACGTCACCATTAGTCAGCCAGGAGCGGCGTCGCGACGCCGTGGACCGCGTGGTCGCCCTGCAGTTCGACCGCAACGGCACCCGCGTGTGGCGCAAGGCCTAGTCGCTGCTGGACTCCGAGCACGTACGGCGGGCGATCGGGGAAGTCAGTGTCCCCTACGGCGTCTGCCAGGAGCCCTCGAACGTCGCGGCCGGCGGCCAGAGCTGCCCGATCCGGTTTCGCTGCGTGGGCTGCGACCACTTCCGTACCGACGTCTCCTACCTGCCCGACCTCCAGGCGTACCTGGCTGACCTGCTGCGCAGCCGGGAGCGGCTGATGTCGGCGTTCGCCGCCGATGACTGGGCGCGCAGCGAGGCGATGCCCTCTGAGGAGGAGATCCGCCGGGTGCGCCGGCTGATCGAGCGGGTCAAATCTGATCTCGGTGACCTCACTGCCGAGGAACAGGCGCAGATTGGCGAGGCCGTCGCCGTTGTACGCCGCAGCCGGAGCGTGATGCTCGGCATGCCCCGCATCGGCCAGCCCCTGCCCGACGTCCTCACCACGAGGTCCGCATGAGCACCGCCATGGCCGACGGCCGCCGCGCTGACGGCGAACGCCGCCGTCAGCGCGTAAAGAGCGCCATCCAGCATGCGACCCGTACCGGCACGGCGATCAGCGTGAGCGACATCGCCCGGCAGGCCGGCGTCGACCGCACCTTCCTCTACCGCCATCGCGACCTGCTCGCCCTCATCCACGCTGCAGAACTCCAGCCCTTCGCATCGGACCCCGCGGCCGGGCCGCCGGTCAGCCTGGCCTCCCTCCAGGCCGACCTGGCCAACGCGCACGCCCGCAACACCCGGCTTGTCACCCAGACCCGGCGCCTGGAACGACGGCTCTCCGAGCTGATGGGCAAGCAGGCGTGGCGGGAATCTGGACTCGGCGCCCCCGCCGACCAGGAAGAACTGCAGCGTCAGGGACTGAGGGGACATCCCCGGCTTTACTGATCGTTTCAAAATGAGTTGAGCCCAAGGTCTTGCGCCTGGTGATCTTGATCGGCAGTCTGTGCGGGTGCGTGCTGATCTTGTTCCAGATGACCTCTGGGAGCGCCTGGCTCCGCTGCTGCCGCCCGTCCCCGAGCGTCGTCATCGATACCCCGGACGTCTCCGCGTGCCGGACCGGGTGGCGCTCGCGGGTGTGATCTACGTGCTGCGGACCGGTGTCGCCTGGCGGGATGTTCCGGCCGAGACTGTGGGCTGCTCCGGAGTAACGGCGTGGCGTCGGCTGCGGGACTGGACCGAGGCCGGCGTGTGGCCCCGCCTGCACGCCGTCCTGCTGGCCGAGCTGCGGCGAGCGGACCTGCTTGACCTGGACGACTGCGCCATCGACGGCTCACATGTCCGGGCCCTCAAGGGGGGGATCACGTCGGCCCCTCGCCTGTCGACCGCGCTCGCCCTGGCTCCAAGCACCATGTGATCGTCGACCGCCACGGCACGCCGCTGGCCGTCACTCTCACCGGCGGAAACCGTCACGACGTCACCCAGTTGCTGCCGCTACTGGACGCAGTCCCACCGATCCGGGGCCTGCGGGGACGCCCGCGTCGCAAGCCCCAACGCCTGTACGCAGACCGGGGTTACGACTACGACAAGTACCGCCGCCTGCTGTGGAAGCGCGGCATCAAGCCGATGATTGCGCGACGCGGCGTCGCCCACGGTTCTGGGTTGGGCAAGGTGCGTTGGGTGGTCGAGTGCGCCTTCGCCTGGCTGCACCAGTTCAAACGGCTCCGCATCCGCTACGAGCGACGCGCGGACCTTCATCAGGGCCTCCTCGAATTGGCCTGCAGCGTGATCTGCCTGCGAAGACTCCAGCAGAATTGTCGCTCGCCGGGTCAGTAGCGGAGGCGTGCCTCAGACCCGTCGATGCGCAGCGTGCAGTTCCTGAAGACCTGCAGCAAAGATTGCTCGCCGCCGACCGGGGCCAGCGTGAGCTCCAAGTCCCGCAATGGCTTCACCACCGCGACGGTGCGAGAGCCATCTGGGTCCGGGCCTCGGAGGGCCGCCCATGCTTCGAACGAGGCCCTCACCCTCTCCCAGCCTGGCCCCGGAGTGAAGCGCGCCAGGATGAACGGCTGGTCACAGCCGTACTCGCTGAGCTCACCGAGCAAGACGTTCCCCTGCAAGAGCTGCCACTGCGTCACGACTCGCCCCCGTTCTCAACCACCCAGTCGAAGTCGCATCTTCGCAGTACACAACTGTCTGGCCAAGGACGTCATTCTGAAACGATCAGTTAATGCCGGTCGCATCAAGGGCTGCGTACGGACCGGAAGCGAAGCAACGGGCCCTCCTCCTTCTTCAGGGTGTAGATGCCGACCCCCATGACGATCTGCGACGGGTCCGCCTCACCCTCCTTGACGAAGCCGTCCTCCCCTTCGTGAATGGGGTACAGGAGCACCGCCCCCAAGAGCAAAAGCGCCCCGTCGGCCCGGCCCACCGCGGCCTCGACCGCGGACTCGTGCGATGGGTACGTGATCCTGCCGAAGCCCTCCCCCCTGCTGGCCCGACGCGCTCGGCGGAAGAGGGGCAGCGATTCAAAACCGAGAACCGATGCCGTGGGTCCGTCACCAGCGAGTTGCGGCACGACCAGCAGCCACTGGCCCCCGGGCTCCCGTCCCAGCTTCTCCAGGTAGGGGAGGTGCGGGCGCAGCCGCGGCCCGGTGCCCTCCAGCTCGGAGAGGACCTGCATCAGGTGGGCGTGCGGGACCAGGCCGGTGCGGGCGCGGAGGGAGGTGGATCGGCCGCT
The DNA here is from genome assembly GCF_055584025.1 of Streptomyces sp. NPDC104309. NCBI lineage: Bacteria > Bacillati > Actinomycetota > Actinomycetes > Kitasatosporales > Streptomycetaceae > Streptomyces > Streptomyces sp. NPDC104309. The sequence goes on along the minus strand of NZ_JBVJMV010000082.1, from coordinate 4,297 downwards.
GAGCACGCGGGGCTCCGTCAGAACGTCCAGCAGTGGCCGCCACTGCCGGACGTTGCGGGCTTTCGCCGCCGCATCCACGGGGTGGGCGAGCGGCTCGATCCACCGGCCGGGCGAGCGGATCTCGACCAGTTTGGCGTTGAAGAGGGCGTTCCGTCGCTGCTCCGGGGCCATCGCACCCAGGTGCTGCGCGAGCAGCGCGGGTACTTGAGCGGGCGTGAGCTGTGGCCTGCCATCGACTTCGACGGCGTAGCGCGCCAGATCCTCCTGGAACGAGAGCTGGTCGCGGAAGATCGCCGCGAAGGCGTCGAAAAGGCTCCCACCAGCATCGTCCGGAACCCGTGCGAAGTAGAGCCGCATCAGGTCCCGGTAACCGATACGGAAGCCGGCCCAGCGTCCCATGCCAGCCAGAGCCACCACGCTATCGGTGCGGGGCCCTTGGTAGGTGACGGTCAGACCCTCGGCGGTGCCGCCGTGGGAGAGTCGTGAGCCGCAGACGATGATCTTCCAGATGTGCCGCCGCGCGAAGTCCAATTCGTACCCGTCGTGTTCGCCGTGTGTGGATCCGCTCTCGATCACGACGGCATTGCCGTCGGAGTCGATCCGCGACCACGCGGCAACGACGTACGGTGCGAGCTCGTCGAAGGACTCGGGAACGGGCAGCCCGTCGGCCCGTTCGCAGGAAACGGGCTCGACGTCCCTTTCGTACAGCTCGCGGAGCCGTCCCAGACCGTCGGCACGGTCGTAGGAACCCTCGTACCAGAGGCGGCGCAAGCGCGCCGCCTGTTCCCGCTTCCGAATGATGCGATCCGAAGAGTGAACGATCATGGTGTGGTGGCGATAGTCAGTTGGTGCTTTGCCCCCGCCCCGCGCGGCCCGGTACAGCTTCACCGCGCCGGTCAGCACGAACATGTCCATCGCCTGTCGTTCGCCCTGGTCATCGTCCTTGTCACGGAGCATGAGGTTGCGGACGTGCGCCTTCTCCGGGGAGTTGGCGAAGGTCCGCCGCTCGTCGGGGACATCCGAGTCGATGTCGTGGAAGTCCTCCACACCCACGTAGCCGGCAGGGCGCGGCAGGGAGATGATGAAGTCCCTCGGGAACAGGTCCTCTGAGGCTGCCGGGTCCATGAGGGTGCCGACGAAGGGTGACGTGGCGTAGGCGACGTACTGTGCCCTGGGCAAGAGGCCCAGCAGTTCCGCCATGACGGCCTGGACGGACGTGAGGCCCGCCTTCCCTGTTCCGGTCGCCTTCCTGTGGGTGTTCACGGCGGCCGGATCCCACTCCGTGCCGTCGTCGATGATCAGCGTGGGAATCTCCGCCAGTGGTGGGCGGATGCTCTGCAGGTCCTTGACCAGCTTGGACAGGATGGTCTTGTTCTTCTTCACGACCATGAGCCGTACGGACGTGGCGTGCAGGTTCTCGGGAGCGTTCAGCGGCATCTGCGGCATCCGCTTCTCGAACTCGAGCGCGCCGAGGCATTGGCGCAGGCCGGCGTAGTCGTTGTCACGCGTCGTCAGACGGACGATGTCGAACCCGCCCTCTGAGGATGGGCGTCGGCCGTGCCGCAGGAACCCGTCCGCCTTGAACCAGTCGGGATCGTCCACGTACTCGGAGTCCTCGGACTCGCCCGCGCCGCGCAGGATGTTCTCCCGCCCCACCAGATCGCGGTCAAGGGTCCGCTGCAGCTGGTACCGCATGGCGTTGCTCGGTCCCGTCAACACGATGACGAGTCGGTAGCCCGCGTCGACCGCCTTGGCCACGGTGCCGGTGATGTGGGCGCTCGCGCCGGACTGCACGGGCGTGATCACCAAACCCTTGGCCTGGTAGGCCTCCGCCGCGCTCGGGTTGGCCAGCTTCTCCACCACTTGGTCCGTCGCCTCCTCCAGGGTGGCCACCCTGGAGGACTGCCACCCCCGCCGGGCCAGGAGGTCGGCGTACGCGGGCCAGTACCGTCCCCGGTCGGACCGCGTCTCAGGGTTGTACCACGGGGCAAACGGCGACTGGATCACCACGGGCCTGTGGCCGTCCCGAAGCCCGGCCTCGGCGAGGAGCTTCCCGATGCGTCGCGCCAGCTGATCGCGCTCTTGCTCGACCCGGGCCAGCTCCTGCTCGCGCTGGTGCAGCCGGTGGCGCAGGGAGTCCAGCTCGGTCGCGCTGCCGCCCGTGTCCGCGGCGGCCCGGCTGTCCTCCAGCTCGCGCAGGCGCTCCTCCAGTTCGCGCCTGTTGCGCTCGAGGAGCCGGATGCGGCTCGACGGATCCATGCGGCTCTCTTCGTCCTTGCGGAACAGCGCCCACACTCGGGCGGTCTCCTCCTCGGACAGCGGCGACCGAGGAGGCTGGTCCGCGTCGTGAAGGAGGTTCTTCACGAAGTCCTCCTGCGCGGGCCGCTTACCACTGAGCGTGCGGCTTACCGAGCTGGCGGCGCGCGCTTCTTTGTCCGCGTACGTCCGCAGGGGCATCTCGAGCCTCTGGAACAGCTCGCGCAGGGCAAGGGCGAGTTCCCGGCGCTCCGGGCCCGCATCCGGATGGAGCGGGCCGAGGGCGCTGGCCCCACTTCGGCGTCTACTGGTCGTCACTGCCCCAGTGTCGGCCACCACTTGGACCTGTCGGAGTGTTGCGCACGAATTGGCAACGCGTTGCGCACCATTGGCAACTGTTGCGCGCTGCGCACCACCCTCCGCACACCCCAAGCTCACAGCATGACCCAGAAGACTCCCGAAGCTCCCCAGCGCAAGACTTCCCGCCTCCGCCGCACCGCCGCGGTCGTGATCCTCGGCTTCATCGGCGGAATCGCCACAAGCCTGGGCCGCATCGCAGGAGCGGAGCTGCCTGACTGGCTCCAGCTGCTGTTCTAACAGCGCAGCGACCAGGTGACGACTGATCAGTGGCCAGCTAGGAGTCAAAGTCACACAACCCCTGTGACGACGCAGCCTGGTTGGCAAGATCTGCGGTCGGATGGAGCTGGTCAGAGGATTGTGACGCCTTGCAGTTGGCAAGAGTGGCGCAGGTTAGTTGGCAACCTTCGGTGACGGAGCGTCATGTCTCTGTCCGAGGATCTCGGCGGCGTAGTCCGGTAAGAGGTTGTGGAGGTAGGTGTAGAAGGGTTGATGGTCCGGATTGCGCCCCTGGAGTTGGTGGATGACTCCAGCGTCGACCATGGCGACTCCCTCGACAGTGAGGTTCCCCCGAGATGCGGAGTGTGTTGACAGAGGGTCAGATGGTTCTCATGAGAGGAACATCGACTATGGCCGCCCCCAGAAAGTACTCGCTGGAGTTGCGTGAGCGTGCGGTACGGATGTACCGGACCTCCGACCCGAAGCCGCAGATCAAGAAGCTCGCCGTCGACCTCGGCGTGCATCCGGAGGCCTTGCGCGGCTGGATCCGGCAGGCCGAGGCCGATGCCGGCGAGCGCGACGACCGGCTCACCACGGACGAACGCGCCGAGCTGGTCGCGCTGCGCAAGGAGAACGCCCAGCTCAAGCGGGCGAACGACGTGCTGCGGACGGCCTCGGCGTTTTTCGCGGCGCAACTCGACCCGACCCGGCCCAGGTGACCGCGCTCCTCGACGAGCATCCCCGCCTGGGAGTCGAGTGCGTGCTTCGGGAACTCCACATCGCCGCCTCCACCTACTACCGCTGGCGCCGCGCCGAGCGCGAGCCGTGCGAGCGCAAGCGCCGCGACGCCGGACTGACCGAGCGGATCAAGGAGATCCACGCGGAGTCCGGCGGCAGTTACGGCTCGCCGCGCGTGCACGCCGTCCTCAAGCGCGAAGGCACGCGCGTGGGCCGCAAGCGGGTCGAGCGGCTGATGCGCGAGGCCGCCATCGCGGGCGTCAGCCCACGGCGGAAGGGCTTCACGCGCCGCGATCCCAAGGCCACGCTCGCCCCGGACCTGGTCAACCGAGACTTCACCGCACCGACGCCGAACCGGTTGTGGGTCACCGACCTGACAATGATCTCCACCGGCGAGGGACCGTTGTGGCTCTCGGCGATCCGGGACGCCTTCTCCCGCCGGGTGGTCGCGTGGGAGACCTCTGCCCGCGCGGACGCCGACCTGGTCCTGACCACGCTGGAGTACGCGCTCGCATCCCGTGAGGTCGAGCCCGGCAAGCTCATCCATCACGCCGACCACGGCTGTCAGCCCGGACTCAATCGGTCGTCGCAACACCAGCTTCTTGAGTCAAGAGTAGGTGTTCGTTGAGGGATTCGGCGGGTGTCTTCCATCCGAGGGTTTTCCGGGGCCGACTGTTGAGTGCGAGTGCAACGGCCTCGAGGTCGTCTGCCTGCCATCGGGACAGGT
>NZ_JBVJMV010000081.1:0-19941 GCF_055584025.1 Streptomyces sp. NPDC104309 | reverse complement strand
GAGCGCGAATACTCCGGCCGCCCCGACGGCTGCATCACCGTCGTCAGCGGCCTGGGCGCCAAGAGCTTCAACATCCGCAACGACAGCCGCAACGAGGTCGAGGTCTTCCGCGGAGCCGTGTGCGACAACGGCGCCCCCATCGCCACCGTCGGCCGCTACAGCTCCGCCAACAACATCCGCCCGGGCAGGGACGAGGACGAGGACTTCGACAAGGGCGAGCACCACGAGAAGGGCAAGCACCACGAGAAGATGAACGACGGCGTGAAGGTCAAGAACGGAGTCATCGCCAGCTTCCGCGTCATCAAGCGCCACCACGGCGAGGGCGGCGGATTCGGCGAGGGCGGCGGATTCGGCGACTACTAAAACCAGCAACCGCCTGATGCGCATGCTGGAAAACCCCGGCCCGCCGTAATCGGGCCGGGGCCCTCCAGCCAGGCGCACAACACAGAATCCCGGCCCGCCGTAATCGGGCCGGGATTCTCGTCCGGTCCCGGCCCAAGGATATCCCTTCTCGGAACATCCGGCTCGGGACCGCGAAGGTGCGTGGAGGCGTCGACGAGGGCGGTATACAGCCGTACGGGCATGGAACCGATCCACGCACAGCACCTCAGCGAGCCCGGGCTCGTCGTCCTCGACACCGTCAGCGCCTGATAGCAGGGACTCCGACGGACGAGGGCCGGCCCATCGCCGCCCTGACCCGCTGGCACGAAGTCAGCCGGGGCGCCACTCCCAGCGCCGCCGCCGACCTCATGCCCGAGCACACCGCCCCCGACCGCGAGGACACCCCGGCCCCGGAACTGCCGGTCACCCTCGGCATGCCGGACAAGGCCGCCGACTTCCTGCGCACCGCCGAGCCGGAGCCCGCCGAGCGCCCCGCCCCCGACCACGGCGTGACCATACAACGCGGCCAGCGCCACACCCCGCGCGTCAACGCCGCACCCCGGGCTCCTCGTCCTCTGTCAGCCCCTCAACGGTGCCCGGGGCATCCCGGCCGTCCCGGCACAGCGCAAAGCTCGCGGTCGACCGCAACCTGCTGGGCGGGCGTCAGCCGGATGCCGGCCGGCACCACCCTCTCCACCGCGCGCAGCAGCAGCCCGTCGGCCCGTCCCAGGTACTGGAGCCGGCTGCGACCACGCCGTCGGGCCGGACACCTGCCGCCCCCTCGATGAGCCGGTGGGCCTGGTCGGGCGTGCGGTCCTGCGAGCCGCCCGGTCGCAGAGCCACCCGCCGGCGAACGGGTTCCAGAAGAGCACGTGTGTGCCGCTCGGGCCGATGCAGAGCGCCACTGCCGGGCCGGTCACGAACCGATCCGGCCAGGTGAACCCGCTCGTAGATCCGGCATCCGGGCCGAGCACGGCCACTCTTGCCCGCGGGCAGGTGTCGCCGCGGCAACGGACGCAAAAGCACGGCTGCCGGCGCCAACCCGAGCTTCCTCGCCTGCCTTCACCCAGATAGCAGATCGAGCGGACGAAGTGAGAATGCCTCAAGAATCCTGAAATTACGTCACCGGCTCGAAGAACACCCCAAGGAGACAGAAAAAAACCTGGCCACGGGGGCAAGGACCCAGTAGGGCCCGGGGCAACTCGCGGAATTTCGCACAGCACCAGGGCCGGGCCCGATCGAGGCCACTCCCGACAGGACCGCGCTGCGGGTCCGGCGTCTGCCGGCGAACCCGCACCGTACTGCCCTGCCCCGACCCTGTTCCTGCCAGGGGTGCCTACGCCCCCGCGTGGACGTACACCGCCCAGATGTGCGGCCTCTCCGGGATGCGGCACCGCAACTGACGGACCGTGTCGTGCAGGGCGTGCGCGGCACCGGGGCTGCCGGGAGCAGCCATACGGCGATAGAAGTCCCGCGCCATGTGGTCCGCGTGCATGCTGTCGATCTACCACAGCGTGCCGACCGCCGACGGGAAGCCCGCCAGCAGGAACGAACTCGTGATGTGAACAGCCTCGTCCACGAAGCGTTCGGCAGTGCGTGCGGCGCCGCAGGCCGCGAGGAAGGCAAGCCGTGCCGAACGCGGGCGGACCCGCCAGATCTCCAGGACCGAGACTGGCTCGCCGCTGGGCAGATGCAGCAGGGCACCGGAGGGCTCCGCCGAGAAATGACGTCAGTTCCCGGTCGCGGTGACTGACAGACCGCGGCTTGATCACCAGCCCTCGCCCAGAGAGGGCAGCGGATCGGCTGCCATATTCTTCTGCCATGACGAACTGGCGGCGGCCTCTGGACGATGCTTTCTGGACCCTGGATCGAGCCCTGGGTGGGCAGCGGCGTCCGACTCGGATCCAGAAGTGGGTGGCCCGACACCCGATCGGCACCGGTCTCTGCGTGGCCGTTCCCTTCACGCTCTTCTTCTTGGTGCTGTCGACTGAGGAGGAACCCGACGACCCCATGTTCGCTGTGGTCTTCGGGCTGGCTCTGGGCCTTGTCTTCGCCCTCACGGCTGCCTCAGAGCGGCTCCGACAGCGCCGACTCAAGCGCCTGGGGGTATGGGACGGAGCCTGATCAGGGCCAGGAGTGGCGCGGGCGGAGACTGGGAGAGCAAGAGGAGGGTGGGGATGTCACGAAATCCGAGAGCCGAGTTCTTCGTCGGCCCGGGTGGGATGTGCTTGAGCATCGTGTTCTATGGGTGGACAGCAGCCAGTAGCGACACTGCCCCCTGGTTGAGGGTTGTCGCGGCGCTCTTTCTGGTGGTCTGGGTGATGTTGCTCGCGAGGCACCTCTTGCGACGGGCCCGTGGCCGCACGTCAGCGGAGCACCCGGATGAATCGGTGTCTTGAACGGTGCGGTGCTGCGGACGACCCCACGTCTGTGAGGAAGGCGGGCCGTCGAGGTTGGGGAGGCAGGTTCAGCCGGCCTTGGCGGTTCCTCAGCTCGGGCCCGGGTGCCGGCGAGCCGGTAAAAGTCGGTGCCGGCCTCTATGCCGGTAGGAGTCGGTGCCGGTCTCGATGATGGTGCCGTTGAAGGTGAGGCGGTCGACGATGGCTGCGCAGAGGCGAGGGTCGGCGAAGGCCTTGGTCCACCCGCCGGACGACTCGTTGGAGGCGATGGCGACGCTGTTCTTCTCCTCGCGTTCGATCAGGACCTGAAAGAGGTGTTCGGCGCCGTGGCGGTCGAGTTCCATGTGTGGGGTCGGGCACTGTTTCCAGTGCCGGTTTTCCCGTCCCCGCCCGCCGAACCGGACGTTCCCGTTGGCCGAGCATCCGGCTCTCCACGTGCTCCGCTGGATCAGGCGAGGTATTCGCTGACCTGCCGCCGAAGGGCACATCGTCGTGGTTGGTCGGGCGGAAGCGTGCTCCGTCGGGATCGACTTCGTCGATGTTGTGAGGCTTGCTGATCTGCGCTCCATGAAACGTGTATCGCTGGACCCGCATCTTCGCTGGGTTGCAGAGGACGATCCCACCCTCGGTGATGTGGCCTGCCCCGTAGTAGCGGCGCCGCAGCTGTTTCCAGGTCGGGTGGGGTGTTTGTAGCGTATCCAGAGAAGCAGCCTCCATCACGCGTACCAGCCGACGTAGGAGATCGTTCCCTTCGATAAGCCGTAGCGGAAATAGGCAGCCCAGCCCCGAAGGACCGGATTGACCGACCTCAGCGCCTCCTCCAACGAGAGCGACGTCGTACTTCGCCCCGTCAGTTTCTTGATCTTGTGCATCACCGACGCCAAGGCGGGCCTGGACGCAATGGTGAGCACGACGCGACGGCCGTCACCGAAGGGCCTTCGCTGGATGCGAAAGCCCAGGAAGACGAAGTCGTCATTGATGTGGGTGATGTGAGTCTTCTCGACCGAGAGGGTTATCCATTGTCAAGCCGCGTTGCTGGTCGGCGCCAGATTGATACTCCAGGGAATTGATGCGTGTATTTCGGTGGAAAACGCGCGGCGGGCGATCGACCGGGTCCACGCCCGGACAGCGTCCGAGTCACCGATGCCGTCGAGGAGGACGCAGGCACGGGTGCCGCCATGGGTCGCGCCGTCGCCGCAGCGTCGCACTGCCGGTTCCGGCCGCCTTGCTGCTGCGCGGAGCCGTGCACAGGGAGGACCGCCACCGAAACGGGCGAGGACACCGACGCGGTGAACGGGCGAGCGCCGGGCAGGAACTGACGAGGGTTCCTCATGCGGAGCTCGTCGTCCCGCCAGTGCGGATGGATTCCGCCCATCGCGACAGTTCCCGCCACCGCGTCATGGACGGGGGTGGTCTCGTATGCAGCGATGCCGTGAACGCCCCCGTACAGGCCCTGACGGGCCGGGGTGGGCCTGAAGTGGTGCGTAGCGCCATGACAGCCTGGGCGGCGGGGGACGACTGCGACGGCTTCTCGTCCCGGCCACGGGCCTCGGTCGGCCCAGTTGGCCGACCAACCCTGATCTGGGCGGGGAGTTGTTGCTGGCTTATGATGAAGCCGTATTCCGCATTACGAAATCTAGATTCCATATTCGCGACTGGGGGCAGCGAGTGAGGATCCGAAGGATCGAACTACTGGGGTCCGTCGGCCTGCGTGTTGACGGCTTGGACGTTGCACTGACAAGGCCGCGTGAATTGACGGCACTGGCCCTCCTTGCCCTCAACCTGGGACGTCGGGTCAGTAGGGAAAGACTCCTGCGTGCGGTGTGGGGGGAGGATCTCCCGGCCACCGTGAACAGCCAGATTCCCATCATCATGCACAATCTGCGCACCTTCCTGGACGTCGGCAGGAACGATGTCCTGCGCACGATCTCAGGGCAGTACACGCTGCGTGCAGAGTCGTGCGAGACCGACCTCACCGAAGCGGAAGAGCGGGTGGCCAAAGCCAGGGACCTGCGGGCGCAGGGCGCCGGCGAGCAGGCGGTCGACGAGTATCAAGCCGCACTTGCGCTCTTTCGTGGAAGGCCGCTGACCGGCGTCCACGAACACGTGCTCCAGGCCGAGGCGGAGCGCCTGGAGGAGTGGCGGCGATCCCTCTTCGCCGAGGCGACCCGGCTGCGCGTCACCCTCGGGATGTACCAGAAGGTATTGGACGAGCTGCCAGCCGCGATCATGGGCCGGCCGAACGACGAGGAGCTGCGCGGCCTTCACATGCTGGCGCTTTACGGAATGGGGCGGCAGACCGAGGCGCTGCGCGTCTACATGGAGACGGACGAGCTGCTGGCGAGGGAACTCGGGACCGGGGTGAGCCCTTGGCTGCGCGACATCAACAAGAGGATCGTGGAGGAGCGGCCGATGGCGCCGCCGCGCTCTCCCTCCGGTCCCGAGCAGGAGACCGGGATGCTCGACCTCCACGCGGCGGAGGGCTCGCCATCGCCTCAAGGACAGAGGTCCCCCGTCCCGGTGCCCCCGCAGCCCTTCAACACGTGGCGAAGATCTTCGGCGTCCCACGCGGCAGCGCGGGATCCCCCGGGCTCGCGGGCGGGCCACCGATTCCCCGCCAACTCCCCCTCAGTCCGATGGCGTTCAGCGGACGTAAAAGCGAACTGCGTTGGCTCGACCGGATGGTGTCGGACGAACAGGTCCGTTCCTGCCTGGTCGTCACCGGCATGCCGGGAGTGGGCAAGAGCGCCCTCGTGGCGCACTGGGCACAGGCCGCCTCCGAGAACTATCCGGACGGGCAGCTCTACGTCGACCTGCGGGGCTACGGCAGCGGCGGGGGCGTGCCGTTGAGCGGCTGCGCCGCGCTCGGCGGATTTCTGCAGGCCCTGGGCGTCGCCCCGGAGCGGATCCCGGCGAAACTGCACGAACGCTCGGCGCTCTACCGCAGCCTGACGGCAGACAAGCGAATCCTCGTCGTCGTGGACAATGCCGACGACTCCTCCCAGGTAAGGCCGCTGCTGCCGGGGTCCCCCACCTGCCGGACCGTCGTGACCAGCCGAGCCCCGCTGCACGGGCTGCTGGTCGACGGGGCGGACGTCCTGCGGATCGGCGGCCTGACCCCGGACAACGCCACCACGATGCTGCAGTCCCTGATGGCGCCGGAGCCGACCGCGGCGAACACGCTTCCCCTGAACAGGAACGACCTGTCGCGGCTCGCCGACCCCTGCCACGGCCACCCCCTCGCCCTGCGCATCACGGCCGCCAGGCTCCGGGCCATGCACTACGGTGCGCCGACACCGACATGGCTCTCCAGCAATCCGGAGTCCCTGGAGAGGTTCCGCGTCGACAACACCAGTCTCGCCGCCTCCTTCACCTGCAGTTACCGCCGGCTACAGCCCTGCGCCGCGCGGCTCTTCCGACGCTACGGACTGCTGGAGCGGCGCGACCACCCCCACTGGGCGGCAGGAGTCCTCCTGGACGTTGAGCCCGAGAGCGCCGCAGGCGTCGTCGCCGACCTGCTCGACGCCCACCTGCTGGAGCCCTCAGTCGAGGACGGAACCGTCCCGAAGTACCGGCTGCATCCACTGCTGTGGCTCTTCGCCCGGCAACAGGCCCTGAAGGAGGAGCCGGAAGGTGAACGCCACAAGCTGGTCGAGCGCGCCACCGCGCGCCATCTCCCCGCCCAGAGCTCCCCGTCGGGTCAGCGGTGCGGCGTCGAAACGGCAGCCCACACCCCGTTGGACGGAGCCGTGGGACCACGCCCCGTCTCCGGGGCGCACCGGCCCAGGCCCGCGGCGACCACGGTCCGCCGGAGCAGGCAGCGATAGTCCCGCGAGAGGTACGCGAAAGACGCGGTGTGCCGACGATAGGCGGGCCCGACACGCTGCTGCGCGCACAGCAATCCGAAGTACCGGCTAACCGAGGCCCGCTCCGCGCACAGCGGCGCGGGCCGGGGACGAGGCAGCGATGAGCAGCAGCGTGTCTGAGCGACCGCACGGCGCACCCACCGCAGAGGAACCGTCACGGGTCTCCTACACACTCTCGGCCGACGAGGCCAAGCAGGCCCTGGGTCTGGCCCGGGAGTGCCTGGGCGCGTACGGCACGGCCACCAGCGCGGACTTCCTCCGGGAGGCACCGGTCGTCGCCGCCGAACTCCCGCGTGAACTGCGCACGGCGGTCAACGCGGCCCGGCTCGACGACCGGCTGCACACGCTCGTCATCTCCGGAAACCCTGTCGACGACGCCCGCCTGGAGGACACGCCGATGCACTGGCGGGACGCGGCCACCGAGGGAAGCGAGGTCTACGGCATCCTGCTGGCGCTGTACGGCTCCCTGCTCGGCGACATGATCGGGTGGGCCACGCAGCAGGACGGCCGGGTGGTCACCGACGTGCTCCCCATCCCGGGGTACGAGGACAGCCTGGTGAGCTCGTGCAGCGAGCAGGAGCTGGGCTGGCACACCGAGGATGCGTTCTCGCCATCCCGCGCGGACTACGTGGGTCTGTTCTGCCTGCGGGCGCCGGAGCGCATACCCACCACGGTCGCCGGGGTGGACCTCGCGTCCGTGCCCGCCGGTATCGCCGACGTACTGGCCCAGCCCCGGTTCGTCCTGCTACCCGACTCCTCGCACGATCCGGCCAACAACACGGCGGGGGCAGCGGGCAACCCCGAGGCGTTCGAGCGGCTCGCCGAACGGCTCCGCTCCCCCGGGCGGGTCGCGGTACTCGGCCGGAGCCCGCAGGCCCCGGTCCTGCGGATCGACCGGGACTTCACCATCGCCCAGGACGACGACCCGGCCGCGGCGGAGGCCCTGCGGTGGATCATCGGACACCTCGACGGTCAGTTGTACGACGTCGTCCTGGACCCGGGGGACGTTGGCTTCATCGACAACCGGAACGTGGTCCATGGGCGGCGTTCCTTCCGCCCTCGGTACGACGGGCGCGACCGATGGCTCAAGCGCATCAACATTGTCGGCGACCTGCGCAGGACCCGACCCGACCGGGCCAGCGGCCTCACCCGTGTGATCGGCTGACTGGCCCATGACACTGCATGAGATCGCGCCCGCGCTGCTCGAGGACTGGCTGCGCGACCGGTACTTCTCCGCGTCGCACGACATCTCGAGCTCGGGACTGGAACCGTGCACCCTCGGCGAGCTGCGCTCGGAGCTGGGCATCGACAGCTCCGAGCTCGACGCCATCCCCTTCCGGGACAGCCCGTCCACCGGCAGTGAACGGCTGCGAACGGCTGTCGCCGGGCGGTACGCGCCCGGTCTGGCAGGCCGGGTGATGGCCACTCACGGGGCCAGCGAGAGCATCTTCCTCGCGCTGTCCGCCCTGGTCGAGCCGGGCGACGAGATCGTCACCCTGCGGCCCGTCTACCAATCCCTCTCCTCTGTCGCGGAGGCGCTGGGCGCCCGCCTGCGCACCTGGGAGCTGCGCGCAGAGGACGACTTTGTGCCCGACCTGGATCTGCTGCGGTCCGAAATCGGCCCACGTACAAGGGCCGTCGTCGTCAACTTCCCGCACAATCCGACGGGGGCCACGTTGTCCCGCTCGCAGTACGAAGAACTGCTCGCCATCGTCGACGCCCACGGCTGCCATCTTCTGTGGGACGGGTCCTTCGCCGAACTGGCGCACGGAACCGAGCCACTACCGGACCCGGCCGGACGAGTGGACCGGGCGCTGTCCTTCTCCACGCTTTCCAAGGCGTACGGCCTGCCCGGCCTGCGGGTGGGCTGGTGCGTGGCGCCGGCCGATCTCATACCGCGGATGATCCGGCTCCGTGACTACCTGACGATCAGCACCTCGCCCATCGCCGAACACCTCGCGGCGGCCGTCGTCGAGCGGGCGGACGACTGGCTCGCGCCGCGGAAGACTCTCGTCGCTCGCAACCGGGAGCTGCTGCAGGGGTGGGCCGCCCGCCATCCGGACCAGGTCGACCTGCCGGTGCCGCGCGGCGGCGTCACCGTCTTCCCCCGGCTCGTCGGCATCGCCGACACGACCGCCTTCTGCCACGACTTGGAGGCCCGGGACGGGGTGCTGGTCGTTCCCGGCGGTTGCTTCGATCATCCGGACCGGATCAGGGCCGGCTTCGGTGGGCCCACCGGTCTGCTGGAGGAAGGCCTGCACCGGCTGGCCGTCCGCATCCGAGAACACAAGGAGTGTCACGCGTCATGACCACCGGCACCGCAGCAGAGGAGCCGACAGCCGTCGGCACCCAACGGCCACTGCGCGAACTGCTGGCCCACCGCCCGTACTGGGTCTGGACCGCCATCGGTCAACTCGTCAACGCGCCGGCGCTGATGGCCGCCATAGCCTTCGCGGGTCTCACCACCGTGGCGACCGGGAACTCCAAGGACGCCGGGGTGATGGTGGCCTCGCTCATCCTTTCCGACGTCCTGTGTTCGGGGCTGGCCGGGAAGTACGTCGACCGCACCAGCGGTCGCCTCGTGCCGGTGCTGTCCGCAGTCCTCACCGCCCTGGGACTGGGCGCAGTCGCCGTGGGCGCCGTGCTCGAGGCCCCGCTGGTCGTGCTCTGCGTGCTGTGCGCGGTCGCGGGCGTCGGACTGGCCGGACTCACCGGCCTGACCCGCAGCCTGCTCAACACGGTCGTACCGGAACGTCTGGTCGAGCGGGCGCTCGCGGTGAACGCGACCGTGATGGAACTGCTGGTGGTCGGTGCCCCGCTGGTCGCGGGTGTGGCCCTCTACCTCTTCGGCTGGACCGGCGGCGTGGCGGTCATGGCGGCGGGCTCGGTGGTGCTCGCTGTGCTGCTGGCCTTCGCCAAGGGCGTGGCGCGCCCCGCCAAGGAGCCCGGACCCGAGGCGGAACAGGCGGCCGAAGGTCACGGCGCCGCAGCGCCCGCGACCGGGGAACGACTGTGGAACCTCGGGTTCCTGGCCTGGCTGATGGTAGGTGTCGCCTTCAGCCACACCCTGGGAGCCATCGAGACGGCGGCGCTGCCGCTGGCCCAGACCCTGGACGCGGGAGCCTTCGGCGGCGGCACCATCATCGCGATCCTGGCGGGCAGCAGCGCGCTGGCGGGTCTGGGATATGCGGCGCTGGCCGATCGTCTGCCGGGCGGCCCGTCCATGCGCGCCGGTGTGCTTCTGGCGGCGGTCGCCGCGACGGCGGTCCTCGTGGGGCAGGTGGACAGCTGGGCCGGAATAGCCGTCGTCGTCGCAGCGGCGGGTCTGTGCACGGCACCGCTCAACGCGATCCGTTCGTTCGCCGTGGAGAAGGTCATCCCGGAGAACCGGCGGTCGGAGGGGTTCGGCTGGCTGTACAGCGCTGGTGGCGCCGGATTCGCCGCCAGCGGCATCGGCCTGTCGGTGCTGCCGCTCTGGATGGCCCTGACGGCCCCTGCCCTCACCTGCCTCATCGCGGTGGCACTGCTGGCTGCGGCGCGGCGGACGCCGGTCGGCTGAGCCTGCCGCGGTTGGCACGACGGCGAAGGCCCTGGGAAACCGCTTCGGTCGGTTCTCCCAGGGCCTTCGCCGGTGTGGAGGTCAGTAGCCGGACTCCGGGGAGATCGTGTTGAGCAGTGGGCGGCCCTGCGCGAAGCGTTCGATGTTGTCCCGCAGCAGCCCCGCGAAAGCAGGCCAGGAGTAAGGGAGGTCACCGGCACAGTGCGCGGTGAGGAAGCAATTCTCCAGCGTCCACAGAGGATGGTCGTCCGGCAGCGGCTCGGGATCGGTGACATCGAGGGCGGCCGCCGCGATCCAGCGCTTCTCAAGGGCACGGATCAGTGCGTCGCCGTCGACGAGCCCGCCGCGGCCGACGTTGACGAGGCAGGCCCGCGGACCCATGGCTTTCAGGACCCGCTCGTCAATCATCCGCAGGGTGCCGGGGGTCAGGGCGGCGGCCAGGACCACCGCGTCCGCGTCGGCGACCGCGCCGACGAGACGGTCGGGTCCCACCACCTCCCGGACACCCGCCAGGGGTGACGAGTTGCGCCGCACCACCGTCACCTCGGCCCCGAATGGGGCCAACAGCGCGAGCAGCGCCCGGGTCACGGCACCGGCCCCGACGATGACGACCCTTGCCCCGTGCAGGCTGCGCGGTTCCTGGGGGAGCCAACGGCCCGCTCGCACCGAACGGTCGGCCGAGCGCAGGGCCAGCATCGACAGCATCAGGGCGTGCTCGGCCACGGGCTCCGCGAGCACTCCGGCCGCGGACGTCCATGTCACGCCCTCCCGCATCAGCGGCAGGTAGCCGTCCACACCCGCCCACGGGAGCTGCACCCAGCGCACGGCCGGCATCGTGGCCAGTACGGTGGCCAGTGCGTCGGGCTCGCTGCCCAGCCACACCAGTCCCTCGGCATGTTCGGGCGCGGCCGGACCGCCGGTGCTGTCCTCGACGGCCTGCCGTACCGGGTCGGGGGCGGGGCCCGGTGTCACGCAGATGTACGGCATCACATCACGATCCCGCCGTTGGGACTGAGGAGCCACCCCACGTAGTAATCCGCGTCCGGCGAGGCCAGGAAGCACACGCTGGCCGCGATGTCCTCGGGCCTGCCCCACCGCCCGGCAGGGATGCTCCGCTCCCGCTCGGGGTTGTAGGTGACCGGGTTCGCGGTGAGCATCGGAGTCTCGGTCATGCCGGGGGCGATCGCGTTGACGTTGATGCCGTGCGGGATCAGTTCACGGGCCAGGGCCCGGGTCAGGGAGATGACCCCGCCCTTGGCGGCGCAGTAGTGGGCGAGGCGCGCCTCGCCGGTCAGCGCGAGGTCGGAGGAGATGTTGACGATGCGACCTTCTCCGCGTGCCTTCATGTGCGGAATCACGGACCGGCAGACCAGGTAGACGCCCTTCAGGTTGACGTCGAGTACCCTGTCCCATTCGGCCTCCGTGAGTTCGGTGACGTCCGCACGGGAGATGATGCCGGCGTTGTTCACCAGGATGTCCACCGCTCCCAGTTCGGCGCGTACGGTGTCCGCCATCGCCGTCACCGACGCGGCGTCCGTCACGTCGGCCTCCACGGTCAGTGCCCGGCCGCCGGACTCCTCGATGGCCGCGGCCACCCGGCCCGCCTCCACCGGCGTGCGCCAGTGGTTGACGGCCACCGCCGCTCCTTCGGCAGCCAGCGAACTGGCCGTGGCCGCTCCGATGCCACTCGCCGCACCGGTGACAGCCCGAGGGGCCCTACCGCCTGTTGGGCTGGTCCTTCGGTGGGCTGGTGGCGCATGCCGCGGCCGCCCGGCTGCAGGCTGCGGGAGAAGAGGTGGAGCTGCTGGCACTCATGGACTCCTATCCGGTCACAGGTCCGCTGGAGGACAGGGCCTTCACTGCCGACGAGGCGGAGGTCGTCTCCGTCCTCCTGGGCGAAGGGGCGGACCCGGCGACGGTGGACGCATTGCTGGCGCAGGTCGAACCAGAGGCCGCCGCCGCCGAGGTGGCCGCAGCGAACCCGGCCCTCGCCTCGCTCGGTTCCGATGCCGTCACCGCGCTGCGGCGCGCGGTCGGCAGCCACATCGCCCTGATGGAGCAGTACCGCCCGGAGCCCTTCGACGGCAGCGTCGTCTTCTTCCGAGCTTCCCGGCCCACCGAGGGGCTGACTCAGCCGTCCCCTCGCGCGGCCTGGGGACCGTACGTCAGCGGGCCGGTCGAAGTGCACGACGTGGACAGCACGCACCTGGGGATGACAGCCCCCGAACCGCTGGGCGCGATCGGGCGCGTCCTGGCCGACAAGCTCACCGAACACACCGAGGAGACCGTGGCATGAACCCATTCGACGACGCGGACGGGGAGTTCCTGGCCCTGGTCAACGACGAGGGCCAGTACTCCCTGTGGCCAACCTTCGTGAAGGTCCCGCAGGGCTGGTCCGTGGCCGTCGGGCCGGACACCCGCCGGGTGTGCGTGGAGCACATCGAGGCGCACTGGACGGACATGCGGCCGGTGAGCAGCACGGTGCACGGGGATGTCTGAACGATGCGACTGTCCGGACGGCGTACCGCACGCCACACCGCTCCCTTCGTCCACCGCGCCTTCGAGTCCCACGCGGTCCGCCACCCCGACGCGCCGGCGCTCACGCACGGCACGACCCGCTGCACCTACGGAGAGCTCAACCGCCGGGCGAACCGGTTCGCCCACTCGCTCACCGCCCGGGGTGTGGGTCCCGGTTCGCTGGTCGGCGTGTGCCTGGACCGTTCGGTCGACCTGCTGGTCGCCGTGCTCGGCGTGCTCAAGGCGGGAGCGGCGTACGTACCGCTCGACCCGACGTATCCGGCCGACCGGCTGCTCCTGAACGTGTCGCAGGTGACCGGCATGGCACACATCGTTGCGTCGAACACCACTCGCAGGCTCGTCGGGCACGGCAGCGCGGAGATCATCGACCTGGAGGTCGAGCGCACCGCCCACGAAGGCCTCCCCGAGCACGACCCCGCGCCCGGATTGGAACCTTCCGCCCTGTGCTACGTGGTCTTCACCTCCGGTTCGACCGGCACGCCGAAGGCGGCGGCGGTCCGGCACGACGGCTGGTACAACCTGCTGCAGTCGCTGGCCGGGGCGTACGGACTCGACGAGCACGCCTCCAGCCTCGCCGTCAGTTCGTTCGGCTTCGACATCACCCAGCGCAGCCTCCTCATGCCGCTGTTCACCGGCGCCACCCTGCACCTGCTGCCCAGCCGCCGGTTCGACGCGCTGCTGGCCCATCGACTGATCGGCGGGCTCGGCGTGCGGACGCTGCACTGCGCGCCAAGCGCCCTCTACCTGCTGCTGGAGCAGGACGTCGGCCGGACCACGCCGTCGACAGGGTCGCTGGAAGTACTGTTCGTCGGCGGCGAGGCCCTCGCGGCAGGGCGGGTGGCCGCCTGGGCGGAGGGCCCGGGCCGGGGCTGCCGGGTCGTGAACCTCTACGGAGTCGCGGAGTGCAGCGACGTCTCCACGGCGCACGAGCTGCGTGACTACCCTCGGTACATCGCCGAAGGCGTGCCTGCCGGCCTCCCGATCGACAATACCGACGTCTACCTCCTGGGCCCCGGCCCGGACCCGGTGGGACCGGGCGAGACAGGTGAGATCTGCGTGGCGGGCCGTGGTGTGGGCGCCGGATATCTCCATGCTGACCGGGTCGGCCGTGAGCGGTTCACCACGCTGGAGAGCGAAGACGGCAGCGTCGAGCTGTACCGGACCGGCGACCTCGGGCGGATCAGCCAACACGGCGAACTCCTCTTCGCCGGAAGGGCGGACGCCCAGGTCAAGATCCGGGGCATGCGCCTCGATCTCGGAGACGTGGAGACGGCGGTCCGCGCGCTCCCCGACGTCGTCGACGCGGCCGCGGTGGTGATGCCCGGCGAGGAACTCGTGGTCTACCTCGTGCCGACAGGCGCGAAACGCCCCGACGAGCGGTCGGTGCGGTCCCGCCTGCTGTCCGTCCTGCCGGGCCACATGGTCCCGCAGCGGCTGGTCGCGGTACCGGCCCTCCCTCTCAGCCCCAATGGAAAGGTCGACCGAACGGCTCTCGTCCGTCCGGCGCACACGTGAGGAATGCCCTTGATCACCGAGCAGATGCACAGCATGTGGACCCAGGTCCTGGAACTCGACGACTTCTCCGACGATGACGACTTCTTCGCGCTCGGCGGCCACTCGCTCCTGATGGTCCGTATGCAGGCGCTCATCAAGGAGCGGCTGGGAGTCGAGGTGCCGATCGACGAGCTCTTCGATCGGCCCACGGTCGTCTCCATATCGGCTTACCTGGAAGAAAACGGGGCGTCCAGATGATGCCGCCCTCCCCCGTCTCCCCCTGATACGGTCCTTCCGCGACCTCGACGGTCCCGTCGGCACCGCCCCGGACCGCCCTGTGGTGACTCTGTTCAGCGGTGGGCTGGACAGTACGTACCTGCTGTACCGGCTGCGCCTGGCAGGTGCCACGAATGTGCACGCCGTCAGCGTCGACCTCGGCGAGGAGGAGTCGCGCGAGCACAAGGAGCGGATAGCCGACAGGCTGGGTGTCGGGCTCCATGTCGTGGACGCGCGCGCCGAGTTCGCCGAGGAGTTCGTCAGACCGGCCATCGCGGCCCAGGCCGTCTACCTGGACACCCATCCGATCAGCTCGTCGCTCAGCCGCCCCTTGATCGCCGCCAAGGCGGTCGCCGTGGCCGGCCGGCTCGGCGCCGGACTGCTCCTGCACACCGCGAACCGCTCGCAGAACACGCTGCGACGCCTGAACGGTGCGCTGTCGCTGCTCGGTTACTCCGGTCGCTTCGGGAGCCCGTACGACTTGGAACCGGTTGACCGCGCACGGAAGATCCAGGAGTTGAAGGAGGCCGGCCTGGACGAGATGGACGGACGGATGGTCAGCGGCGATTCGAACCTGTGGTGCAGGGAGTTCGAGTCGGGGATCCTCGACGACCCCGAGGCTCATGCGGTGCCGGCGGAGCTCTACCGGTGGAGTGCGGTGCGCGCCGGGCCGGCTGCTTTGGACGACTCGGTCGAGCTGGCCTTCCGGGCCGGCGTACCGGTCGGGATCGACGGAGTGCCGGTCGCCCTCCCGGATCTGATCTCCGAACTCAACCTGCGCGTGGGCCGCCAGGGCATCGGCCGCTACAGCGGCCTGGAACATCTGGACCGGGGGGAGAAGGTGCTGGAGATCCGCGAGATGCCCGCGGCCTGGCTGTTGCTGCGCAGCTACCGGCACCTGGAGACCGCCGTCCTGGAGGCGGAGACCGTCCGCGAGAAGATGGCCCTCGAACAGCTCTGGGTCCGTGAGGCCCTGGAAGGCCGCTGGTACGGCGAACTACGCCGCGCCGTCCAGGCATTCATGGACGAGTGCTCCCGACACGTCACGGGCACCGTGCGCTGGCACCTGTCCGCGGGCGTCGCGGAGACCCGGGCCATCGTCGCGGCCCGGCCCCGCTATGTGCGCGACCGGGAGAGCTGGGAACAGTACTCCATCGCCGCCGAAATCGCGTCGCACATCTGAACCACCGCCAAAGAGGAGACGTGTATGCGCATCGGAGACGCGACCGGCGGCGACGATGTGGATCTGGAGAAAATCGACCTGCGGGCCGCGGCACTGCGACAGACCCACGCCGAACTGTTCGCCCTGTTCGTTTCCGAGGTGCGCGACCGGAGCGGCCGCACCGGCACGCCCACAGACCGGCATCCCCACTCCCACCTGACCTTCGGCGCGGCGTCCATCGTGGCCGTCGGCGCGCCACTCGCTCGCCGCGCGCTCCGCGTCTTCCTGGAGAAGGTGTACGCCCACGTCGACCACTTCGAACCGGCCCGAGCGCCCCGCCGCATGGAGTCGCATTTCATCGCTGGCGTCAAGCAGCTCCCGGTGCGGGCGGTCCTGCGCCCCGGGGCAGTCGAGACCCTCGCCCGGGTCGTCCCCCTCACCGCCCGTTGAGCCGGTGGTGTCCGGCCCGAACCTGACCGCTTACGACAGTCGTCCCCCGGCCATCACCCGCGCCCGGCAGGGCGCCCGGCGTACGCGTCAGATCACCGGAGCAGGACAGTACTGGTCGACCGAACGGCCTGGGCACCCGCGAGCGGCGGATGACCTGGCTGAATGCGGGTGCATCCCCCACCTGGCCGGGTGTGATGACGAAGGTCGGCGGGCGGCAGCGGCCGTCGGGAGCGCGATGGATCTTCGTGGTCAGCCTGCCGCCGGACCGGCCGAGGGCGCGATCGGCCGGCTCGCCGGTTTGGGCCCCCTTTGACAGGCGCCGGGCGCGTGGCCGGCCGACGGCCCGGGTACGCTATAGTTGATCTTGGCAGTTCGCCGCAACTCACGGCGACTGACGATGCGTTGGTGGTCCAAGGAAAGACGCCCCGCTTCCCGCGGGGAAATGCAGGTGCAAGGCCTGCCCAGCGCTCATTCACGAAGCCCTTCCCCTACCCGAGGGAAGGGCTTCGTCACGCTCCCCGTGCGCCCTGGAGAACTTCCGCGCGGCCCTCACCCACGAAGTCCCCCACGACAGCAACCGCTGACCTGGCCCTGGACGCCGCGCAGCGTTTGAGGACCGGGCTGCGTGGCTACCGTCGGTTCTCGAGCCAGGCGACTCAGGCGTGCCGGGTGCGCTGTCGCAATCGGGACAGGTGACGTCGGACGGCTGCTGTGGCGGGTTTTAAGGAGCGCTGCTGTCCCTCTTCTCTGCACTTCGGTGTTCCCGCAGTGAGGAGCAGCCCGCACCAGGATGTGCCGTGATCGTGCCGTCGGCGGAACGCGTCCAGCTCGCGCGGTCTGGGCTGTCCCACACAGCCCAGGCTTGTCCCGGGGAGAACGAGCTCAGTCCAGACGGTCGTACGTGCCCGGCTCCCAGTCGGCGAACAACGTCAGCGCCTTCGCCGTCTCGGAACGCTCCGGCGCCGAGGAGGTGGCCGGCCACCAGTTCTCCACCTGGTGAGCGTCCACGAGGACAAAGTCCCGGTACCCGTCGAAGTCGCCGGGGTCGCCTGCCACGCCGATATGGATGGGTGCGTCGTCGGGCAGGTCTCTCAGGGCGTCGCGGAGCTGCGCGGCATTCCAGATCTGCGGGGCGTGCTCAAAGAGGTCGGTCATGGGCACAGGCTGCCGGATCAAGAGGCCTTGTTGGTGAAGACACGGCTGTACACCGGGCCAGTGCGCTGATCCGGGGCACGTGGGCCGGAGTGAAGAACGCATCACCAGGTGGTGAACCGAACCCGGCCGACGGCCACCGTCCCGTCAGCCCGCGTCGGGCAGGTCTCGTAGGTCGGGGAGGTTGAACAGGCGCTGTGCCCGGTGGTCGTTCTCCTCTCGCAGCGCGGTGCCCCAGGGCCAGGGCCACCGGGTGTCGGCTGTGGGGTAGGGGCAGACGAGGTGGTGGGCGACGCGGCATGTGGCGCCCAGGGTGGGTTCGGCGTTCCACGTGTTCCACGCGATGCCGTCCGGAGCGACGAGCCACCGCCGACGGGGCGGAAGGTGGTGGGAGGGGACGGTGATGCCTGGTTCGAGGAGTACCCAGTGGTCTTCGTACAGGGTGGGGTACCGGTCCTGGCGGAGGCCGCAGTCCGGGCAGTCGGGCGGTGCGGGGGGTGGCGGGGCTGTGGCGCCTTCGTGAAGGGCCCGGAGGTTGTCGTCGGGATGGTCCGGGCCTGTCGGGAAGGTTTCGGTATCCCCCATACGGTTCAGGGTCCGGACGGACCGTCAGATGCGGTAGGGCGCGATCCAGCCGGTACACCAGGGGCCTGGGGTGCCGAAATGACTGACGGCGCCACACGGGGCATGCGGCGGCACAGAGGTACCGCGGAGTCAGGCTGAACCGGCGTAGGCGATGACCAGGACGGTATCGACTTGTTCCGCGACAGACCGGGGCATTCTCGTCCGGCCCGCGGTAGGGAGATCAAATGACTCGTCTCCCTGCCTGCGGGCCTGAAGGGCCCATCCGCGCCGGGATCCCCTCGCAGGCGCGGATGGCCGTGGGGGCGGCGTACCGGGTTGTCCGAGAGGCGTTGACCAACGCAGCCCGGTACGCAGGGGGCGCGGTGGTGCATGTCCGGGTCGAGGGGGCCTTTGACCGGGATGAGCCCCCAGGGGCAGCGGGGCGGCCTGCGGCGATCCCCTGCTTATCGTCACCATCACGGACGACGGCGGTACAGCTGTCGAGCCGCGCCTCGGGACCGGTCACGGCCTCGCGGGGCTAGCGGCCACGGTCGCCGCGGCAGGCGGGACGCTCTGTGCTGGACCGGTAGGGCAGGACAGCCAAGGGGGTGCCGGCTGGACCGTTCGGGCGGGCGTCCGCGAACTCCTCGGCGGGGGAAGGCGTGGGCTGGGCGGCACTGTCTCCAGCGCGAAGCCCTTGGTCACCCCTGCGCCGTGGGCGTGCGCTGCCTTGGCGTGGTGGACCTGGCAGTCCACGATCGGGGCGGTCAGCGAGGCCAAGGTCTCGATCACCCGGGTCCGGGCCACCACCGCGCTGTTCGAGTACATCGACGGTTTCTACGACCCCGGACCAATCCAAAAACGTCTCGACCGGCTCAGCCCCAACGAATACGAGCACGTCTGCTACGCCAGTCAGGCAACGACCGAACGACTGAGATCAACCGTCCCCACACTTACCCCGACCAGCTGAAACACACCTCCCGCGAACCGAGCGAAGCTCGGGGCCGCCCCGACGGCCCCTTGGACCGCAGCGCCTGCACGCCACCCGGCGGCGAGAACGGCCAGAGGCCCAGCGGCGATGGAGCGGTGGCCGGCGGCGCCGGTCTTTCCTCACCGAGTTGAAGACGGACCCCGGGGCGCCTGGGCTGGAGAGCCTGCTGACAGAGGTGAACAAGCTGCAGCGGGTGCGGAACGCTGGAGGAGAAGGGCAAGCTGGTCACGATCGACCTCGACTCCGGAGTGCCGAGCCAACCCGCCCTGAGGTGAGCCATGAACGTGGAAGCTGACATCCCGAGCCTCGTCGGCGTCCACCACCTGAAGCTGCCGGTTCGCGATCTCGCCCGCTCCGAGGCGTGGTACGGGCGCACGCTCGGCTACCGGCGGGCAGCTGAGTTCGTCGAGCAGGGGGTGTTGGTTGGGGTCGTGCTGAGCCATCCGGCCGGCGGACCGGACCTGGCGCTGCGGCTCGACCCGAGCCGGGCCGAGGCCGCCGCCGGCTTCGACTACTTCGCGATCGCGGTGCCCGACAGCGCCGCGATCGAGGCGCTCGCCGCTCGCCTGGAGGCCCTTGGCGAGCCGCACGGCGGCGTCTGGCGCGGCCTGCGCGGATGGGTGCTGCCGATGCTGCATGACCCCGACGGTCACGAGGTGCGTTTCTACACCATCGAGGAACACACCTCGCGCGGGCCCGGCGAGGTCATGCGCATGGTGGACCCGCAGGAGAGCGCCGAGCAGGTACGGCCCGCCGCGCCGTAGGCGGCCCGACCGGAGGTTCTGCCGACCCGATGGAGTGTCAAGTCCATCATGCCTGCTCAGGGGGCTCGCGGTAGGACGCACGGCACACCCGTTCATCCATGTCCGCGCCCTGGCCTTGTTCACGCGTGACGGTTCTGGGACACATTCCGCGAGCGATCTTGACTCCGGCCTCACCGGACCCCGGTGACGCGTAGTCCGCGCAGCTCACACGACGCGCGCGCCTCCTGCCGGC
Source organism: Streptomyces sp. NPDC104309 (assembly GCF_055584025.1). Taxonomy (NCBI): domain Bacteria; kingdom Bacillati; phylum Actinomycetota; class Actinomycetes; order Kitasatosporales; family Streptomycetaceae; genus Streptomyces; species Streptomyces sp. NPDC104309. Next base: position 113 of record NZ_JBVJMV010000081.1, on the reverse strand, counting down.
GAACACCAGCAAGATCTTTCGCTGAGTAGGCCCGGAGCGCGGTGCCGGGATTGCTCCCGGTCCGTTTCTCCGGACCTCTCGCCGAACCCGCCGTGCGTCTCTCAACGCAACGG
>NZ_JBVJMV010000080.1:0-20386 GCF_055584025.1 Streptomyces sp. NPDC104309 | reverse complement strand
CGCGACCGCGCTCGACGGTCAGCTCCATCTCCAGCTTGCCCTTGCCGTTCAGCGTGGCCAGGACCAGGTCCGGGTTGTGGACCTCGACACCGGCCAGCGCCCCGCTTCTGCCGTCGCATCGGACCTGGGGTGTCATCTAACCCTGTCGTCAGCCGTCATCGGATCTCATTGGATCCGAGGCGCCGTCAGGCCCCGGAAAACCTGGGTCGATTGGACGCCGGGAGGCCCTGTCGTCATTCGATCGTTTGACGACAGGCGCCCACGATGAGCGATGGCAGTCTCAGGCCGCGCGGAGGCAGAAGGGATGTCCGGCGGGACTGGCGTACACGCGGCTGCCGGTGCTGGCGTCTGAGCTGGACTCCTCTGTGGGGCGCAGGCGGGTGGCGCCGGAGTCGATGGCGGCGCGGTCGGCGGTCGCGAGGTCTTCGACGGCGAAGTCGAGGTGCATCTGCTGGGGGGCGCCGTTCGGCCAGCCCGGGGCGGTGTGGCTGGGGGCGGACTGGACGACGATCACGGGCAGGCCGGGGGCCTGGATGAAGTGGTGGGTGGGGGTGGTGGTGGTCGAACCGCCGAGCAGGCGGTGCCAGAAGGAACCTTCCGTCTCGATGTCGGCGGCGTCGATGATCACGGAGGTCAGGGTGAGGGGCATGGTGGTGGACCTGTTCTTGGTGCTGGCTGGTGTTCAGACGGTGGGGAGGATGCCTCCGTCGACGCGGAACTGTGCTCCGGTGAGCCATTTCGCGCGGCTGGAGGCGAGGAAAGCGATCATCTCGGCGACGTCCTCGGGGTCTCCGGGGCGGTCCATGGGGATTTTCAGGTGGTTCACGATCTGGCGGGTGATCTCGTCCGTGGTCACGCCCTGCTGCTCGGCCATGTGCCGCAGGTGGGCGGTGGCGCCGTCGGTGACGACGAAGCCGGGAAGAACGCAGACCACGCGCATTCCGTGTTCGCCGACCTCGGTGGCCAGTTCGCGGCTGTAGGCGTTCAGTGCGGCCTTGGCTGCGGCGTAGGAGGCTTCCGTGCGCTGGGGCAGCTGGCTGGCGATCGAGGAGACGTGCACGACGACGCCGGAGCCCCGCTCGACCATGCCCGGCACCAGGGCCCGGTCCAGGCGCACGGCGCTCAGGAGGTTCATCCCCAGGTCCGCCTGCCAGGACTCGTCCGACCGGCTCAAGGTCGGTGCCGGGGGGCTCGCCGCGCCGGCGTTGTTCACGAGGACGTCCACGCCGCCCATGTGGTCGATGACGCGGCGGCCGAGGTCGGCCACCCCCTCCGGCGTGGAGAGGTCCGCCGGCATGAAGGTGGCGCCGCTGTCCGCGGCGGGCCGACTGCGGGAGGCCGACAGCACGGTCGCGCCCGCGGCAATGAACCGGCGCACGGTCGCCGCACCCAGGCCCCGGCTGCCGCCGGTGACCAGGATCCGCAGGCCCTCCAGCTCCTCATTGATGGTGGGCATCGGATAGTCCTTCCGTAAGATGAACCTGACTCCGGAAACGATACACAGAAACGGAACCGGACTCACCTTATGGAGGTTCCTTGCCGTCATCACGCCCGCTGCGCGCCGACGCGCGCCGCAACCGGGAAGCCTTGCTGTCCGCTGCCCGCGAAGCATTCCTCGCCGGTGACACCGACGCGCACGTGGAAGAGATCGCCCGCAGCGCCGGAGTCGCCGTCGGAACGCTCTACCGGCACTTCGAGACCCGCGAGGCACTGATCGAGGAGGTCTACCGCAAGGAGGTCGACGACCTGTGCGCCGCCCCCGAGCAGCTGCTGGAGCACCACGCCCCGCAGGAGGCCCTGCGCCGCTTCCTGCTCCTGCTGGTCGACCACGCGGCCGTGGGCAAGGGGATGTCCGTCGCGCTGGAGAGCATCATGGCGAGCGACTCACCGGTCTTCGACGACGCCCGCACCCGCATGGGCGACGCCCTCACCCGCCTCCTCGAGGCCGGATCCGCGGCCGGCACCGTCCGCGGCGATGTCACCGGCCCCACCCTGCTGCGGGCCCTGGGCGGTATCTGCGCCATGCGCGTGAGCGACGGGTGGCTCGACGAAGCCCGCCAGATCACCAACCTCCTCCTCGACGGCCTGCGCCACGGTGCCCCTCACGCGACGTGAGCCGAAGAGCGCGCGGCGTGCTACTCCTGCCCGTCGTCGTCCTCGTCCAGGTCCGGGGCGTCCGCATCACGCAGCGGCCGCAGGGTGCCGGCGACCGGGACGCTCGCGGTGAAGCTGTAGCGTCCGAGCAGGTTCAGGTTCCGGTGCTTGAGCGGGGAGAGCCGGGCGACATCTTCGACGCGGATCTCGTGGCCCTCGGCACGCAGCTGGGCGACGGCCGCGTCGATGTACTTCGTGGTCCACAGCACGATGGCGTTGAGTACCAGGCCGAGCGCGCCGAGCTGGTCCTCCATCCCGTCCCGGTACGCCTGGTGGATGGTGCCGCGCTTGCCGTGGCACACGTCGCGGGCGAGCTTGTGCCGGGACTCCTGCACGGTGAGCTGCCGGTTCATCTGGCGGCGGTAGGTGTCGTCCACCGGGTCGACCACGCGCAGCAGGTGCTCGGTCTTCGCGATCCGCCCGTACTCGGCGAACGCCGCCCCGAGCGGGGTGGGGCGGCCGTCGCGGCCGAACATGCGCAGCAGGTCGTAGGCGCGGACCTGGTTGGTGACCAGGGAACCGGCGACCTTCAGCATGTCGGGCCAGTGCGTGATCACCTTGTTCAGGTTGACCCGGTTACGGGCCAGCTCCTCCACCGGGCCGTACGTACCGGTCTCGACGCCGGGCATCGTGGCCCGCCAGAACCGCTGATCGTCCAGGTCGCGGAAGCGGGGGCTGAAGTTGTAGCCGAGGATCTTGAACAGGCCGAACACCATGTCGGAGTACGAGGCGTTGTCGGTGGCCACCATCTCCGGCTTCACCCCGGCGTCCAGGTTCAACAGCGCGTCCAGGATGTGCAGGGAGTCACGCAGGGTGCCCGGCACGACTATCTGCCCGATGCCCGCGACCTGGTCGTTCACGGTATTCAGCCAGGTGATGCCGCGCTTGAAGTGGTCATACTTCGGCGACGGCCCGGCGTGGATGGTCCGCTTCGGCACCACGAAGCGCAGCCCGTCGACCGAGGCCAGCAGCCCCTCGCCCCAGAACTTCACGATCGGCACCTTCGCTTGAGCTTTGATCAGCTTCGCGTTCGCCGCGGCGATGGTGTCCACCCGCAGGTAGTACTGATCGACGTGGACCAGCCGGGCCCGCGTGAGCGCCTCGTCGTCGGCGTCGATGACCGGCGTGTAGCCGATGTTGCACGCCTCGCTCACCAGCAGCGCGACCAGCGAGGTCTTGATGTCCTCCATGCGCGTCCGGCCGTCGCCCAAGTGCACGAAGGCGTTCAAGAACCCGGTCCAGAAGTCCACCTCGAACAGCAGGTCCGGCAGGTCGATCTTCGGGAGCATCTTCTCCACCCGCCGGCGCAGCCAGGTCAGCGACTTGGGCTCGCCGAGCGCGCCGAGCTTGTCGACGTGCAGCTTCACCCGCCCGTCCTCCTGGACCTCGATGGAGATCTTCGCCTCCGGGCCGGCTTCTTCCAGGCGGGTCGCGAGCTGTTTCCATCCGGCGTCCAGGCCACGCACCAGCTCCGCCAGGTGCTCGGTGACGGGCATGTCCAGGCTCAGGGCCGCCAGCACGTCCTCCTTGACCGCGTCCCAGTCCGCACCGTCCAGGAGGCGGGCGCGCGGGTTGGACCAGCGGTGCGAACGGCCCAGGATCTCGACCGGCAGGCCGGACAGCAGGTAGGCGATGCGCGGGGCGTCGTATCCGGCGTCCAGCACGATCAGGACCTCCGGATCACCCTCGGCCCACTGGCCCGCTGCGACGAGCCGTTCGATCACCTCGCGGACCTGGCGGGCGGTGACAGCAGCCAGGTCGGCGCCGGGGGCGAGGCGGACCGCGTCCAGGAACGCGGACCAGGAGGTGCGGCCGGTCTCCAGGGCGACGACGACCGAGTACGGCCAGCCGGGCATCATCTGGTGCTTGGCGTTGCCGCGGCCGTAGGTGTGGCAGAACGAGCGGTCCGGCACGGTTCCGGCGTCCGGACGCAGCCACGGCGAGACATCGACTGCCAGGACCAGCCGGCCATCGGCCGCCCGCGGCAGCGGCACCCCGGCCAGGGCCCACCGCAGCCGGGCAACATCCACCCGGCCACGGTTGAGACCGGCGTAGAGGGCGCCGTGACCCCGGCGGTGCTCGGGTGCCAGAGCGAGATCCACGAGCGACCGCACCGGTCCGTCCGTGCACAGCACAGCGTCGGCCAGCTCGAACAGTGCATCCGCGCGGGCGGTCAGGCAGTCGTAGAAGTCGGTCCGGAACCGGGACAACACGGTCAGGGACTCGACGCGAACAACGTCGTGCAGCAGACTCACCCTCACCACCTGGGCGTGATCAAAAGCGTATCAACAACGCACATGATCACACCAAGGCCGCACCGCTGTCGCACCAGCTCTCACTGGTCGGCGGGCACTCAACTGGCCGAATTGGCCAAGTCGTTAATACAACCTGAACTCCTGCGCCAGACGTTTCCCGTTGCGGCCGCATGTCAGAACATCTTTGGCAGGATGCGGGGGTCGCGGACCATGAACTCCTGCTCGGTGTGCAGCACACGGTCGCCCGCGAACTGGTCCAGCGCAGCCAGGATCTGCACTTTATCGGCGCCGAAGGTCCCGATCGTGGCAATAACGCGGTAGCCGAGCTCGTGCAGCTCGTCGGAGAAGCGCATGTCCTTGGTCGAGGGGTACGGAACACTCGGCCGCAGTCGGACCACCAGCATGTGGTTGCCCTCGTAGACTTGGGTCAACTTTGGGTTCACCGAGCCGCGCTTGGGAGGCAGGACGCCCACGTGCGAGATGTCCCTCCACGGCGTTCGCAACGTCACAGCGGTGGCCGTACTCCTGTTCACGTGCACTGTGATGGCTGAGCGGTCAATGACTAATTCCGCCTCCGAGGGCAGGGATTGGTGGACTCCAGCGGTGATGAGTCCCATCAGGGCCGCCATGATGGCCCCGAACACGGGGATTCCCCACAGCCAGCTCGCGTCGTGGTTCATTACCGCGAACAGCACAGGCAGCCCGACGACCATCAGTGAGAGGACCCCATTGCCTACCTTCGAGTTCTCCTTCATCTGCTTCTTCGCCGCCGCTCGGTCGCGGCAAAACCGCACTTCGTCCACCGGGTCGGTTGGTGGTTTGTCGTGTTCGGCCGGGCCTCGCACGAGTGCCAGACCTCCGGCGGTGTCGGTCGCCCGCTGGCGTGGTCGGGGCATGCCGCGGGATTGGAGGCTCGCGGCGACGCTGCGGTAGATCTCGTCGAGGGTGAGCGGGCGCGGGCTCTCCAGCGCCGTCAGCAGTGCCCCTGTGAAGGCGGTGTACCGCTCGCCGGCGAGCGCGTAGGAAGGGGCGTTGGCGCTGGTGGATGTCATGGTGTAGGTGCCCGCGATGGACAGCTGACCGTCGATCAGGCCCTCCTCGCTGGTCATCACCTCAATGGCCCGCCCGGAGAAGCAGCAGTCCAGAATGAGGACGCGGGCGGCGGCGCCGCTGCCGCCGAGGTCCTCGCGCAGCAGGTCCACGCTCAGCGAGCTGTACTTCGGAGCGTCAGCTCGGGTTGCGTTCGTTGCCAGGTACAGTCGTCCCCGGTCGTCTACCAGGCCGTGGCCGGCGTAGTAGATCAGCAGCATGTCCGAGGCTTCCGCAGCGGCCTTGCTGATGGCGCGGCCGATGTCGGCGGTGGAGCTCGCCGGGTCCGCGACCTCGCAGTGCTTGGGTTCCAGCACACCCGTGGTGTTGTGGGTGAGCCGGCGCCACAGGCTCGCGACGTTCTCCCGCACGGCCGGGAGGTCCGCCAGTTCGGGGGATTCCGGGAAGTGGCTGACACCGATCAGCACGGCGCGTGACCGGGCCGGATCGGGGAACCGGCTCACCCCTGCTGCTCCGGCGCGTCGACCAACTGCCTGATCTCATGTATCAGGCCGGGTACGTCGTCCTGGCGTAGACGCGCGTCGACCTCGACGCTACGACCATCGGGCCGTTTGACGGTGACCTTCACGTCCGTATGGCGCTGGGTAAGCCAGGTGGACAGCGAGCGGGCGAGCACCGCTCCCACCCCGCCCGATCCCACTGCGATGGTGAGCACGTCGAGCAGACCACCCATCTCTGCGCCGGTCCCGCTGCCGGAGGATTCCAGACGCAGCCGCCCGCGCAGTTCGTCCTCATGCCTCAGCCAATCGAGCAGCGACTGCAGCGCGTTGGGGGCCTCGGCCACGGTGATCCGTAGTAGCGGCTCGGTTTCCGCGTTGGTGTCCATGACACCATCCTGACAAGAGCGGGGCCAGTCCGTCATGAACTGAGTGGAGTTCTTCACATGCAGTGACGGGAAGTCAGCGGTCGGACAGGCAGTTCCCTCACGCCGCCAGCGGCGAGAAGGCGATTCCTCCCAGCCACCGCCGCCATCCTGACCGTGCCCAAGCACCCAGCGGGCCGATCCCGGCCAGGGAGGCCGCGCCGGGGAGCGCCACAGCACCATCGTGTTCCACGGCCGGTCAGACTCCGGTGGCGAGAGCTTTCACAGATGCCAGGGACGTTAAAAGACAAGTTGAGTGCCTGTTTCTGAACCCCCGGCACGCGTGGGCTCGGTAGCCTGATAGCCAGCAGGCCGAGGGCGAAGGTGGTGGCCACCACCTTCAGATCGATCAAGCTGCCGGGCCTCGCGGGCCCCTGGATGGCGCTGCTGATGAGCAGCGTCATGGCGTGTACGCCGCATCTGCTGCTTGGGCAGGGTTCTCCATGAGACGCGCGTACGCCCCGACGAGGTCGCCGTCACGGTCGGCCTCGGGGACACCGTCGCGGAAACGCTTCCATGCTTCGGGGAAGAACCGGCCCACGCCCCGGTAGAGCCAGTCGATCTCGTAGCGACGGGTGCTGGTGACAGAGACGAGCACGATCTCTGACACCCGCTCCGGGTACCGTTCGGCGTACGCGAGGCTGAGCGTGGAGCCCCACGAGCCGCCGAAGAGCAGCCACCGGTCGACGCCGAGGTGCTCGCGCAGCTGCTCCATGTCGGCGATCAGGTTCTCGGTGGTGTTGAGCTTCATATCGGTGTCAGGGTCGCTCGCGTGAGGTGTGCTTCGGCCGCATCCGCGCTGGTCGAAGAGAATGATCCGGTAGCGCTCCGGGTCGAACGACTTGCGCGGCCCTGTCGAGCAGCCAGAACCAGGGCCGCCGTGGACGACGAGAGCGGGCTTGCCGTCAGGATTGCCGCAGGCCTCCCAGTAGACGAGGTTTCCGTCGCCGGTATCGAGCATTCCGTGGTCGTAGGGTTCGATCGGGGGGTAGGGGGCGGCCATGTCCGGCTCTCCTCCATCGAGTTTGTCGAAGGCGTAAGCCGAACACAGTACGCGCGGACCAGGTCTGCTCTTCAGCCTTCGACCGATGGCCGGAAGTTAAAGAACTTCCCAATGACGATGTCAAGCCGTAGTTGTGACGTTCGGTAGGGCTTGATAGCACGCTCCGTCGCGGATCATTGCCCACAGAACATTGGCTCTGCGGCGGGCAAGAGCAAGCAGAGCCTGCTTGTGCCCCTTCCCTTCGTTCCGCTTGCGCCAGTAGTAGCTGTGCGATGCGGGGCACGATCTCAGGCTGGCCATCGAGGAGAGGTAGAAGGCCCGAAGCAGGCCGCGGTGGTAGCGGCGGGGCCTGCGCATGTTGCCGCTGACGCGGCCGGAGTCACGAGGAACGGGGGCAATGCCTGCGAAGGAGGCCAGGCGGTCGGGGGTGCCAAAAGCTGCCATGTCTCCGCCGGTGGCGGCAATGAACTCGGCGCCGAGCAGAGCCCCCATGCCGGGCAGACTGCGGATCACTCTGGAATGTGGATGTTCGTGAAACCGAGCCTCGATGAGTGCGTCGAGCTCGGCGATCTCCGCGTCGAGCGCCATCGCCCCTTTCGCCAGGCGGGCCACCATCGCGCCCGCCAGCTTCTCGCCGGGCAGTGCGGTGTGCTGCGAATGGGCTGCCTCAACGACGGTCTCTGCGAGAGCGCCCGCGTTCTTGACCTTGCGGTTCTTCAGCCAGGTCCCGATCCGGCTGGCACCGCTGCGGCGGATCGCGGCCGGTGTCTGGTAGCCGGCCAGCAGGACGACCGGGCCCTTCTTGCTCAAGTTCAGCGCCCGCTCCAACGCCGGGAAGATCTCAAGAAGTTGAGCTCGGAGCCGGTTGATCTGCCGGGTGCGATCGTTGACCAGGTCAGTGCGACGGGCGGTGAGAGTGCGCAAGTCAACGGCTATCTCGTCGCCAGGCCGCAGTAGACCGAGGTCCTTGCGCATGCGGGCCTGGTCGGCGATGACGAAGGCGTCCTTCTCATCCGTCTTGCCCTGGCCCCGATACGCGGTCGACGCCTGGTGCACAGCCAGGCCAGTGATATAGGCCATCGGCTGGTCGTGGCTGAGCAGCAAGCCGATCAGCAACGCGGCGCCACCGTGATTTATGTCCACCGCCCACAGGGCCTCGCCGGAGAGCGCCAGCACGTCTGAAATCAGCTCCAGCAGAGCCGTCTCATCGTTGAGGACTCGGCGTGAAAGCAAACGTTCGCCCTGGGTATCCAGCACCACGCAGTGATGGTGTTCCTTGCCGATATCCACTCCGGCCCAGATCTGGGGCACGGCCACCTCCGCCAGCTCGTCGTCAACAACAGTCCCGCAGACGACCTCGCCGACGTTGTCCTACGAAGCGATCAAGTCGCGTATCCCAATTAGCGGTCGAGTCGTCGCGGGGCTCCGGGCGGCCAAGTTCTTTGAGCCATCCAACGGCGACAAGCTCACAGCCATACCCAGAACCCCTGGGCCCTGCCGATCTTACGAAGGACCGACTCAGACCCACGCTTGGAAGGTAGGACAAGCTCACAGCCATACCCAGAACCCCTGGGCCCTGCCGATCTTACGAAGGACCGACTCAGACCCACGCTTGGAAGGTAGGACAAGCTGAGTCTCAGAGGAAACCCACGGGCCTGTTGCCCCAATATTAGGGGATTCAGCCGTGGGTTCGCGGTGAAGTCGCGGGGCCGACCGGCTCGCCGAGGACGGCCAACTCCTCCTCGGTCAGGCGCAGGCTTCCGGCGGCGATGTTCTCTGCCAGGTGTACCGGGTTCGCGGTGCCGGGAATGGCCAGCACGTGCGGACCGCGGTGGAGGGTCCAGGCGAGCCGTACCTGGGCCGGCGTCGCATCGTGGGCGCGGGCAACGGACTGGACGCGCGCGTCCTGTTCCTGGTCTGCGGCTGCCTCACGCCGCAGGCCGGAGACCGCGAAGAACGGGACGAAGGCGATGCCCTGCTCCCCGCACAGGTCCACCAGCCCACTCTCGTCGGCGCGGCGCCAGTCCAGGCCGTAGGAGTTCTGCACGCAGACCACCGGCGCAATCGTTTGAGCCTCGGCCACGTGCTCGGGCAGGACAGCGGAGAGCCCGAGGTGCCGGATCAGGCCGGCCTCGCGCAGTTCGGCGAGGGCGCCGAACTGCTCGGCGATCGAAGCTGTGCGGGGGCCGTCGGCGCGCAGGTTCACCACGTCCAGGTGGTCCCGGCCAAGCTGTCGCAAGTTCTCCTCGACCTGGCCACGCAGTTGGTCAGGGCGGGCCCTGGTGATCCACTCGCCGGAGGGATCGCGTGCCGGGCCGACCTTGGTCACCACGACCACGTCGCCGTGCCAGGACGAGAGGGCGCGGTTGATGAGCTCGTTCGCGGACCGCAGTGGCGAGAAGTAGAAGGCGGCCGTGTCGATGTGGTTGACGCCCTGTTCGAACGCGCTGTGCAGCAAGCCGACGGCGGCATCGCGGTCGATCGGCGTGCCGTCGGAGTTCCCCATCATGCCGTTGCCCGTCAATCGCATCGTGCCGTAGCCGATGCGATTCACCTCCAGGTCCCCGAGCTTCCAGGTCCCTGCTGCCGCCGCTGCGCTCACCGTGCTCCTTCGCCCGTCGGTTCGTCAGGTCCTGGAGTATGGGGCCGTCACGGTGTGCTGCGACAGATCAACGGACTGGGCGAAACGTCACATTCCTATCGGGAACTAATCGCCGCCGCAGAGCCGTTGGACCTGTCGAGAGAGCGTCAGTCAGGACGAAGTTTCAGACCTTGTGCTGCTGTCCTGGCGAGGCGGCGGACGATGGTGGCTGCGTTCAGCGCGGCTGGGCAAGGCGATCACCACCCCGCCGGTCCGATGCGGCTCAGACCAGCGAGACGAAACGCCGCCTGCCCGCGAGCAGAGGCTGGGGAATCGAGGCGAGCAGGTCTGTCCCGTGCCTGAGTACGGGGTGGGAATTTTCAATTTTCAATAGCCCCATCAGAGCTGGTCTCCAAGGGCCGTTCCAGGAGATCGCGGGCAGAGTTCGCATAGCGAATCGCGGTCTTTTCGTCCAGGCCGAAGACCTCAGCGAGGTGGAGAGGGTCGGGGCCATGGGCGAGGGCCTCTTCGAGCTGCCGGTCGACGCGGAGCTGTTCCAGGGTGGCTGCTTGGCCGCGAAGGGGTGCGGTCAAGGAGACCGCGCTGACCGGGGCAGTGCCCAAGGCGGTGAACTTGTTGATCAGGAGGTGCGGGTTGGCCGTGTCCGGCCAGCGACGGCGTCGGTAGTCCAGCCACTCGCGGGCGACGTGCAGTGTCAGTTCGTCCAGGGGACGGACGTGGTCGTTGATCACGAGTTTGCGGTTGCCGATGTCGAGGTCGTCAAGCTGGAGGCGTCGGATCGCGCAGCGTGTACTGCGGCGAGCGCGAGGACCAGGCGGTCCGCCGGCTTGGCGACCGTGGCAACGGATGTGTTGATGCGCCGGGCATGCGCACCTGATCGAGGGCCTGCTGCGGCACTGCACCGACGCCGAGATCGAGTCGAACTACGTCGACACCCACGGTGCGAGCGTCGTCGGGTTCGCCTTCACCGAACTGCTCAACTTCCGCCTGCTGCCGCGGCTGAAGAATATTGGCAGCATCCGCCTGTACCGCCCGGACGACGCCCCGCCCGGCTGGCCCGCGCTCGGCGCCTCGCCGACGCGGCCGATCCGCTGGGAACTGATCGAGCAGCAGTACGACCAGCTAGTGAAGTACGCGACCGCGCTCCGGCTCGGGACAGCGGAGGCCGAGCAGGTCCTGCGGCGCTTCACCCGCGGTGGCCCCAAGCACCCCACCTACCAGGCACTCGAAGAACTCGGCCGCGCCGTGCGCACGATCCTGCGACTACCTGGCCAGTCCCGGCCTGCGCCGCGAGATCCACGGCGGGCTCCAGGTCGTGGAGAACTGGAACAGCGCGAACACCGTGCTCCACTACGGCAAGGACGGCGCCCTGACCGGCCCGGACAAGGAGCACGCCGAGACGTCGATGCTCGCCCTGCACCTGCTCCAGTCTGCGCTCGTGCATGTCAACACCCTGCTGATGCAGCAGGTCCTGGCCGAACCGGCATGGGCGAAGAAGCTGAGCGACGAGGACCGACGCGGCCTGACCGCGCTGTTCTGGTCCAACGTCAACCCGTACGGCACCTCCCGCCTGGACATGAGCAAGCGCATCGACCTGGGGCCGGCCGCCGTGCCCCGTCCCCGAACCCCGGCGGAGGCCGCCGACCGATCGAGCGCGGAGATGCGATGAAGGACTTCGCCGACCTCACCGACCCCCGGATGAACGGAGCCGCGCGGCGGGCACCGGGGCCGGTCACGGTGAGCACATCGCCGGACACCTCCAGGACTGCCGACCAGTCGGCGGCGGGCCCGGCTCCCGGGACGCTGAGGGATGGTTCCGGCGCTGGGTCCGGGTCTATTTGCTCGGCCTCACCGCCCGGGTCATTGGCCCGTCTCAAATGTTTTCGAGATTGTCGGCAACGGTGGAGGTCGGGGTGTGGAGGATGGCGTCGAACGCCTCAAGGATGGGGGTGTGGAGGTAGGCGCTTTGGATCCGGATGCGGTCGGGGCCCGGGGCAAGGTCGGCATTTCCATGGGCCGCCTGCGGGCGTGCCTGGTGGAGATCGGCGATGCTGAGCCCGAGTTCGGCGTCGGCGAAGGCGGCTTCGATGCTTCCCGGCTCGGCCGGCTCCAGCGCGGTGGCGTCGATGGTGAAGCCGAAGGGCGTGTTCTCGTCGCGGGGCATGTCCGCGGTATGTCCGGTGGTGCTCGCCAGACCGAGGGCGAAGTAATCATCGCCGAGCGCGCGGTGCAGGTGCTGTCCCATGGGGAGTCCCGTGAGGTGGCCGTTGAAGGCCACCGGTGTCTTCTGGATGTGGGCGTTGTGAGCCGCCAGCACGACGCGGGTCCCGGGTTCAAAGCGGTCCAGGTGCCACAGGACCGACTCGGCCATGTAGACGTCGCGGGCTGAGGTGTCGGCGGTCAGCCCTTTGCCGGCGAAGAGGTCGGCCATGGCGCGGAAGGTGTAGTCGGCGTGGCAGGCGCCTTCGAGTCGGCGCACGGCGATGTCGTAGCTGTGCTGGTCGCCGCGGGAGACGTACAGCGGTTCGACGGAGCGGAACCGGATGAGCAGGCGCGTCAGGGCCGCGCTGAGGGCGTCCTGTTCGGCGGTGGCCAGGCGTCCCCACGCGGGCGCGGCGACGGCCGCGGAGCCACCGGCGAACGATTCGGCGATCCGTATCGCCTCTTGGACGACCGGCAGGGTTTCGGGATCGATCCGGCGCAGGTAGTCGGCGACCGGGGCCAGGGCGGGAAGCAAGGACCCACCGGCCGCCGGGATGTCGATGCCGGTGAAGCGCACCGGTGTTGAGGCGGTTCGGTTGTGCCGGCGTATCCAGCGCAGCGGCTCGTCGACTCCCACGGGGATGGTCCCGGCGAGGTGCGCCGACAGGTCGTCGTCCGTCCCCTCACCCTGGGCCCACGCGTCAAGGGGGAAGCCTTCGCTGAAGCCGTACTCGAAGGCCAGGACGGTGAATCCGCAGCGCTCGGCCAGGAACCGCAGGATGCGCTCGCGCATGGATGCGAACTCGTTGATGAAGTGGGAACTTTCGCCGATCGCGACGACACGTGCGTCGCCGATGATGGCGCGCAGCGGCTCCAGATCGTCGAGTGGTGCCTCGGGGTCGAGGTGGTCGAGGGGGACGGCGTGGGTGCGAAGCCAATCGGCGAACGGGTTGTGGTGGAGCGAAGCAGGCATGCTGACAGCTCGATTCTCGGTGCTGGAATGGCGGATCGCGGATAGGGGAGCGGGTCACCACGCAGGTCGTCCTGGGCCGGGTTCGTTCAACGGTCCGTGGCGCTGGAAGTTGTTGGGTCCAGACGTTCCGTTTCCACGTGCCCGGGTGCCGCGTTCTCCAGGTCGTCGGTACTGCCGGACATGATCGTGCGGATGTGTTCGGTGATGTGCTGGAGCGGCCAGTCCCACCAGGCCAGGGCGAGGAGGCGGTTGATGTCGGCGTCGCTGTAGCGGCGACGGATGAGGCGGGCGGGGTTGCCGCCGACGATGCCGTAGTCGGGGACGTCGTCGACGACGACGGAGCCGGAGGCGATGATCGCTCCGTGGCCGATGCGGACGCCAGGCATCACCATGGACCGATAACCGAACCAGACGTCATGGCCCACCGCGGTGTCGCCTCGTCCGGGCAGGCCGGTGATGAGGTCAAGGTGCTCGGACCAGGAACCGCCCATGATCGGGAAGGGGAACGTGGAGGGGCCGTCCATGCGGTGGTTGGCGCCGTTCATGATGAACCGCACGCCCTCGCCCAGTGCGCAGAACTTCCCGATGACCAGCTTTTCCGGCCCGTAGTGGTACAGCACGTTGCGGGTCTCGAAGGCGGTCGGGTCATCGGGGTCGTCGTAGTAGGAGAAGTCTCCGACCTCGATCAGAGGCGAGGTGATCAGCGGTTTCAGCAGCACCACCCGCGGCTGCTCGGGCATCGGGTGCACCACGGTCGGGTCGACGGGAACAGGCGGCATTACGAAATTCATCCTTCCTGAGCGATGTCTGCGGGTGTCTGCGGGTCCGGAGGACCTCAGCACGTGGCGGCGGACGTATCAGTCGCCTGTAACGCCAGATGGGCGCCCCGCCAGTGCCGACGCAGCCGGCGGTCATGGCTGACGATGACGAGCGTGCCGTTGTACCCGCTCAGAGCGGATTCCAGCTCCTCGGCGAGGGCGGGCGAGAGATGGTTGGTGGGTTCGTCGAGCAACAGGACGTCCGATGGCGCACTGAGCAATCGCGCCAGGGCCAGACGCTGCAGCTGCCCGGTGGACAGCTGGCCGACTGGCACCGCGAGCTGGTCGCGGTCGAACAGGCCGAGGGACATTAGTTGTCCGGCGTGTCCGGCGGCCTCTCCTGTCCGGCCACGGGCGAAGGCGGCCAGCACGGTCTCGGCCGGGTCCCCGGGTCGCGGTTCTTGGGGGAGGTAGCCGATCCTGCCGCGGCAGGTGGCGCTTCCGCTGTCGGGAGTGACGTCCCCGGCCAGGACGCGCAGCAGGGTGCTCTTGCCCGCTCCGTTCGGCCCCGTGATCAGCAGGCGCTCGCCCGCCGTGACGGACAGGCAGGTGCGGGCAAGCCGATCCGTGACGGCGATGTCGGCGGCGTCGAGTACGACGCCCTGTAGGCGGCGGGTCCGCAGTACGGGGGTGAAGCGCAGTGGCTCCGGCGGGGGCGGGACCGGGTCGGCAAGGAGGCGGCGCAGCCGTTCCTCGGCGTTGCGCACCCGGCTGGCCAGCGATTGCTGCACGCGGCCGCCCGCCCGGTCGTAGGCCAACTTGTTGCCGTCCTTCATCGGATGGCCCGGGGCAACCTGGCGGGCGGTGGTCGCGGCTGCCTCGCGGAGCCGGTCGATGTCGGCCCGCCACTGGTCGTGCGCCTGGGCCCACCGCTGCCGGACAGCCGTCTTCTCGGCGAGGTAACCGGTGTAGCCGTTGCCGTACCGCACGACGCGACGCGTGTCGGCGTCCACCTCCAACAGGCTGGTCGCAACCCGTTCGAGGAAGACCCGGTCGTGGGAGACCGTCACGGTGGTGCCCCGCCGGGCGCGCAGGTGCTCTTCCAGCCAGCTCAGGGCACCGTCGTCGAGATGGTTGGTCGGCTCGTCCAGCAGCAGCACCTCCGGCGCCGCCGCCAGGCAGGCCGCCAGTCGTAACCTGACCCGTTCTCCGCCGGACAAGCTGCCCACCGTACGGTCACGGCCCACCAGCCCCAGGCCCAGTCCGTACAGGGCACGTTCCACGCGGGCGTCGGCGTCGTAGCCGCCGCGCAGCTCGAAGACCGTGAGCAGTTCGCCGTATTCGGCCATGCCGGACTCGTCACCGTCGGCCATCGCGGTCTCCAGACGGCGCATTCGCTGCTCGAACGCACGCAGATCGCTCAGCCCCCGGTCGATGACCTGCTGGACCGTCGCCTGCGCCGCCAGTTGCTCGTCCTGGGCGAGATAGCCGACCCCGCCGGTGGCCTGGACGACGACCTCGCCCTGATCGGGCCGTTCACGCCCGGCGAGCAGGCGCAGCAAGGTGGTCTTGCCCGATCCGTTCTCACCGATGATCCCGGTGCGCTCGCCCGCGGCGAGCGAGCAGGTCACCGAGTCAAGAACGAGCCTGCCGTTGAAGGACTTGCTGACGGCGAGTGCAGTGATCTGTGTGGGCATGCAGAGACTCCAAAGCATTCGAGAACGAGGTGGCCGTCGAGGGTTGCGCGGCCGGGCGAACGCTTCGGAAGAGCATCGATCACTCCACTAGTGCGACAACTGCTGCTTTAAGATCCTGCCATAACGACGACGCCCCGAGCAAAGGTATTCAGCGATGACTCCCGCAGACCCAGGACCGGAGGGCACCCTTCCGCCGCCGACCCGCCGCCGGCCCGGGGGCCGCACCGCCCGTATTCGTCAGCAGGTGCTCGACGCAGTCGTCGCCGAGCTCGGCGAACACGGTTATGACGGGCTCACCACCGACGCCGTCGCCGCCCGCGCCGGCGTGCACCGCACAACGGTGTACCGGCGCTGGGGGGACGTCGGCGGCCTGCTCGCCGACGTTCTCGACGCGGCGTCCGACGACGACTGGCAGCCACCGGACACCGGCTCACTGGAAAGCGACCTGGCAGCACTGAACCAGGAGATCCACACAGCCCTGACTACCCAGCCACCGGTCATGGCAGCACTGATCGCCGCCTCGTTCCGCTCCGAGAAAGCCGCCGAGGCCCAACAGCGGCTCTGGGAGGACCGGTACGCCCGCTGCGAAATCATCGTCAGCCGGGCTGTCCGGCACGGCGAACTACCACCGCCCACTGACGCCCGGCAACTGCTCATCGCGGCCACCGCACCGCTGTACCACCAACTGGTGCTCCTCCGCACGACACCCGACCCGCAACTGCCCGGCCATGCAGCCAGAACCGCTGCCCTCGCCGCAGCCGTCGGCGCCTTCGCCGAGCCCCCGTCAGCACGCGATGCCTGAGCGAGACTTCCCCAGCTCCGCACTGCTTGCAGCGGTTCGTTTCATAGGTGGTCGCTCATGAAACACCCGGCCGGGCGGTCGTCCACCTGCGGCGATCATGTTTCATGAGTTGTTGCAATCAACTGGACATCTGAAACACCCTCATGAAACAGTCCGGGGTCGTGAGCGACGACTTCAAGCGTGTGGAATCGCACGACTGCCCGATGTCCACCTGCGCCGCCCCGGCGGGCTCCCCGTGCCGGACCGGCAGAGGCAAGGTGGCCATCCAGTACCACACCGCCCGCTTCCGCCTCGTACCCCAACTCGCCAAGGCTCTCAGTGCCTGACGCTGTCGGGGATCTTGGCTTCCGCTCTGTACGTGCACTGCGCGTAGTGGGAAGTTGGTGAAGGACCTGCGCCGGGTGGGCTGGTCCTCGGCTCCACGTGTTCTGCTCGCTCTAGCTAGGGAGTCGACCGTGACCTCCGATCACGACATGCTGTGGCGTCGTTGCGCGCATCTGGGTCGGCTCCTGCTGCCTGTGGTGGACGAGGAGGAATGGCGCCGGGCCCGTCGTCACGAGCGCCTGGGCACCTGGGGTATCGACATCGCGGAAGGCGAGCGGCTGATCGAGGTTTTCGCGGCCCTGGCCGCACATGCCGTCGCGGTCGACACTTCCGTGTCTGCCGCAGAACTTGACGTCCTACCCCTGAGCGCGATGGCTGACGCCGCGACCGGTAAGCGCGACTTCGAGCTGCTCGCCGGGCTACCGGACACCTTCGCTGACGGCCGCGACGAACTGGCCGTCAAGGTCTTCCGGCTGTACACCTACAGGGGCGGGCAGTACAGCCGTCGGCTTTTCCAGCTGAGCGCAGAACTGCGCCGTGCGCTGAACGTCCTCGCCGAACGCTCGCGAATGCCGTCCCCCAGGTGCGGGCACGGCTTCTTCTGGGCGGCTGCAGCGGGCCTGTCCAGTGGTCATGGAGATTTGACGAACTGACAGTGGGTGCTGCTCCTTCGCTCAGATCGGCTCTGGCAGGGTCCGGAGCAAGTTGGTGAGCACCACCTTGCGAACGATCGGCCCAGCCTGCGGGGTGAGTGGCAACGCGCCAGGACCGCGGCCGGGGGATGTACTGCCGCCGCCCGCACCGAATTAGGCCTCATCGTCAGCGCGCTCAAGGACGCCTCCTACAGCGAGCGCGTCGGGCGCCGCCTGTTCGGCGCCGCTGCCGAGGCATCCCGGTCGGCCGGCTGGACGGCGTACGACAGCGGCCAGATCGCCGCCGCCGAACGCCACTACATCACCGCCATGCGGGCCGCCGCGAGCGCCAACGACCCGGTCGTCGGCGCCAACACGCTCGCGTTCTGGGCCATCCAGCAGTACTCCACCGGCAACCCGCGCGGCGCGATCGACCTCATCGAAGCAGCCCTTACCCAGGCCCCACGCATCGGCTCCGCCCGCATGACCGCCATGCTCCACGCCCGAGCCTGCCGGGCCCACGCACGCGCCGGCGACACCCGCGCCGCCGACAAGGCCGCCAACGCAGCCCTCGACACCTACGCCAACGCCGGCCCGATGGAAGCGGACCCCGCCTGCGTCTACTGGTTCAACCTCGGCGAAACCCACCAGCTCCTGGGCAGCTCCGCCCTCAACCTCGGCAACCCCCGCCAAGCCCTCAAGCACTTCCAGGACGCCTCCACCGCCCACCACAGTGAGGGCGAGGCGTACAACGGCGACGCCTTCCCTCGCGGACACGCCATCTACCTCGCGCGCCTCGCCGAAGCCCATCTCGCCCTCGGCGACATCGATGCCGCCGTCGACACCGCCCACACCGCCGTGGCCCGCATGGGCGGCGTCACCTCCGCACGCGGCACCAGCACCCTTGACGACCTGAGGCAGAAACTCGGACGCCGCCGCGGCGTACCCGTCGTCGCCGACTTCCTCAACTACACCGCCGACTAACGGCGTGAGCGGCACACCGGGCCAACGAGCTACGTGACGGCAGGGATGGCTTCTGTGAGGCGGTCCAGGCGCGTATAGCTCCAGCGGCGCGGAGAGGTGTCCGCCGGTTTCGCGGAGAACGACATCGGCGAGGGCGCCGCGGCCGTCGTCTTTGGGCAGGGCGGCGGCATGGCGCCGGACGTCGGCGGCCACGGCGCGGGCGTGCCCGGTCAGTTGGAGGGCGATCTGCTCGTAGTCGCGGGCTTGGAGGTTCGGGTCGGTCCACGCAAGGACGGCGGTGACGAGCGCTTCGTACAGGGCGCGGTCCAGCGGGAGTTCGGCCTCGATCAGCCGCGGGGGTCGAAGAGCACGACGTGTGTGTCGCTCATCGGTGGCCCGCCGCGTCGTCCTGGTCGTGCTCGGCGGTGCCGGCGTCCAGGGCCCGGACGGCGAGGAAGCGGGCGCAGCCGCGGTCGGCGCGGGCAATCAGCGCCGAGGAGGGCCGGCCGAATCCCCTGGCAGCCTGGCGACGGCGCCCCGTCCGCAGGACTACAGGCCCTCCCGTCGCTGGGAGCGCGACGGAGTCTGGGCCATGGTGCCGGCCGGGCTGCAGGCCCGAGGGTCGCAGCCCAGCCGGCGCCCTGTCGGGATCTTGGCGTTCTCCGGGGTAGGTTCGAGGTGGTGTCCGAACGCGGTCGGTGTCAGTCGTCTCGTGGGCAGGTCTACGCATGAGGCCCGGATCCACAGGATCCGGGCCTCATCTCGCTTCAGTAGCGGGGACAGGATTTGAACCTGCGACCTCTGGGTTATGAGCCCAGCGAGCTACCGAGCTGCTCCACCCCGCGTCGGTAGGCGTAACACTACGCCACCCACGGCACCACCCAAGACCAGGCCGCTCTCATCAGGACTCGCATGAATCGGACGATGCGGGCGACCGCAGCACTCCACTGGCCAATGAGCTGCTCAGTCACAGTCGGCTAATCCAGGCGGCACCGAGGCGGCGGCCCGGCGCCGCTCCTCCTCCGCGTCGGCGCGGGCGACCTGGCGGCGGTAGAGGGCGTCGCCGTCGGGGTTGTCGAGCGCGGCCGTCAGCGTCTGCTCGCCCTCGCGGCCCAGCCGCCGCCACACCGCCGCGCCCGCGCCGTGCTGGAGCTGCTCCAGGGTGGTGACGAGGACGGGCACGGCCTGGCCGTAGTCCCGGGCCGTGATGCCCCGGTGGTAGGTGTCGCACCGGCGCGGCGCCTGGCCGCGCAGGAGCTGCGACCGCGGCCGGTCGAGGCCCCGCCCGCGCCGCGTCAGAGGCGCACGAAGCCGCCGGTCTCCGCACAGGATCCCGTCGTACGGCCGAGGACGGTGTGGTCCTCCGACGCACCTCGCGCTACCGCTCCAGGCCCGGTGCAACAGCCGGTGCGGACGGCGCCGCCCGTACCGGCGACCCGCGATGCTTCCCCCCATGCCCGTGGCGGAAGTGCGTCCGGTTCCTCGGGACGGTCAGCCAGGGCTTCTGGGGGCGGGACGACTCGCGGAGCTCGCGACCGACCTGCGGCCGTTGCTGGAGCAGACCGCTCGAGCCGGGGCCACCACCACGTGGACGGCGATCCGCAAGCGTCTGCCGGCCCTTGTGCGTCTGCACCGCGATGACGAGAGCGTACTGCTGTGGCTCGTCGACGACGATCGCGATCAGAGTGAGCCGCTGCTGTCAGCTCTGGTCACGGTCGGCGACCGGCAGATGCACCCGCGGTTCCCCACCATCGCCGAACAACTCGGTGTTTCCGCCGGACGCTCTTCGGAGCAGCAGCGCTCCACCTGGAACTACGAGGTATTGAAGGCGCACCCAGCACTGGCGTCACCGGCGCTGATGCCAGGCATGGGCTGAGCAGGCTCGGCGGGTGTCCGTCTACTCGGGTCCTGGGTCGCGCAGCGGGTTGCGGTGGCCGCAGTCCCAGCACTTCAGCTGAAAGGGCCATGGCCGATCGGGTGTGATGCAAGGATCAGCGGACCGCGGTCGGGGAGATCCTCGGCGGCGCGTCGATCTGTCGTGCCCGCGGC
>NZ_JBVJMV010000079.1:0-21212 GCF_055584025.1 Streptomyces sp. NPDC104309 | reverse complement strand
CAAATGCAATTTCTTCCGGAGTCACACTCCATCAACGACACACTGAACCCACAGGACACGCACCACCAACACCGACCTGACCAAGCCCTACTAGTCGCCCGCGCGCTGCCAGGGGCGCAGCCGTCCGGGCAGATAGCCGGCCGCGGGTGTGGCGGCCGCGGTGGTGGCGACGGTGCCTGTCACGTCCAGCGCATGCCGATCTGGGAGAGCTGATCGACGCGGTCGGGTGTGAGTGTCGCGGCCCGGCTGCGCTGGTCACCGATCCAGGGGCCGAGCCTGATGGCCTGCTCCTCCTGGTCCCCGCCGCTGGCACCGACCGCGATCGTCTCCACGTGTTTGCGCGGCACCTGAAGGTGTCCCTCGCGCTCGTAGAACTGCTTGGCGGCCTCGTAGTTCATTGCCCACTTGTCGGCCTGCGTACGGCGCGGGGTCGGCTTCTCGTGCTCGGTGGCGGGTGTGATTCCGAGGACTTGTTCGCACATCCACTGCTGCACCGTCGTCAGTTTTTCCCAGCCCAGTCGCTGTGCTCGTACCCACCGTCCGACGTCTTCGCCCTGGCGTACGATCTCGCCTGGCTGGGTGGGCAGCGTCCCGCCTTCGTCCAGGTGCTGCCGGGTGAGGTGGAAGGCGCGCTGCCATTCCACTGGCCAGGTGGGGCACCAGGAGGGGTCGATGTTCTCCAGTTGCTCGCGCCTCTCCGGCGACAGGGCGCCGGCCCACGAGTCGACGGGGAGTCCTTCGGTCTGGCGCTGCTCGAGGTCCAGGGCGTGCCTCGCTGCGGTGCGGGCGTTCTTCAGCCAGATGCCGACCTTGTAGCCCTGGAAGGTGGCGTCGAGGGGGGCGAGGAGGTGGCTGTGTTCGGTCGCCCACCCGCGGACGGCGGTCAGGCCTTCTTCCCAGGCGACGTCGAAGTGGGACCAGATCATGCCGAGCTTCTCGAGCTGTGCGATGCGGTTCTCGTCCATGTTCCCGCGCGCGTAGAAGCGCCGGTTGTCGGCGGTCCACTGCCCGAGGGGGAAGT
The DNA here is from genome assembly GCF_055584025.1 of Streptomyces sp. NPDC104309. Classification (NCBI taxonomy): domain Bacteria; kingdom Bacillati; phylum Actinomycetota; class Actinomycetes; order Kitasatosporales; family Streptomycetaceae; genus Streptomyces; species Streptomyces sp. NPDC104309. Next base: position 20,191 of record NZ_JBVJMV010000079.1, on the reverse strand, counting down.
TCGCGAGCGAGGCCGGCCACCCCTCGGCTTCGGCTTCCTCTCCGGCTGGGACGCGGTACGTGAATGGCACGCGCAGGTTGCCGTGCAGCCGGTTGTAGATGACGGCGGCCTCCACCCCGCGCCGCCAGTGCTCGTGTTCCGGGTTGAGGACGCGCAGGTTGATGAACGCCGCCAGCTGCGCAGGGTCGCGGGGTGTGGAGAACTTCAGCAGGGGCCGGGCCGCTGATGCCCTGCCACGCTGCTCTGTGCTCGTCGCCTTCACCGCCGAACTCGCGCCGCTTGGGAGTACGGCTGGGGGCCTGCTGTTCCGCGAGGGTCTCCACGATCCTGGCGTCGTGCGCCCGCAGCGCCTCCAAGAGCTGGCCAGCCCACCGAACGCGCGGCTGGTCAGCATGTTGTCCGCCGTCTCACCCGGCCCGAGCAGCACCGGCACCACGAGCGAGGCCAACTTGCCCTCGCCCGGGTGCGGCACTCCAACGCCTGGTTGTGGTGACGATGCCAGCGCCTCTTCGAACTCGACAACCGCCTCCAGGCACTCGCCGCCGACGTCCGGGGCATTGCCGTCGCGGTGTGGGTGAACACCTTGCCGCGGCTCCAGCGAGGCGAACCCTGGTACGAGATCGGCGTCGACGACGGGGCAGCTTGTTCAGGGGCGGCACGGGCGACGATCATTCGGTCATGAGACCCGAAGTGCGGACGTTCGTTGCCGACGGACCGCTTCCCGGCTGGGACGCGAGCGAGGAAGAGATCGACCGGCGTGACCGCCAGCTGACAGCGATCTCGCGCCCTGTCACGTCCGAAGAGGCCGTTGCCCTGGCCACCTGCTTCGGCCCCGACGACTGCTATGGCGTCGCCTGGACGCTCGTGCACCTGATCGAGACGGCTCCCGGCCCGGTGCCACAGCTGGAGGATCCCGGTCCTGAGGCCGGCGACTGGGCCGAGGTTCTGCGGGCGCGATGGGGCGGCGAACAGTCCACGGCTTGACAGCTTAACTGCATGAGGCGTCTTTCCCGCGCGATAGCCGAGGGGAAGAGGTCCGCGCCCCGGGGCCGACGGGCTCCGGCGGCGGAGGAAAGTCCCGATGGCCTGAACCACACCCGCACCGGGCAGAGCGGCCCGAAACGGCCTCGGCATGCCAAGAGCCGGAAGCCTCTCGCTCAACCTGACAATGCCGTCTGGGGAGCCGGTCGGAGCAGGGGCGCGGGTCAGCGGTGCCGGAGTAGTTCGACGGCCTCGGCCACATGCTCCGCGCCGTAGCGGAAGTGATGGCACAGCGTCAAGTGGCGTGCGTACCGTTCCTCGGTGAGGGGGGCGGACTGTACGGCGAGCAGGCGCAGGAGCAACCGGTAGCCGAGGTCGGGGTCCACCCGGGTGACGACGTCCTCCACTGCCGCCGTCGGTGCGTCACCGAGCGCGGAGGCCGCCTCCCGTACCTCCCGCAGCACCGCGTCCCGATGGACCGTGTCGACCGGTGGCGTGGTGTGCCGATGGCCGGGAGCGACCTCAGCCAGGTGTGCGCGGCACGCTTCGGCGACCGTCCCGAGCCGGTCCCGGGGGCTGAGGCCGAGGCGTCCGGGATCATGGGCCCCGCTGGTGGCCCCGTGCCACAGCGTGGCGATCGTGTCGTCGGACAGCGGCGACTCCAGGAGGCGGAGGGAGTCCACGAGCAGGAGCGCCGCCGCGGACCCGGGGGTCTGGGCCGCGTCGTCGGCCGCGACCGCCGCGCGCAGCCGGTCGCGGGCGGTGGGCTCCGTCCACTCCCAGGAGAACCATGACGTGAGCGCGGAGAGCCCGAAGTCGCCCTCCCCGTCCCGCCGGGCCGGGTCGATAGGTGGCCATGCCACGCTCAGGCCGTCGTAGACGAGGGGCCCGGGGTAGCCGAGTCGTCCGCCGAGGGCTGTCAGGCGGTCGTACCGCTCTTTCGTCACGAGGACGCGACGGGTCTTGAGAGCGCGCAGCAGAAGGCGCAGGCCGAGCCCCTCGTCGGTGTGGTCGACGATCGTGGTCAGGGCCGTCGGCAGCGCGGCGCCGGGTTCGTCGGTGGCGCTCGCCGACTCCGCCGCCGCGTGCCCCAGGTCCGACGCCGACGCCCTCACCTCGGCGATCACGCCAGCCCGTGACTCCGTCTCCTGTCCCGGTCCCGGGGCTCCCGTCCCGGGCGGTACGGGGTAGCGCGTGGCGAGTCGGCTCAGTCGATCACGGGTGTCCGCCCCGGTGGCGGTCGGCCGGCGGTCGTCGCCGGTGACGGCCGTCCAGACCGTGTCCAGGATCTCGTCGGGCAGACCGGTCTCCAGCAGACGGGCCAGGTCCAGCCCCAGTTCCACCGCGCCCTCGCCGTCGCCGTCGGCCGCTACCTCCGCCGCCAGCCGGAGCACACCGTCCTCGTCGAGTGGTTCGGGGGAGGCCGCGATCCCGCCCGCGAGCGCGCTCAGGCCGAAGTCGCCCTCGAACAGCTTGCCGTACTCTTCGCGCTGCCGTGCCATGGTCGGTGTCGGCTCCTTGATCCGCCGGGTGAGGTCACAGAGGTGGGGCCGTCCGTCGTGAGGACGGACGGCCCCACCACGGGTGTGACTGGGGGTGCCCATTCAAGGGTGTGCCGTCAGAAGGACAGCGGGGCTACTCCTTGGGCAGGGGGTACGAGGTGTAGACAATGTACCCCTCGTGCCCCTTCTTGCCCGGCAGCCTCTTCAGGACCACGCGGACCCCGTTGCCCGCTGTCTCCGAGGCCCCGGACGCCTTGTACACCGTTCCGAGGGAACCGTACAGATCCCAGGAACCGGTGATCGGGAACTCCGTCTTGTTGCGCCACTGTCCCCGCTTGTTGAGGAAGTTGTCCAACGCGTCGAAGCTGGCAGACCGCCTCTTGCCACGTGGGAAGAAGTAGTCCGCGAGGACTCGTTCGACGGCCTGCTGCGCGATGTCCTGGCTGGTCCACACCGTGCTGATCGGGGCCAGGCCCTTCCGCTCGTTTTCCTTGGCGAAGTCGATGGCCTCTTGCGGCGTCGGGTTGACGTGACGGCTCAGGGTGTGGGCGCCGCTGTTGGGGAAGGCCAGTTCGTCGCTGAGGTTCGCGCAGTTGCGCACGAGTAGGTCACTCGCCCGCGGCCCCTCGGCGCGTACGTAGAACGTGTGCAGGCCGTCGACCGTGATGTCGTACACCCGAGGGTCCTCGACGGCCGTACGGGTACGCAGTGCCCCGACGGCGTGCAGTGACCCGTCCGGGGAACGCAGCCGGTCTCCGACGCGCAGCTCCGACACGAGCGTCCAGCCGCGTGCGGCGACGTGGACACGGTGTCCGGCGGTGCTGGTCAGCCGTTGCCCGTCCGCGAGCAGGATGTCCACCAGGAGATCGGTGTCGTGCGCGTAGGTCGACGTGACCGTCTGCGGGCTCCGGTCACCGCTGTCCGGGTCCTCGGCCAGAACGCGGTCACCTCGGCGTACCGCGCTGATCGCCCGGTGGCTGCCATCCGCCATCAGCACCTGGGCCGTCCCCGGGAAGCTGTTGATCCTGCAGGACGTGACCATGTCCTCGTAGAGGTTGACCGTGTTCTTGATACGGGCGAGGGTCGCCGGGTCCAGGTCCAGCTTCCGCAGCGCGTTGTAGGCGTCGAGGACCCCGACTCCCGTGTTCAGCGCGGCGTCCAGGGCACGGATGCCCTCGGCGACCTTGCCGATGAGCTTGCCCGGGATGAAGTTGCTCGCGGCCCATGCGCAGCCACTGGCGCTGCCGTGCCAGCAGTCCACGAAGTCCTGGAGCAGGACCGCCTTGAGGATCTTGTAGGTGACGGTCTGCTCGATCAGGTCCCACTTGCTGAAGTAGTGCGTGACCTCCTTCGTCATGGCCTTGAAGGGTTCGGTGCGCAGCAGCAGCGTGTCCGACGACGGGCATCCGGATTCGGTGGCCGGGACGTCGGGGTTGGTGCACAGGAAGAAGTCGACGTCCACGTCGAACGTCACCTTGAAGGTGACGGTGCAGCCCTCGAAGCCCGCCTCGATGACGCAGTCGTTTAACTGCTTGGCATCGGTGACCACGACGCTCTTCTCGTCGACCACGTAGAACGTGCCGCCGATGCCTGTGCCCGCGCCCGTCGATATCTGCTGGTTGGCCTTCGCGCGCTCGGCGCGGTCGGCCGCCGCCTGGGCCTCCTCGGCGTACTTCAGGGCGTCCTTGGCCGCCTCCTCGGCCTCGGTGGCGGCGGCGTCGGCGCGGCTCGCGGCCGCCCGGGCGTCCTTGGCGGACTGCTCGGCGCGGCTCGTGGCCTCCCGGGCGGCCTGGGCGTCCTGCGCGGCCTGGTCGGCGGAGGCGCGGGCCGAGCGGGCGTACCCCTCGGCGCGTCCGGCGGCCTTGTCGGCGGCGGCGGCGTCCTCGGCGGCCTGCCGGTCGTACTCGACGGTGCGGGCCAGCGACTGGGCGGCCTTGGACGCGGCGGTCGCCGCGTCGGCGGCGTAGCCGAGGGCCTCCTTGGCGTAGCCACGGGCCTCGGCCGCGTATCCGGCGGCGTTGGCGGCGTGGACGTACGCCTGCTTGGCGTCGCCGGTGGCCTGGTCCGCGAGGGACTTGGCGGCGGCGGCCTCGGCCTGCGCGTTCTTGGCGTGGGCGTCGGCGACGGCCTTCTGCTGTTCGGCGATGGTCTTCGAGCCCTGGCCCGCGAGGACCACGAGTCCGGCGGTGGCGTCCGTGGTGACGTACGGGGAGCCGAGTTGGATCGCGTCGTTGGCGGGCTTGGCGACCTGGACGGCGGCGTTGCCCGCGTCCACCGCCGCCTGGGCGGTGATGTGGGCGAACCCGACGGCCTTCACGGACGCGGCCCGCGCGATCGCGGCTTCCTTGCTGGCCGCGTCCGCCTGGGACTTGGCCTCCTTCGCCTTACGGCCGGCCTCGTCGGCGAGCGCGACGGCGGCGCTGGTCGCGGTCCGCACGGCGGCGTCGGCCTTGAGCTTGGCGGCCTGGGCGGCGTCGGCGTGGGCGCGGGAGCGCTTGGCCGCCGCTTCGGCGCGGGTGGCCGCGGCGTCGGCCTCAGCCGCCGCCCGGGTCGCCGCGTCGGCCTCGCCCCGGGCCCGTCCCGCGGCGGCTTCGGCGGTGTCGGCGTGGCCCGAGGCGGCGTCGGCGGCCTCGCGGGACTCCTTGGCGTACTCGTCGGACTCGTGGGCCTTGGCGTACGCCTCCTTGGCGTCGGCCTTGGCGCGGGCGGCGTCGGCGCGCTGTTCGGCCTCCCAGGCGTCGTCGCGCTTGGCTTTGGCGTTGTCGCGGGCCTTGACGGCGCCGTTCTTCTTCTCGACGGCGGTGGCCTCGGAGGCTTCGGCGGCCTTCCGGGCGTCGTCGGCCTTCACGGCTTCCGCGTCGGCGTTCCGCTGGTGTTCGGCGGCCTCGTTCTGCTTGACGGCGGCGGTGGCCTTCTCCGCCTTCGCCTTGGCCTCCTCGGCCTCGGCGGCGAGCCGCTTGGCGTGGGCGTCGGCGGCGGCGGCCTTGGCGTCCCCCTCGGCCTTGAGGGCGAGGAGGAGTTTGGCCTCGGCCGTCTCCTTGTCCTTCTTCGCGTTGTCGCGGTGGAGCCTGGCCCCTTCGGCGGCGGCCTTCGCCTGGAGTTCGGCGGTGCGGGCGGCCTCCTTGCGGAACTCGGCGTTGACCTGGGCGCTCTGGGCAATGGCCCGCTGCGCGATGGTGGCGCTGTCGCCAGGCGCTGAGGTCCAGGCACTTGCCCGTGGTCAGGCTCCTCAGGGTGGAGGGGGCGCGGACGTCGGCCTTCCAGGACCGGCCCTTGGTGCTGTAGCAGTCCGTGATCTGGATCTTTGTGCCGTTGGCGGAGGCGTTTCCGGCAACATCAAGGCACTTGGAGGAGTTGACGTTGCGGAGGTGGAGGTCCTCCTCGCTGCCCTCCAACTGCCACTTCTGCGCGGCGGTGTTGTTGCAGGTGTAGATCTGGACGGGCGAGCCGTTGGTCTTGGCGCCGCCCTGGACCTCCAGGCAGGTGCCCGCCGCGCCCGGCACCTGGATCACGGTGTCGGTGTCACCGATCCAGCCGACGCCACCGGGGGACCAGTAGTCCTGCCAGCGGGTGTAGTGGTCGGCGAGCCAGGACTGGCCGACGAGCAGGCTGAGGGCGTAGGCGCCGTCCTGGAGCGCCTTCGTGGCGTCCTTGCCCGCGGTGAGGATCTGCTGCCGCTGGGCGGTCTGTCCGGCGATCTCCTGCTGCCATTCGGCCGCGGCCTGCGCGACCTCCTTGCCGAGGACCCGGTTGGGGTCGATCGGGTCGTGCCAGGCGCAGGCCCCGAAGCGGGCCTTGAGGTCCTCGACGGCGATCCGGTACTCGGGGGTGTCGGTCTCCGGGGCAGTACGGGGGAAGCCGCCGGAGGCGAGGAAGATGCGGGCGTCGTCGGCGAAGACCCGTGGCACGAAGAGCTGGTTGGGCTCGACCTTTCCGGAGTTCTTCTTCCATAGCGCCCACGCCTCCTGCTCATTCGGCGTCCCGGCGTTGGTGTAGAGCGGGTCCCTGTTTGTGGCAACTTCAATTGGCCCCACTTCGACACTGAAGTTGGCCCCACCAGCGGGTGGCGGGCGGTCGTGTGAGGGGTGTCAACCTCGTTCCGACAAGTTGTTTTGGCCCCACCCCGAACGAGTGGGTTCTCTGGCCGTGGGGAGGGGGCGGGGCGGTAGCGTGAAGCGCATCGGATCCGGACTGGTCGACGGGCCCCGACAGCCCGCCGGCCCACAGGATCTCGACCCGTGTTCGATCCGGGACCGACGGATTCTCCGATCTGCGGTGGACGACGAGGACGGGCATTGGCGCGACCGGCGGAGAACGGTTCGGGCTCAACCGGGCCGAGGCCGGCGCCCCGCAAGGGGTGTCGGCCTCGGTTCGTGAACGGGTCGGGTCAGGACTTGGGGCGCTGGCAAGGGCCGCGTCGGCAGCCGTAAACGGCGCTGGGACGCCATCCGTGAGCCCGGCAATGATCCGCCGGACGCCGCTGGGAACGGGCGTCAGGCCATCGCGAACTTGGCAACGTACTCGTCGAAGGACTCGATGCCGACTTCCGCACGGAGTTCGTCCATGCGCTCGGGCTCTTCGCAGGGCCACGGAACCGGTGCCCCGTCATTCACGCCGGCGATCTGAGTGCCGTAGATCTGCTTGCGGCCCTCGTTGGTCAGCGTGCGGTCGCGCAGAAAGGCCAGCTCACGTGGGCTGGCCGAGCCCGCCGACACTGCCTGCTGCATCAGGTGGAGGGCACGTCGCTGGACGTCGAGCTGCCGGTCGGCGTGCTGGGCAATCAGCCATGCCGCGCGTGCGGCCTCCTCGCCGACGTCTTCTGCCGTCGGCCAGCCGTACTCATCCATGATCTCACTGAGTCGGTCACCGTGCCGTGCGGTCAGCCGGCGCCACGCCAGTTGCTCGGCGGGGTCGTCGCTATTCGCGTGGACTGAGGACTGGTGATCGGCCGCGGCCATGGCCGTGAGTTCCTCCGCCAGTGCGGCAACGTTGTGCGTCACTCTCAACTCCCTGGTCAAGTCGATGCGTTGTGCTCGTTGCCCTCAACCCTAGAAGAACATATCGGGCGTAAAGATCATTCCGGAGAATGGTGACAGGCACCTCCGCGCACCGCGATAATGGATCTACCCCTGGAGCCAGAGCCGGAGTTTTCGGCTCGTGCCACGATGCTTACCGGCACCCTGACTTGCGGTGCTTCTCTTGAGTCTTTTTGAAGCGGAAGCTGTCGGTGCCGGTCTCGACGATGTGCGCGTTGAAGGTCACCCGGTCCACGATCGCCGCGCAGAGCCGGGGGTCGGTGAACGTCTGCTTCCACTCCGAGAACGGTGCGTCCGAGGCGATGGCGATGGCTCGTCGTTCCTCGCGTTCGGTGAACACCTGGAACAGAAGCTTCGCCCCGGCCTTGTCCAGGTCGAGATAGCCGAGCTCGTCCAGACAGAGCAGGTCAACGCGTCCGTAGCGGGCGAGGGCGCGGCCGAGCTTTTTCTCGTCGGCGGCCTCGGCGAGCTCGTTGACCAGGTTCGCCGTGGTCGTGTAGCGGACCCGCATCCCGGCCTCGGCGATCGCGGTCCCGATCAGCAGATGCGACTTGCCGGTGCCGGAGTCGCCGATCAGGCAGAGCGGCAGGCCGGCTTTCACCCAGGCCGGGTCGGCCAGGGTGCTGACCTGCTCGGGGGCGACGTTCGGGTTCTTCTCGAACTCGAAGTCCTCCAGCCGCTTGGGGCGGGGGAAGTTCGCCTCCCTGACCAGCCGGGTCTTCTTCCGCTCCTCGCGCTGGAGACACTCGGCTTCCAGCAGGTCGGCCAGGAAGTCCTTGTAGCTGGCCTTCTCCTTCAGCGCCGTGCCCGCGATCTCCTCCCAGCGTGAGCGGATCGTGGGCAGGTGAAGGGCTCGGCAGGCTTCGTCGATCACGGTCTCGACGGCGCCGGCGGCAGAGGCGTCCTTGCGGGGGTTCGGGACCCTCTCACCGACGTCGAAGAGAGCGGTGCTGTCGTTCATGCGGAACCTTTCGGATGGCGGGTCAGGAGCTGGTCATAGACGTCCACCGATGGCGGGGGACGGTTGTCCTCGGGCAGTTCGGGCCGACAGGTGGGAAGCGTCAGCAGCTGCCCGCCGGGGACGTCCGCCCAGGGCGGAGGATCGTTCTCGTCGTCCACCGGCTCGGGGTCCCGGGCGGCGGACTCGGCCTTGCGGGCCTCGATGGCCACCACGTCCGGGCTGATCGATCCGGCCTTGACTGCGGCCGCCATGCCGACCTGGACCGCCTCGGCTGGCATTCGGCGGTGCAGCAACAGGACCTCGATCAGGGCCCGGGTGCCGGCCGCGTCCCCGTGGGTCTTCAGGGCAGCGGCCCAGAACGCCTCATGGACGGCCGTGAAGGAGCCCTCGGCCCGGGCGGCGGCCAGCGCGGTCGACCCGGCCATGGCGCCGGGCTTGACCAGCAGGATCTCCAGGTAGTGGTCCAGCACGTCGCGATATCCGTAACGTTTGGTCAGCCGCGGATGCCGGGCGACGATGTTCCGGCGCTCGAAGACCAGCAGCTCGTTGCCCCGCAGCAGAACGCGTACCCTCTCGCCGATGAAGCGGGCGGGCACCGAGTAGTGGCACTGGCGGACGGTGATCCGACTGGTCCGGTCGACCTTCGGAGTCAGGGTGATGCCGCACTCGAAGTCCTCGGTTGGCAGCGGCGCCAGTTCCTCGGCCTCGAGGCGGAAGTTGAAGCCGATCGAGGTCAGCTTCCCGCGCAGGATCCGCTCGTCCTCTGCCTCGTCGATCGTGGCGATGCGGGCGTTCAGTTCCTCCAGCGAGGAGACATCGGGAACCGGGACCAGGTGGGCCCGGCGGAAGCGTCCGCCTTCCTGTTCGACTCCGCCCTTCTCGTGGGCGCCTTCCTCACCGGGAATGCAGTAAAAGGCATCGAACCCGTAGTGCGAGCGGAAGGTGGTCCACCGCTCCGATTCCACCCGGTTGCGGCCGGTGCAGACCTGCCGGACCGCGGGCTTGAGGTTGTCGTAACGGATGTGTTTGGTCGGGACACCACCCAGCACCCGGAATGCCTCCGCGTGTCCCTCCAGGAACGACTCCTGGGCCTGCGAAGCGAACACCCGGTGGACGGCCTTGCCCGAATGTGACAGCCGCAGCGTGAACAGGTGGCACTTGACCGCCTCGCCGGCCACCCGCACCCACACGTCCGCGAAGTCGACCTCGGCTTCCTCGCCGGGCAGGTGTTCTTTGGGCACCATTCCCTCCAGATGCTGGCGGCCCTCACGGTCCTCCGCGACGATCTCCGGGCGCCGCTTGCGGACGTAGTTGCGCAGAGTCGAATACGACGCCAGGTCGAAGTCGTGCTCCTCAGCCAGGCGCTTCTGGATCCGTTCGACGGTGTGTTTCTGCTTCCGCGGGGCCTTCAGGTCGGCCCGGAGCATCGCGTCGATCCGCCCGGTGGCCGGGTCCAGGATGCGGAACTGCCGTTGACCGGACTTGCGCGGCGGCGGGATCGCGGAGGCCATGGCCTGCCGGACGGTTCGGCGGTGAACGCCGTACTTCGCCGCCAGGGCCCTCTGCGAGATCGACGGATCGAGACGGACGTCCCGACGGATGTTCTCGAACAGCTCGACACGCGAAACATGCAACCCGGCCTCCTGACACGGCCATGACCAACGGCACGGCCTCCGACATGACCGTGAACGACGAACACACCCTGACGGGATCGGGCAGACAGCGCAGACCATTCACTCGGACGAGGGCATGTCGTCTCAGAGCGGCGCAGGTGGGGCCAAATCAAATGTCGATCAACTGGGGCCAGAACAGAGTGCCGGAGCGGGGCCAACGAAACCTGTCACAAACAGACGCCGCTCTGCACCGCGCGATCGGTGTCGGCGCCGCCGCCGTCACCGTCTGGCTGACCACCCGCCCCGGATCCCGCCGGTGAGCCGCACCCGCATGGACCGAGTCCGCGCTGCTGCTGGCATCGCCAAGCTCGCCCTCCAGCAGATCGAGGACGACCTCACCGGTGAGATCGGCGCCCAGGAGCTCGCGCAGGACCTCCGCGAGCTCCACCACGAAGACCACCGCCAGGACGGCGTCTTCGGCTCCCTCGCGCAGCTGCTCACCGCCGCCGCGCAGGCCGCCGGGCGGGATCGAGCCGGACCGCGACGGCGAGATGTCGTGCCCGCTGCACGAGGCCGCAGCCCTCATCACCGAGAACGCCGGCCTGCAGACCTACTACGCCACCCGTGCTCTTGACCCGCAGGGAGAAGCCGCATGAAGACCTTCCGCCTGGAAAACGCACTGCCCGTCGACACGACGATCCCGGAGCCCTCGTTGGTCTGCCTGATCGGAGCGGCCGGTTCGGGCAAGTCGACGTGGGCCTCCACCTGGCCCGCAACGCAGGTCCTGGAGCTCGACAAGTTCCGGGCGATGGTCAGCGACGACTTCTCTGTCAAGTTCAGCTTGTTGGGCCCCGGCGGGCCTGTCGGGACCTCGCGGAGGGCTTCACGCTGGGCCGGGACTGGGGGTTATGGAACATCGGAACGGAATCCGACGGCGCTAAGCCTCGATCGGCGCTGGTTGGCACCTGACGGGTCGTCGGCGCCGGGGCGGTGGTGAAGTTCTCCCGCAGATAGCTGCCCCCGGCCGGCGGTTACTGCGCAGGAGAACTACACGCATGCTGTTCGGTGCCGTTCTCTGATCCCGTTGAGTAGTTCGGGACGGGGAGCGGGGAGGTAGGCGGGTGCCAGGTGAGAATCCAGCCGGCGGTAAGCGCCGCCGCGCCGCCTGCCAGGGCGATTGCGCCGCCTGTTCCGATGACTGCGGCCACCGAGCCGAAACAGGCCGGCCCGACGCCCTGCAGCGTCATGCTGCCGGAGCCGAGCAGACCGAAGGCCTGGCCCTGGCCATCCTGCGGCAGGGCGTCCAGGAACGGCCGTTGCAGGCCGAGACCGTAGGCGAATCCGAAGCCGCAGAGCAGCAGCAGACAGGACGAGACGCCCACTCCGGGCTCGGCAGCGAAGCCGACCAGCGGCATTCCCATCAGCGCAATCAACGGGACTACCAGTCGCTCCCGGGTGGGCGGCCGTAGCAGTCGACCTACCAGAAGGTCACCGACAAGCATGCCGACCGGTAGACATCCCATCAGCACCGCGTACCAGCCGGGCGCAAAGTGGCGTCCTCCCGCGTAGGCGACGAGCAGGCCTTCCGCGCCCGCTACGAAAGCGGTCGGTAGCCACTGCGCCAGCATCAGTCGTCGCACCGTGCGTCCGCGCAGCAGCAGGCCGGCACCGTGCAGGCTTGCCCGGAAGGCCCCGCCATCGCCCCGAGCGCTGTCGGGTGTGCTTCCGAACTCTCCCGGCTGCAGCCGGGGTAGCCGGATGCGGATAGCGAGCGTGCAGCCGAGGTAGAGGGCGGCGCTTACCGCGAGCGCCCGGTGCGGGCCGAGTACCGCGACGACCGCACCTCCCAGTGCCAGACCGAACAATTGCGCGCCGGAGGCAGCGATGTTGTTCAGTGAACGGCCCAGTACATAGGCGTCGCCCTCCAGCGACTGCGCGACCAGCCGACTCGACGCGCCGTGAAACACCGGTGTGGCGAGGGCGACCAGCGCCACGACACCGAGGCTTGCCGCGATCGGCATCCGCACCAGGGCGAGCAGCAGGGCGGCGGCGCACGTCAAGGCGTAGCCGCCGGTGATGAGCGCGCGGGGCGGCAGTCGGTCGGCCAGTGAGCCCAGCAGCAGCGAGCCGAACAGCTGCGGGATGAAGCCGATACCGAAGGCCAGTGCGCTCAGCAGCGGGGAGCCGGTGGCCGAGAAGACCAGCACCGAGAACGTGGTGATCCGCAGCGCGTCCGCAGTGATCGCGACGGTGCGGGTTGAGAAGAGCAGCCGGAATCGTGGCTCGGCCAGCACCTCCCGGTAGGTGGCACGGTGGTTGCCCTGTGCGGGTTCGGCGGTTGGGGTCATGACGCCCAGCCTCGCCGTGCGCCCACCCCACCCAACAATGATTCGTCGCTCGACGAATCGGGACGGACGTCCTGCGGTAACGTCGCAGGGTGCTCCGCTTCGAAGTCTCCGTCGAGGCCCTGCTGCGCAGCCGCTTCGCACTCTCCCCCGCGATGGACCTCTGCTTCCTGCTGCGCTCGCTCGCCGGCCAAGACCGGCCACTGCCGCGAGCCTGGGCCACCCGACTCATGCCGGCCTTCGAACGGCTTCGCCGCGAGACCGAACTGAACGCCGCCCTCGCCCTGCACACCCCGCGCGGGGGCGGACCGAACTTCGTCGCCCCGCCTCCACGCGGCCTCAACCAGACCTGGGCAGACGACCTGGCCATGATCCGGGCCACACCGCTGGAAGCGGCCCGCCACGAAATCGCCACCAACGCGACCGGCCCGTCCGCCCGCGATCCCCGCGTTCGCGCAGTGCTGGACTCGACGGACGCCGCCTCCAGGATCGCCGAGGCGATGGACCAGGCGTGGCACGAGCTGCTCGCCACGGACTGGCCGCAACTGCGCGCGATCTGTGAGCGCGACGTCGTGCACCGGGTCGGTGTGATCGGCGAACACGGATGGGTCACGACCATCGAGAGCCTGCACCCGAGCATCGCCTGGCAAGCCGGCGGTATCGAGATCGGCCACTTCCCCCAGGTCGGAACAGTCCGCCTCGCCGGCGACGGGCTCCTGCTGATCCCTTCGGTCTTCGTCGCGAATATCGCCGCCCACCTGGAAGACCCCTGGCCCAGGACCTTGATCTATCGTGCCCGCGGCACCGCCGCCCTGTGGGGCGAACAGGAGACCGTCCCCCAGCCGGACGCCCTGACCGCTCTGGTCGGCCGGTCCCGAGCCCGGCTGCTGTTGGCGCTGGACGCCCCGGCCAGTACCAGCCACCTCGCCCGAAGCCTCGCCATGACACCCGGCGCGGTAGGAGACCACCTCGCCATCCTGCGAGGCGCGGGACTGCTCGTCCGCGCCCGGTCCGGACGGTCGGTGCTCTACCGGCGCACCCCGCTCGGCGAGGCACTGGTAGGCGGTACGGGCTGAGGGATCAGATCAGCACTGCTTTTGAGGCGCCGCCAGCAGACGATCGCGCGGCCGAGAGTGAGGAAGGCCTGGTGGATGCCGGCGCGGATTTCCCAGCGGATACGCAGGCGGCGCAACCAACGCAGAAGTGCGAAGGCCGCCCGGACCATGATCAATCTCACCGATAGCCGCTGTACCGATGTTCTTACCGAGGCCGGACTTGCTGTGGCCGGTCGGGCACAGGTACCCGACCGGCTCAGATGTCAGCGTCGGCCCGGTCCGCTCGTCGCAGACGGAGCACGCTGGCTTTGTGGCGCTGAGATTGATCACGTCCGGCCGGTACCGGGATGGCGTTGACCGGTTCTCGTACTCGCGGCGAGCTTCTCGCTGGGCCGGGACCGCCGCGGTGCCGGCCAGGGGCTGGCAGTGGACGATCACGGGAAGTTGGGCTGCACCGGGTGTGTGGCGTCTGTGATGCGGGGTTGTTTGGGCAGCATCCGGACCACGCCGACACCGCCGGCCTGCTGCTGCCGCAGCAGGCGGTTCTCCATGGTGGCTTGGTGCAGGGCGCCCACGAGGGCTTCTACGTCGGCTTTGAGTCGGGCGATTTCTTCGGCGTCTGCGACCCGTAGTTCCTTCAGCCGCCTGATCTGCTGACGCAGCCGCTTCTCGCTGTCGGGAGTCTGTCCGCGGGCACGGACCTTGTCGTAGAACTCGTTCTTCAGGTCCGGGTGACGCTGAGTGAGCGCATTGCGGGGGACTTGGGCCTCGAGCGCGAGAGCGACGACGGTCAGGGCGCCGTTGGAGCGCTCGGGGTGGCTAGTGCTCTGACCGGGAAGGTTCGCCGGGTTGCTGAAGGGGGGATGGCGTGCGACGACGGAGATCTGCGCAATAGGATCTTGAGTCCAGGCACGGATGTCGGAGGGTGACGATGGAACAGCCGCGGATACGCCTCGGCAACGATGATGTGTGGCTGGAACTTGCTCGGACCGGTGCGGACAGCTGGCAGGTCACGGCGGATTGGAGCTCCTGGCTGACAGCTGACTTCACTGCGGATCTCAGCGCTGCGGAGGTCGTGGACTTCGTCGCGCGGATGCTCTCCCACCTGCGCGCGCCGTCGGGTGTGCGCTTTTCGGCGGCGGTGACTCCCGGTCGGAACAATCCGCTGACGTTGAAGGCGGAGCCAGTCGGGGACGGTTTCGCCTTTTTCGTGCGCCTGACTCCCAACGGCGACGACGACGTGTGTCATTTGCAGATGGAGATCGATCCGATCACCACAGTGGAACTTCGTGAGACATTCAGTGCGCTGCACGCGGCGCTGGTGGTCTGACCGCCCGGAGCGTTTTGGTCAGGCGGCCGTCGTAAGCGGGCGTCCGCCCCAGCGGATGCCCTTCTCACTTCGGATGCGGGCGCGTTCCTTGCGTTCGGCGGCCAAGACATCGCGGTGGCGAGCGTTGGCGTTTCGCCACCGCAAGTAGGCGTGCAGGGCGCGGGTCTGGACGGTGTGGTTGGGGTGGTTGGAGTTGGCGATGGTGAACTGCCTCAGCGGTCCGAAGTGCGCCTCGATCGGGTTGGCCCACGAGGCGTAGGTCGGGGTGAAGCACAATTCGACCTTGTGTTTCTTCGCCCAGCGCCGGATGTCGGTGCCCCTGTGGGCGGACAAGTTGTCCATGATCACGTAGATCGGTGCGCCGTCGGGCCGGGCGGCGCGGATCGATTTCAGCGCGGCCAGAGTGTTCCCGGCGCCCTTCTTGCGGCGGTTGACTCCCCACAACGCGTCGTCGCCGACCGAGTAGCAGCCGTGGAAGTAGCGCACCCCGTGAGTGCGGTGGTAGGTGGCGGGCAACCGGTCGGGACGTCGTAGTTCGGCCCAGCCCGAGCCCGCAGTAGGGCGGATACCGAGCGGGCCGAACTCGTCGAACGCGAAGACCCGGTCCGGGAAGCGGTCCAGGACGTGCTCGATGCGGTCGAGTTTGGTGTCCCGTTCCGGATCCGGGGACTCCTTCCAGGTTTTGGTGCGCTGGAAGGTGATGCCGCGGCGGGCGAGCAGGCAGCGTAATGCTTCGCGGCCGATGCGGATCACCCGGCCGTGGACTTTGCGCAGGTAGGCGACGAGTTTGCGTAGTGACCAGCGGGTGAAGGGCTGGCCGAGCTTGGTCGGGCGGGTGGTGGCCGCCTGGACGACGAAGTCCTCGTCGTCAGGGCTGAGAAGGCGGGGACGGCCTCCCGCCCACCGAGGGTCCAGGCAGGCCAGGCCGATCTCGTTGAACCGGTGGATCACGTCCCGGACGGTGTCCTCGTCGGCCTGCACCAGCTTCGCGATCACCAGGACCCGGTTCCCGCCGGCCGAGGCCAGCAGCATCATCGCGCGCCGGAAGCGCACCGAACTGGTGCTGCCTCGGCGCACGATCTGTTGCAGCTTCTGCCCCTCCTGGTCGGTCACCCTGCGCACGCGGACAGGCTCAGCCACCGCACCCCCAGCACTCGAATCGGACGTCACCGCACATCCAACCGCCCCGACCACCAACCCGGCGAACCAATGTGGTCAGAGCACTAGACGGTGACGATCAGCCAGGTCCATCGGTCCGCGGCTTCGGGGGTACGGATCTTCGGGCAGGTCCAGCCCAGGGTCTGCTTGAAGAGGCGGAAGGTGTGCTCGATGTCGAAGCGCCGCAGAAACGCCTGCCACGGACGGTGTAGCGCAGCACCTCCTGGCAGTTCATGACCACTTCGGAGACGAGCTGGTGAACTGCCTGGCGCAGCGGCTCGGGCATGGCGGTGGGTTCCGGGGTGGGTTCCATGGCCCGCACGGTAGAGGCGCCGCACTCCCGGACACCGCAGTCGCGACCCCTGATCACCCGGACGGACCAGACATGGTCACGGGCCCGCGTACCAACCTGTAGCCCGTCACAGTTGCAGTGCGGGCAGCTCACCGCCGGGCCGGGTCTACGCGGTCTTTCCAGGCTTCACGGGCCTCACGCGCTCCACTGGCACGTCCCATTCGATGCCGCCGCCTTCCGGCACCATGAACGCCTGTCGGCTGACCAGGTTGCCCGACTTCTTGAGCCGCTCCTCGAGGACGCCCGTGAGCAGACCGGTTCGCTCCGAGATCGTGTCCCTCACGAGGGTCCCGCGTGGGTAGGGCAGTTCGCCATGGCTGAGTGTTGTTGCCGGCTTCTCGGATCCGTTCACGCGCGGACTCCCGTCTGGATTGCCTGGGCCAGGCGGGCGGCGACGTCGGAGCGCACCCGCCCCAGGTCGACGAGCCGCAGTGCGGGCGAGGCGGTGTCGACGCTCAGGGAGGGCAGGACGATCCCGGCCCCGGCCAGTGCCGCCCGCAGGGACTCCATCGCCGTGTACGGGTCGATGTCCTGCTGTTCGGTGGTTGCCATGAAAGGGACGCTAGAAGTGGCGGACCGTCGGGCGGTACGCTGTTTTCCCGGTTTTTCTCGCGTGCTCTCGTGCTTGGCTCGGCTTTTCTCACAAAGAGGGCCGCAGTCCGTAGTCGTGGGCGCACCGCATGGTGATGCTGGGGCGATCGGCTTCCGGCGAGAGGATCTGGTCATGGCCCGACGACTGCGCTTCAACGGCACGGGCAGCGGCGAAGGCAGCTGCCCCGCGGTGCACGAAGACCTCGACACGGGCGAGGTGATCGTGCACGGGCCGCGCCTCACCGACCCCGACGCCCTCGCCCAGCTCCAGCACATCGACGACGACGAGATCCCGATCGTGATGCCGCGCAACACGCTGATCGACTTCGGCCCGAAGGAACGCGACAGCGCACCGCGCATCTTCACCCCCGAGCAGTTCGCCAAGCTCTTCGAGAACTTCCAGCACAGCGCCTGGCACCTGGAAACGCGCCGGCGCTACGCGGTCGACGAACAGACCGACACCTACGCCCAGTTCGCCCGCGGCGAGAGGCCGCTCTGGGACCTGGAGACTCCCTGGAGCAGGGGCATCCGCGAGAAGACCACGGGCGGCACCTACGTGGGCCGGGTCCGCGTCGTGGACGACCCGCCGACCGAGGGCCAGCGGTACCTGCTCGCGCACGGCGAGAAGAACGCGGCCCTGGGCGAGGACGTCCGCAACATGTGGCGCGCGGACGCCGCGCGGGTCAACCTCCCGGACGAAGACTTCTGGATCTTCGACTCGCACATCGTCGCCGTGTGCCTCTTCGACGATGATGACAACCTCACGGGTGCCGAACTGATCACACAACCGGCGGCCGTCAACCAGTACAACCGACTGCGGGACGTTGCCCGGCACTACGCCGTCCCGTATCAGGAGTTCGCGGCGGGCATGGCCGCGAAGGAGGCGTAAAGCAAGGGTGTACCGGTGAGCACGGACTATCAGCAGGCCCGCGAAGCACTCGGGGTGCGGCTGCGGGAACTTCGGCTCTCCGCCCCGGAAGGCCGGCTCACCGGTACCGCCCTGGCCCGCCAGCTCGACTGGCCCAACTCCAAGGTCTCGAAGCTGGAGCTGGGCAGGCAGACGGCCACCCCCGAGGACCTGCACCAGTGGGCCGCGGCGTGCGGCCGGCCCGACTCCTACGAGGAACTGCGAGCCCGCCTGGCGGGGTTCGAGTCGCACATCCGCTCCTGGCGCAGACAACTCGTCGGCGGCCACAAGCCCGTGCAGGACGCCCACAACCAGGCACAGGCCCACTCCAAGGTGCTGCGGGCCTGGGAGTCCTCGTGGATCGTGGGCGTCCTGCAGACCCCCGACTACGCACGCGCCGTACTCACCCGCTCCGCCGAACTCCACAAGTCCCCACGCGACATCGAGGAAGCCGTTCGGGCCCGCATAAGGCGCCAGGAGCTGCTGTACAGCGGGGGCAGGCGCTACCACATCATCTTGTGGGAACGGTCCTACGGTCCCTGGTCTGCTCGCCCTCGGTGCTCGCCGCCCAGCTCGACCGCCTGACCGGCATCATCGGCATGGACACCGTCGAAATCGGCATCGTTCCCCTCACCGCGTCCCTGAAAGTACCGCCCGGCTTGGGCTTCTGGATCTACGACGACCGCCAGGTCGTCACCGAGACCTGGCACGCGGAACTCTGGCTCGACGACACCGACACCCTCGCCCTCTACCTGCGGACCTGGAAAACCCTCCGGGAATCCGCCGTGTACGGGGCTGACGCCCACAACGTCATCAACGCGGCCAGGCGCGCCCTGAACCCGCGCTGACGACGCGCGACCGCCTGGCCCGCCACCGCCTCACAAAAGCCCTCCCGCCGCCACGCAGCTCAACGGGCTGGCGGGCCGCTCACCCCTGTTCGGCGGTGTAGTTGAGGAAGTCGGCGACGACGGGTACGCCGCGGCGGCGTCCGAGTTTCTGCCTCAGGTCGTCAAGGGTGCTGGTGCCGCGTGCGGAGGTGACGCCGCCCATGCGGGCCACGGCGGTGTGGGCGGTGTCGACGGCGGCATCGATGTCGCCGAGGGCGAGATGGGCTTCGGCGAGGCGCGCGAGGTAGATGGCGTGTCCGCGAGGGAAGGCGTCGCCGTTGTACGCCTCGCCCTCACTGTGGTGGGCGGTGGAGGCGTCCTGGAAGTGCTTGAGGGCTTGGCGGGGGTTGCCGAGGTTGACGGCGGAGCTGCCCAGGAGCTGGTGGGTTTCGCCGAGGTTGAACCAGTAGACACAGGCCGGGTCCGCTTCCATCGGGCCGGCGTTGGCGTAGGTGTCCAGGGCGGCATTGGCGGCCCGGTCGGCCGCGCAGGTGTCGCCGGCGCGTGCGTGGGCCCGGCAGGCTCGGGCGTGGAGCATGGCGGTCATGCGGGCGGACCCGATCCGTGGGGCCTGGGTAAGGGCTGCTTCGATGAGGTCGATCGCGCCGCGCGGGTTGCCGGTCGAGTACTGCTGGATAGCCCAGAACGCGAGCGTGTTGGCGCCCACGACCGGGTCGTCCGCGCTCGCGGCGGCCCGCATGGCAGTGACGTAGTGGCGCTCCGCTGCGGCGATCCGGCCGCTGTCGTACGCCGTCCAGCCGGCCGACCGGGAAGCTTCGGCCGCCGCGCCGAACAGGCGGCGCCCGACACGCTCGCTGTAGGAGGCGTCCTTGAGGGCACCGAGGATCAGGCGCAGTTCGGTACGGGCGGCGTCGTAGACCTCCCCGGACCCCAGCTGGCCGTCCAGGTGGCGCAGGTCGTCCAGGCGGCGCTCGAACCGGTCGGGGGTGCTGTCGTCGATGCGCCGGCCGCCGGTGGAGGCGGCGCCTGCGGGGGCGGCTCCGGACCACTGGGCGACGGTGCCGGTGAGGGTGACGGATGTGGTGATCAGGAACTTCCTGCGGTCCACCGGACCTCCTGCGATCTCCAGTGCGTGCACGGTCGCCGTGGTGGTCCACGGGGCGGTGAGGATGGCGTGGTCGTCGGGCACGGCGAGTAAGAGCCAGCCCGGCCAGCCGTGGGCCAGCACGGTTTCGGGAGGGATCTTCTCCAGCGTGGCCATGGCGAACTGGGTGCGCAGGGTGGGCGCGTGCTCGCCGCGCTCGTCAGATGCGGCAGGGGCACCAAGTGCTCGCAAACAGAGCCCAACTGACGGGATCGGGGCTGCATTACAGCCTGCCCAGAGGTCCGTGATTGCCCGTGCGAGACTTTCGGTATGAGAAGCCGTTGCCATATCGATCATGGAGTCTGTCGATCGAACGGGAGTCTCGATCGGGTGATCGCGGGCCCTGCCCGGCATGAGAGCAGAGCCTG
>NZ_JBVJMV010000078.1:0-23037 GCF_055584025.1 Streptomyces sp. NPDC104309 | reverse complement strand
TCGGATCTCGCGTTGTCGGGGTTGGAGTTGGGGCATGGCGGGCTGACGTCGGAGTTCGAGATGTTCTGCAATCGCTGGGAGTGGGGTGTGCGGGCGCTGACGCAGAAGGGGAACGGCTTCGCCCTGGGAGTCGGTATGTCGGCAGGAGCCTTCGCGGAACAGGAGCAGTACATCAAGGACTCGTTCAAGATCGGCGTGAATTCCCTGAACGGGAATCCGCACCTGTCCGAGGACGAGGTCAAGGCCATGAGCTGGGACACGATCAGCAAGCAGTCCGCCTATGACGACCCGGACTTCAGCGGGGAGTCGATGCTGAAGGCGGGTGAAGAGGTGAAGCAGAACTGGAAGGACACCGCCTACGACGTGGAGGACGCGGCGCTGGACTCGATGGAGCGCTCGGGGCTGGTGGACCCGGCGGTGCGGGCAGCGGCGGATGAGCGGCTGAAGGAGCAGCTCGACCCTTCCCAGGAGGCGATCGATCAGGCTGAGCAGCCGCGGTGGGGGGAGGCCCGCTGATGGTGGACTGGGGGAAGGTCGGCTCGGATCTTTACGACGGTGCGGGCAAGCTGGTCGACAAGGGCAAGGAGATCGTCGGCGAGGGGATCGACAAGGGCACCGATTTCGTCGGCTCCGGTCTGGAGAGGGTCGGTGCCGATGGGTGGGCGGACGCGGTCGAGGACTGGGGTGATGAGACCGCGTCCTCGCTGGGTGCGGAGGTCGGGGAGCAGCAGCTCGGGCAGAGTGAGGAAGCGAACGAGCTGATTCACGGCAGGCCGGAGAAGATCAGTGCGGCGGTGAAGAACCTCCGGGATTTCCAAAGGGCGTTCGATCTCGTCGGCGGCGGGATGAAGAAGCTCGACTCGGGCCATTGGAAGGGTGTGGCCGCCGATGCCTTCCGGGAGAAGTTCCAGACGCTGCCGACCGACTGGTTACGTGCGGCGGATGCGTTCGAGGACGCGGCCAAGGCGCTGGAGACGTATGCCGGGACGGTCACGAGCGCGCAGGCCAAGGCCGGAGAGGCGATCGCTCTCTACAAGGAGGGCAAGCAGGACTACGAAACCGCTGCTGCCGCGTTCAAGGAGAAGGCGGCGGCGTACAACGCGGTCCGCAACACCGACCATCCGCTCCCGCATCCGGGAACGTTCTCCGATCCGAGCGTGGCCAAACGACATCATGCGCAGGAGGTCCTGCAACGTGCCCGGCAGGCACGCGATGAGGCTGCCGAAGCGGCCAAGGGCGCGATCACCGCGGCGATGGCCCACGCCCCGAAGGAACCCACGGGCCTGGAACGGGCGAAACAGGAGTTCCTCGACTACGGAGTCGGCCAGGGCATCGAGCTCGCCCACTTCGGTGGCGGTGTCATCAAGGGCACCGCGGGGCTGGTGAACTTCGTCCGCTCGGTCGACCCGACCGACCCGTACAACCTGACGCACCCGGCCGAGTACTACAAGGGCGTCAACATGACACTGGCCGGCCTGGTCTCCAGTGCCGCCAACCCCGACCGCACGTTGAAGAATGCCTGGGACGCGGCCAAGGGCGACCCCTCCGAATTCATCGGCCGACTCGTTCCCGAGTTGGTCGGTACCAAAGGCGGCGGGCTGATCAAGGGCGGCCTTCGGGCCGGGATGAAGGACCTCCTCGAACGCCCCAAGGGCAAGAACCGGCACGGCCACGAAAAGAACCCCGACTCCAGTGCCAAGAAGTGCAGCGAAGTCAAGTGCGCCGGAGACCCCGTCGACGTCGCGACCGGGCGCATGCTGCTCCCGCAGACGGACATCACGCTTCCGGGATCGCTGCCCCTTGTCTTCGAGCGAGTCTTCGACTCCTCCTACCGAGCTGGCCGCTGGTTCGGATCCGGCTGGTCGAGCACGGTCGACCAGCGCCTTGAGATCGACACGGAAGGTGTGGTGTTCAGCTGCGAGGAGGGCAGTCTGCTCGCCTATCCGCATCCCGCGCCCGGCGTTCCTGTCATGCCGACGCATGGTCGGCGCTGGCCGCTGGACCGGGTGGACGACGGCTACACCGTCACCGATCCGGAAACCGGCAGGGTCCGACACTTCGTCGACGACCCCAACGGCGAGCTGGCACTCCTGGCTCAGATCGACGACCGCAACGGCCGCTGGATCACCTTCGAGTACGACGAGACCGGTGCTCCGACATCGATCGTGCACCACGGCGGCTACCACCTGAAGCTCACCACGAACGAAGGCAGGATCACCGCCCTCCACCTGGCAGGCGCCGCACCGGACGGCAGCGACCAGGAAATCCTCCGCTACGGCTACACCCACGGCCATCTCACCGAGGTCACCAACTCGTCCGGTAAACCTCTGCGCTTCGGCTGCGACGAGCTGGGCCGCATCACGTCGTGGACGGACACCAACGGCAGCCGGTACGAGTACGTCTACGACGAACACGACCGCTGCCTGTACCAGACCGGAACCAACGGACACCTCGAAGCCCACTTCACCTGGGACGACACAGACCCCGACACCGGCCTGCGCATGACGTCCATGACCGACGGCCTCGGCCACACCAAGCGATACGTGATCAACGACCGCTCCCAAGTGGTAGCTGAAATCGACGCGCTGGGGGCCGTCACCCGCTTCGAGTACGACCGCTACCACCGCCTGTTGTCCGTCACCGACCCACTCGGACATGTCACCCGCTCCACCTACGACGAGCACGGCCACCTCACGTCGGTGATCCGCCCGGACGGACGGGAACTGACCGCGGAATACAACACCCTCGGCCTACCGGTGCGGGTCAGGGGCGCGGACGGCCTGGTCACCCGACAGACCTACGAGGAGCACGGCAACCGCACATCGGTCACCGATGCCTCCGGCGCGACGACGACCTACACATACGACGAGGCCGGACACCTTACGGCAATGACGGATGCACTCGGACACTGCTCCGTGGTGCGGTGCGACGCGGCTGGCCTGCCCGCCGAGATCACCGACCCGCTGGGCGCAATGACGCGCTACGAGCGCGACGCCTACGGCCGTCCGGCCTCGATAACCGACGCCCTGGGAGCTGTCACTCGGTTCGCCTGGACCACGGAGGGAGAACTCGCCCGCCGCACAGATGCCGACGGCAGCGAACAGTTCTGGACGTACGACGGCGAAGGCAACTGCCTTACTCACACCGACGCCCTGGGAGGCGTCTCCAGCTTCGAGTACACAGACTTCGACCTGCTCGTGGCACGGATCGGTCCAGATCGGGCACGGTACGAGTTCAGCCACGATCCGCTGCTCCGGCTCAGCGAAGTTACAGACCCACAAGGGTTGAGCTGGAACTACAGATACGATCCAGCCGGTCGCCTCACCACGGAGAGCGACTTCGACGGCCGGGTGCTCACCTACACCTACGACGCCGCGGGCCGCCTGGCTTCCCGCACCAACGGTGCCGGTCAGACCATCCGGTTCGAACGCAATGAACTCGGCCAACTGCTGCGTAAAGACGCGGATGGAGTGCCCACCTACTACGAGTACGACATCTTCGACGAGCTGGCCGGTGCGTCAGGACAGGGCATCACTCTGACTCGGATGCGCGACCGTTGCGGGCGCCTGAAGTACGAGAACGTGAATGGTCGGCGCCTCTCCTTCGAGCATGACGGCCTCGGACGCCGCATCAGCAGGAAAACCCCGGGCGGAGCCGTCAGCTCCTGGACCTACGATGCAGCGGGCCGACGCGATGAACTGACGACGGCCGGGCGCACACTCACCTTCGAACGGGACGCAGCGGGTCAGGAACTGACCCGGCGCATCGGCCCAACAGTACTGCTGAGACACGAGTTTGACACTATGGGGCGTCTTACCAGCCAGCACGTCACAGCAGCGGCCAACACCACTCTTCAGCACCGCGCCTACTCGTATCGCGCCGATGGCAACCTCACTGGCGTCGACGACCAGCTTCGCGGCAGCCGAACCTTCGACCTGGACCCTTTGGGCCGGGTCACGGCCGTGCAAGCCTCGAACTGGACCGAGCGATACGCGTACGACGCCGCAGGCAACCAGACCGAAGCGATGTGGCCAGCAGCGCACGCGGGCCAGGAAGCGGTAGGGGCCCGCACCTACGCGGGCACGCGAATCAGTACGGCGGGGAACGTCCGCTATGAGCACGATAAACAGGGGAGGATCGTACTCCGCCAGAAGCGACGGCTTTCCCGTGAACCCGACACGTGGCGATTCACCTGGGACGCTGAGGACCGGCTCGTCTCGGTGGTCACGCCGGACGGAACAGTCTGGCGCTACCAATACGATCCGATGGGTCGTCGCACAGCCAAACAGCGCCTCGCCGACGACGGCAGTACCGTCTTGGAGCAAATCACTTTCACCTGGGACGATGCACAGCTCTGCGAGCAACTGACCACCGGGGGGCACCTGCCCAACCCTGTCACGCTCACGTGGGACCACGACGGTACGCGCCCACTGGCACAGGTGGAAAGGATACTTTCAGCAGAGGCGCCGCAAGAGGCCGTCGATGAACGATTCTTCTCCATCGTTACCGACCTGATCGGCACCCCCAGTGAACTCATCGACGAGTCAGGCGAGCTCGCCTGGCGCACGCGCACCACACTGTGGGGCACGACAACCTGGGCCACAACGAGCACGGCGTACACGCCGCTTCGATTCCCTGGCCAGTATTTTGACCCCGAGACCGGTCTGCATTACAACCTTCACCGCCACTATGATCACGAGACGGGTCGCTTCCTCACCCAAGATCCTCTGGGGCTCACCCCTGCGCCCAACCCTGCTACTTATGTCCATAACCCTCATATTTGGAGCGACCCCCTTGGGTTGGCGCCGTGCGAGAACAATGGCGGACTTGGTCAACTCGTCAAGGTTCACAAACCCGACCCCGCCGCTGATGCCCTGGCTGAGCGTCTCGGCGGTGAGTCCAGAGTCAAGTTTGAAAATGACCCCAAAGGAAGGGAAATAGATGCGGTCAGCGACAAGTATGTAGCTCAATCAAAGCCTGCCGGAATGCAGATGGGGAGTGCGTTTAGAAATCAAGTGAAAGCCACATTTGAATATGCGATACAGTCTGGGAGAACTCCTTATTTTCACTTCGAAGGTCCAACCGGGCCGGGTGTGATAGAGAAGATTAATGAATATGGTCGACGATATGGAATCGAACCCGTGATCGACATGAAGCCATTGGAGTGAAGTGATGTATGAGTTTCATGGGTGGTTTGGGGTCGCCGAATCTGCCGAAGAGTCTGACGCCGGTAGTCTCGATTCCGGGATCGCCGAGCTGCGGACGCGGATCGCCGGAATCGATTGGGCGACTGGTGAAGTGGAATTGAAAGTCCATAATGGAGAGTTTTTCGTCCTCGCCAATGGTCTGATGAACCGGCGCCGTGATGAAGCCGCGGACCTGGATAATCTTCTGAGCTACATTGCGGCTCGTTTCCCTGGTTCATGGGGGCTTCTGTATGAGCGATCGTCCGACATGGACGTGCCGCCAGGGCAAGGAGCGTTCCGCGTTCGCGTCATGGCCAGGGGTGAGATCAATGTGCGCTTGGATCCCTTTCTTTCCCCCGTCCGACCAACCATCGAAGATTGAGCTTGCACAGGTTCACCAAGGTCGGGTTGAGCAGCCCGCGCTCGCCGATATGGTCGAGGGCGGCCTCACGCGAACGGCCATCGTGCAGGGGCGTGCGGACGAGCCCCGTAACCGGGCCGGGAAGGCGAGTGGTTGCGGGGCTTGGGGTGCGCCGGTTCAGGGTGTTGGCGGGGGGCCCGGGGCGCGGCGGCTCAGGCGCTGATGCGGCGGCCCTTGACCGCCGTGACGGACATCGACCAGCCACTGGCCGAGAAGACGAGCGCGGGGCCGCTCGGGTTCTTGCTGTCGCGGACGGGGACATCGAGGTAGCCACCGGCCACCTCAAGACAGTCGCCCTGGCCGCCACCGCTGTAGCTGGACTTGAACCACCCGGTGAACGTGGACGAGTCCAAGACAGTGCGCTTACCGCTGACCATGTTCCTCCGCTGCTGCCCGTACAAAGGCCAGTGATTCCTGATGCGATATCGCATCGCTCAATCGTAGGCCGTCCGGCAAGTCGTCAAGCCAGACGGAAAGATCGTGGAGCCAGCTCACGTCTGCTCGGTGCCAATGCGCGATGGATCATATAGGTCGGCATTCCCCATCGTGAAGGAAGTTGAATGAAGCTTCGCATGTCTGTCATTCCCCCAGCAGGGGGATTGAATCCAACTCCCGATCGCGAAATTGCAGACGACTATGAATCATTGGTCATGGACGTTTGTGAAATCTTGTCCGAGATCAACTGTCATTTTTTGATCAGTGGATTCGGGCAGGATGATTGGCCGGTAGATATCTCTTATGACCCGTCTTCTGTGATTGAATAGTTGACGGCGGCAATTGTGAGCGTGCAGCGAGGATCGCAGGCTGAAATCGATCTATACGGACAGGGGGTTGAGCGCCGACTGAGCTTCGTCCCATTCGGTGACCTGATAGAAATCCGATGCGTATCAGACACTAAGTGGAGGTCGGATCCGGAAATGGAGACTGCGTCCCACAGTGAAGTTCTCGAACTTCTTACGGGATTGGCGCGAGACTTCAGGATTGCTGTGCAGAAGGCGCTCCCTGATCTGGTGGCGCAGAGTCCATTTGCCAGCTGGTAGGGGGTAAGGCGTGTCCCGCAAATGCGATCTTCGACCGAGTGCGGGCCTCTGCTTCCAGGGCGGGGCGAGGAAGGCCGACGGGGCAAGACGTCGGCATGCATGGCGCGTCCACGTGGCGGCCACCCCGTATACGTACGGACGAGCCCCGTAACCGGGCCGGGAAGGCGAGTGGTTGCGGGGCTTGGGGTTCGCCGGTTCAGGTATTGACGGGGGCTTGTGGTGTGGCGGCTCGGGCGCCGATGCGGCTTTCCTTTACCGCCGTGACGAACATCGAGCGGGCGCGGGGTGGTCGGATGCGGAAGGACGGCGACTATCACGCGGACATCAGGCACGCGTTCAGCGACGAGCGGGTCGTGGAGATCCTCAAGAGCCCGGACGCGGTGTACCGCTCCTCGGCCGGCAGCGGAAACCTGATCTTCCGCCAAGGCGAGGACATCGTGGTCGTCCGGGGCCAAAAAGGTGGAGCGGGTAACGTCATCACGGCGTACGGACCTTCGGGCATCAAGGGCGAGTCCGGCGCGACGGCGCTGGGCGGTAAGACCACGGATCCCGGTGCGCCAGTCACACATGAGGACATTGCGAGGGGACGAATCCCCAGCAAGGACGGATTCATGCCCCGCGCGGATCAAGTGAGGCAACACTGACCATGAGGCTGACCTTCGACAACGGCTGGCACGCAACGGTGACGGGCGAACCGCTGCCCATCACACCTCGTTTTTCGGGCAACTCTGTGTACATCGCGCAATACAAGGACGTGAAGGAACATGAGCGGTTTCTCCTGGCCACCTTCGGCAGCCAGGAATGGCTGTGGGACACGCCCGATGTCCTCCGCTTCGACCGGGAAAGCCGGAAGCTGGCCGGTGCCGAATTCCAGCTGCCGGGGGAGTCCGCTTCCGCCAAAGACTCCGCCCGCATTCCCGTCCTGCCCGCAGTAAGCTCGGGCGGACTCCGCGCGGACGAGGTACGGGACTTCCGGCTGGAGATGTGCGAAGTGCTGTGCCGTGCTCGCGGGGACGCCGTGCTGACCAGTCTGCGCGACCTCGACGTCCTCGACGAGCTGCTGGAGGCCCGCGTCGGCATCGCCCCCGACGTGGCCCTCGTCGTCCAGCACGGCACCGTCGTCGGCTGGAGTCTCACGGACCCTGCGCGCTACCTGACCCAGGTGTTCTCCACCCCCGACCCCAACCCGCCGTTCCCCGCCACCCGCCGACTACTCACGGAGTGCCTGGACCTGATCACTGAGCCGTTGATCGACGACGTGATGGACGGCGAACCGGCCGCGCTGGCCCGGCTCCGAACGGTCCACCAGGCCCTGCAGACCCAGCGCGAGGACCGGCACCGAGCCGACGCGATGCTCGCGCTCATCGCCAACTTGGTGGAGGACTACAGGAACTGGTGACGGTCAGCCGAAGAAGCCGAGGCGGACCCGGCACTGTAGGCAGCGTTTCGTGTGACAGTGGCTGCTGGCACGCTCCGGCAAATCAGGCCCGTCTTGACCGTGACGCTCATTTGACGCTCCGGACGCCTGAGATGTCGCCTGCCGAGCCGAGAAACCGGTTCAGGCCTGCAATTTCTCCTGGCCTCACTGCCTGCGACGTCTTTCCGATGACGCATCACGTGGAGTGTGTGGCGATTCTGGAGCCTGCTGACAAGGGCGCCTGACCTGCGGGTTTATAGCTCGGGTGGGTTGCTTGATCTGTTGCCCTCCGTGGAACGGGTCGAGCGGGCAGATCGCCTCCTGGAGGTGGCTTGACCTGCGGTTTCATGGCGGAAACGACTACGGCGGCGGCGATGTCAGGGTCTCGTTCGGAGATTCTTGACGCTCGGATGACGCTTGCTCTGTGGCTCTGGTCCAGCCGCATGGCTCTGGTCACTGGGGCGATCACGAGACGATTTCGGTATCTCGGGCCATGGCAGCGGGCTGCTCGGTTTCCGGTGCCCTTAGTGCCGCCAACCCCGACCGCACGTTGAAGAACGCCTGGGACGCGGCCAAGGGCGACCCCTCCGAATTCATCGGCCGCCTCGTTCCCGAGTTGGTCGGGACCAAGGGCGGCGGTCTGATCAAGGGCGGCCTGCGGGCCGGGATGAAGGACCTCCTCGAACGCCCCAAGGGCAAGAACCGGCACGGACACGAAAAGAACCCCGACTCCAGTGCCAAGAAGTGCAGCGAAGTCAAGTGCGCCGGAGACCCCGTCGACGTCGCGACCGGGCGCATGCTGCTCCCGCAGACGGACATCACGCTTCCGGGATCGCTGCCCCTTGTTTTCGAGCGAGTCTTCGACTCCTCGTACCGAGCCGGCCGCTGGTTCGGATCGAGCTGGTCGAGCACGGTCGACCAACGCCTGGAGATCGACGCGGAAGGCGTGGTGTTCAGCTGCGACGAGGGCAGCCTGCTGGCCTATCCTCACCCCGCTCCCGGCGCTCCCGTCATGCCGACGCACGGCCGGCGCTGGCCGCTTGACCGGGTGGACGACGGCTACACCGTCACCGACCCGGAAACCGGCAGGGTCCGGCACTTCGTCGACGACCCCAACGGGGAGCTGGCGCTCCTGGCCCAGATCGACGACCGCAACGGCCGCTGGATCACCTTCGAGTACGACGAGACCGGTGCCCCGACATCGATCGTGCACCACGGCGGCTACCACCTGAAGCTCACCACGAACGACGGCAGGGTCACCGCCCTGCACCTGGCAGGCGCCGCACCGGACGGCACCGACCAGGAAATCCTCCGCTACGGCTACACCGACGGCCACCTCACCGAGGTCATCAACTTCTCAGGCAAGCCCTTGCACTTCGGCTGCGACGAGCTGGGCCGCATCACGTCATGGACGGACACCAACGGCAGCCGGTACGAGTACGTCTACGACGAACACGACCGCTGCCTGTACCAGACCGGAACCAACGGACACCTCGAAGCCCACTTCACCTGGGATGACACCGACCCCAACACCGGTCTGCGCATGACGTCCATAACTGACGGCCTCGGCCACACCAAGCGGTTTGTGATCAACGACCGCTCCCAAGTGGTAGCTGAAATCGACGCGCTGGGGGCCGTCACCCGCTTCGAGTACGACCGCTTCCACCGGCTGCTGTCCGTCACGGACCCGCTCGGACACCTCAGCAGCTCCACGTACGACGAGCACGGTTGCCTTACCTCGGTAGTCCGCCCGGACGGGCGGGAACTGACCGCCGACTACAACGCCCTCGGCCTACCGGTGCGCGTCAGGGGCGCGGACGGGATGGTCACTCGACAGACCTACGACGAGCGAGGCAACCGTACGTCGGTAACTGACGCCTCCGGCGCGACAACGACCTATTCGTACGACGAGGCCGGGAACGTCATATCTGTGACGGATGCCCTCGGGCATCGCTCCGAGGCACGGTACGACAGAGCCGGTCTGCCCACCCAGATCACCGACCCACTGGGCGCGACGACTCGCTACGAACGCGACGCCTTCGGACGACCAGTTGCTGTCACCGATGCCCTCGACGCAACCAGCCGATACCAATGGACAGTTGAAGGCCGGCTGGCTCGGCGTACCGAGCCGGACGGCAGCGAGGAATCCTGGACGCATGACGGCGAAGGCAATTGCCTGTCCCATACCAATGCCATGGGTACGGTCAGCCGTTTCGAGTACACCGACTTCGACCTCCTGGCAGCCCGTACGGGCCCGGACGGGGCTCGCTACGAGTTCACCCACGACACCAATCTGCGGCTGACTGAGGTAGGCAACCCGCACGGCCTGAAATGGAGTTACACCTACGATCCCAACGGTCGTCTCACAGCGGAGACCGACTTCGACGGCCGCACACTCGCATATGGTCACGACGAGGCCGGACGCCTGACCACTCGCACCAATGGGCTCGGCCAGAGCATCCGTTACGAGCGCAACGAAATCGGACAGCTGCTGCGCAAGCATGCGGACGGCGAGGTCACCACCTTTGAATACGACATCTTCGACCAACTAGCCTGTGCCGTCGGCCCTGACGCGACCCTCACTCGCCTGCACGACCGGCAGGGGAGGCTCAGGTCCGAGACCGTAAACGGACGCACACTGACCTACGGCTACGACACGTTGGGGCGACGGATCTCCCGAACAACCCCATCCGGCGTGACAAGCACCTCGGACTACGATGTCGCCGGGCGATGCAGCAGCCTCAGCAGTTCCGGCCGAACCGTCGCGTTCACACGGAACGCCGCCGGACAGGAGAGCGCCCGGCACATCGGGCAGTCGATCAGCCTCACCCACGAATTCGACACGGCGGGCCGTCTCACCAGCGAGCAGGTATGGGCCCGGAGGCAGAGCCTGAAACACCGCGCCTACACCTACCGCGCAGACGGCAACCTCATCGGAATCCACGACAGCGTTTCCGGATCCCGCCACTTCGAGCTGGACGCCGTCGGCCGGGTGACCGCGGTCGACGGCACGCACTGGACCGAGACCTACGCTTATGACCAGGCGGGCAACCAGACACACGCAGCGTGGCCGGCAGGTCACCCCGGTCACGAGGCCACGGGCGAACGCACCTACACAGGCACACGGCTCACCCGCGCCGGCCGCGTCCGCTACGAGCACGACGCCCAGGGCCGCATCGTCCTCCGTCAGAAGACCCGCCTCTCCCGGGCACCGGGAACCTGGCGCTACACCTGGGACTCCGAGGACCGACTCACGTCGGTCACCACTCCCGACGGGGCACGCTGGCGCTATCTCTACGACCCTCTCGGCCGCCGCATAGCCAAGCAACGCCTGCAAGTCCAAAGCGACGCAGTGACAGAGGAAGTCTCATTTACCTGGGACGGAACCACTCTGTGCGAACAGATAACCACCGCCGAAGCTCTGGCCAACCCGGTTGCCCTCACTTGGGACCACGACGGGCTCCGCCCCCTCACTCAGACGGAACGTATCCTCTCGGCCAGCACCCCGCAGGACACCGTCGACGAGCGATTCTTCGCCGTAGTCACCGATCTCATCGGCACCCCGACCGAACTCATCGACGAGTCGGGCAGTCTGGCCTGGTATACCCGCAGCACCTTGTGGGGCACCACCACCTGGTCCGCCACCAGCATCGCCTACACACCGCTTCGCTTCCCCGGTCAGTACTTCGATCCGGAAACCGGCCTCCATTATAATTTCCATCGCTACTATGACCCTGAAACAGCCCGATACGTCAGTGCCGACCCGCTCGGTCTTACACCGGCCCCCAATCAAGTGACCTACGTGGAAAATCCTCATACGTGGTCCGATCCTCTAGGGTTGAAACCCTGTAAACCTCGGGTCTCATCTGTAGATTCCGACTGGGCGACCAAAGGTGCTCACATTCACATCTCGCAGAAGAAGGGGCCGGAACACGAGGTCCGCGTGTACGTGGACGACAAGGGCACCATAGTTGGCGAACCTATCAGGCTCAAGACCGGATGGGCGTCGGACAAAAGCGTCCGGCAAGCTGTGGATGCGATTAACGAAGACCCCAAACTTCGCGCCGATCTACTCTCCAAGACCAAGTCGGCCAAGGAGCATATGGACGATCATAATTGGGGAAACACGGAAAATCGCTCCTCTGAAATGCAGGCACTCATCGACAAGCTGGAGAATTGGCCGTGAACGCAATTGAATTTCTCACCTCCCTCATCAGGTCGGGAAAACTGTACAGCCTGGGACTTGGCTCGACTCTTGACGAGGTCAACCAATCGATCAGGTGTGACTTCATCGACGATGTCAGCAAGTCCGGCCTGTCGATGCGCCGTGATTACGGGTTCTTCGAGTTTTCTTTCAAGTCGGGCCCGGAGTGGGTGATTTCCGCCGTTTCGATCCAGCTGCACAGGCTTGCTTCAAATTTCGAGATGGCGGAAGAGTGG
The DNA here is from genome assembly GCF_055584025.1 of Streptomyces sp. NPDC104309. Lineage (NCBI taxonomy): Bacteria > Bacillati > Actinomycetota > Actinomycetes > Kitasatosporales > Streptomycetaceae > Streptomyces > Streptomyces sp. NPDC104309. Next base: position 10,533 of record NZ_JBVJMV010000078.1, on the reverse strand, counting down.
CAGCGGGGCATGGGAACCTATTTTCCGCAGTACACTGCCTGGCGTGAATTGCAGGATGCGCTGTCCCGGGTGCAGGAGCGTCCGAGTCTGACAGTAAAAGATCAGGGTGATTTCATCGAATATCGCGCAGATGTCACAAATGTCTCGATAATTGTTAATAACGACCATGAAGAACGCGACTGTTCGGTGGGTCAGGGAGATCTGTGGAGCGTCAGCCTGTGGAGTGCCACCCGTTCGGAATGAAGAAGATTGGTCGGCATGATTAGCCTCGTTTAGTGGCGGCCCTTCGCTGCGGCGATCTCCGAACAGGCGCGAGCCGAACCATAGGTCAGTTCTTCCCGGACGGGCAAAACGGAACGGTGCTGGGCGTGATCTGCCGCAAAAGGAACGCGCCGTCGGCGAAGCCGCCCGCCATGTCCCGTTTCAGGTCTTCCTGGAGCGAGGCACCCTCCTTGTGCCCAGTGCCCAGTGCCCAGTGCCCCGTGGAGGCCGCGGCTGTTGACTTCTCAAGCCGCAGCTGAGAGATCCGCCGGTCGCTTGCAGTTCGAGCAGTTAATCGCACGCGAAGTCCAGGAGATAATTCCTTGCCATCTGAATTCGTCACACCCGACCCACAGGAGATCGTCAACGCACTGGGGGTCGAGTCAGAGATCACTGGTGAGACTCAGAGGACCGTAAATCTCGTCGATGTCACTGGTGAAGATTTGACATTGTCGTACGACGCGGTCGGACAGTCGGTAACTGTGCGCTGGTGCACGCCATCCGGCAAGGTCATGTTGAATCTGTTCAGAGAAGGAGCGATTCTACTCCGCGTCCAGGAGGGAGACGGCGAGACTCAACTTGTCGTGGAATTCGAAACTAGAGACACCTCAGGAGAGCTCAGATTGCAGGTATTTCCAGAAGTGTCTATCACCGAAACATCCCTCTTCTCGTGAGTCGCTCGTGAAATCCGCTGATCGCGCCCACCCACCTGATTCGCCTGCTCCACTCTGCATCACCGAATCCAGCCGGAGAAAGCCAACATGACGTATCCCGACTCCGCCATGAGGAAGCCGGACAGTGATTCCTGATCTTGTGCGGTCGGCTCCCACCACGTCTGGCTCCTCCTGCAGGCCGGGCCTGCACGCCTGCGAGTGCGCGAGGGACGACGCTTCCGGCGATGCGTGGGACGCGGCTTCGGGCCCAGCGTCGGTTGCACGCTTCGTGCACGAGTCGGTGCCGGAGGAGGCGGGTTAGCTCCGCCCGTGGTTGAAGCCGTCCGAGGGTGAAGAGCCGCATGGATTCTGGCTGAGCAAGCCTCGTAATCACCCCTGGTAGGCCACGGGCCCGCCTCCTGGTGGGGGAAGGGGATGCCCGTGTGGTGCAAGGAACTCACCACGCCCCGCGGTATGTCTCACCGAGCCGCCAGGGCAGCGCTGGGATCTCCATCAGGGCCCGGCGGTCCAGGCCGTGCGCGGCGCCACCGCGAGATCTTTGCCGAGGTCGGAGGTGTCGTCCAGCATGGCGTTCGCCTCGCCGATATCCGCCCGCACCGCCCAGCGGGCGGATATCGGTTCGACGTCCTCCGTGGTCGGTGTGGCACCTTCCGGCGCCGAGCCAGGACGTCGTCCAGGATCGTTGGGCGGGGCGACGTGGTCGGGTGCCATGCCGCCCCCAGTTTCAGAATGCCTCTGTGATGCGCGGCATCTCCGGTGGCGATCACGGTTGGCTTCGTAGACGGAGTCAACAGCCGGCCTACAGAACGGTGCTGAGAGGAAGAAGGCCATGCCTCAGATCGCGATCACCAACACCTGCTGGGAAGGCGTCGACGGGCTGGGCAGGTCGGCCCGAGTCTGCGTCCACAAGGCGATGGCCAAGTTCCAGCAGCTGGCGGTTCCGCAACTCCACGCGGTCAAGGGGCTGCAATTGGGGTTGGCGGTGAACTGTCGCGACGCGCGGATGCAGACTATCCGCGTCGACGGCGGGCCGCGGATCGTGATGTCCTCGGCGACGGCAGCGACCTCTTCGCCTTTGTCCAGCCATGCCCCACGATCGGGGAAGGTCACCGACGTCACTTGCAGGAGATTTGCTGCCCGATGACCTACGCGCCGTCCGCCAGTTTTGGTCCCGTCTACCGTTGGGCCGACCACATCATCAACCCGACGGGCGGAGCCGGCACGGACTTGCCGGGACTCGATACCCCCGTTGCCGACGAGCGAGCCGATGCGGGAGACCTGGAGAAAACCAGCAATCAGGAGCCTGACGCTCCGGCTGGCGATTTGCGAAGGGCTGGACGCTATGGGAGACAGAGGCCCCCACACCGCGGGCGAAGGGACCGGACCCGACTCCGGCTCGGCCGTCGCGGCAAGTCCGCCGGTCATCATGAGCAACAAGCCCGGCTCGTTCGCCTGGGGTGTCCTGGCCAGCCGCCACCCTGCCCTCATTCAGCAGGTACGAGCCGCCTTCCCGTACGGTCGCAGGCAGCACGAGGCCCTTGATGCCCTGCTGGACGAGATCACCAACGGCGCCGTCGAACCGCTCGACCCTGAGGATCACGATCACGAGCACTGGGCGGACTGGGGACGGGAGCACTTCGGGCGATCCTGGTACGACGCGCCCTTCCTGTGGGCAGAGGGCTACTTCTACCGCAGGCTCCTCGGCGCGGTCGGGTACTTCGGTAACGGACCGTGGCAGGGAGTCGATCCCTTCGCGCCGTTCAAGCAGGTCGAGCTGTGCGGCGAGGCGGTGGAGGAGGAACTGCGGGCCCTGGACGCGCTCGCGGACGTGCCAGCCGATGAGCGGGCCACAGCCCTGCTCCATGCCTCGCTCTGGGGCAACCGCGCGGATCTCGGCTTCCGCGTCTCGGCGGGGGAGCCGGCGGCCGGTGAGGCCGCCGGCTCCGCGCTGGTCGCCGACGACAGTGCCTTGCTGTGGCAACTCCTGCCTGCCGGATGCTCCTCGACTGTCGCCGTGGTGGCCGACAACGCGGGACGCGAGCTGATCCCTGACCTGATCCTCATCGACCACCTCCTCGAACACCGGCATGCCGAGCGGGTCGCGCTCCACGTCAAGCCCTACCCGTACTACGTCTCCGACGCGATGACGGCGGACGTGGTCGACTGCCTCCGGCGCCTCACCGAGGCGCCCGGCGAAGCGGGCCGGATCGGCGGCCGGCTGTGGAAGGCCATGGCGACAGGAAGCCTGGAGGCCCGCACTCACCCGTTCTTCTGTGCCCCCTTGCCGTACGAGGAGATGCCGGAGGACCTCCGTGAGGAGTTCGCGGGCGCCACGCTCACCATCCTGAAGGGCGACCTCAACTACCGCCGCCTGGTGGGGGACCGGCTGTGGGGTGCCTCAGTGTCCTTCGCCGCTCGCACCGCGTACTTCCCGGGAGCCGTTGCGGCCTTGCGCACACTGAAGTCCGACGTCATTGTCGGCCTGGACCAGGCGACCTTGGACGCCCTTGAGCGCTCCGGTGCCGCGTGGCGTACCAGTGGCACGCACGCGTTGATTCAGGTGAGTAGGTAGCCGCCGTGGTCGCGGAAGTGGTGACCGAGGTGCTGCTGGGGGACCTTGCTGGTACGGCCCGGCAGGAGCGCTCCCTCGGCTCGTTCTGACGCTCGTTTGACGCTCCAGGCGGCCAGAGGGCCGCTCAGAGCGGCTTTGAACCTACGCTGACCTGCAACTATGCCAGCTTCCGCTTGATGTGACGTCTTTCCGATGACCTCGCACGTGGAGTGCGTGGCGATTCTGGAGCTTGCAGCAAAGGGCGTCTGACCTGCTGTTTCCTCTGGTTCTTCAGGCTGCTGGATGGCCGCCGACCTGTTTCCGCGTGTGCACGACGTGGAACGTGTCGGGGGACCAGGGAGAGGGATTGACCTGCGGCTTCGTGAACGTCGTGCGAGACGGTGGGCGCGTTGTCCCTACTCCGCGGGGCGTATGGGAACCGTCCTGACGCTGGTCCCGACGGAGCGTCAGGCGAGTAGCCCTCTGGTCCGCATGGTCGTCTGCCGCCCATGCCGTCTTTCCCCTGGGCAGATGGTGTCAGCGGAAGAGATCGGCGGGGCAGGGCTCAGCGACCGATCGTGCCGCGAGCGGCATGGACTCCGTCCTCGACGATTCCTCTGAGTCAAGAAAAGTCGTTCACAGCCACCCGCACCGCTTCCCGCTGCCGGCCCCCGTCCGGGCCTCCCGAGTCCCTCTCAAGAGGACCTGCCTGGCCGGGGGCCTCGTCGCCTGTGCCTGTACGGGCAGTCCGACCCCGCGGGCCTGGCGGATCGGCCCCAGCGGCTCGCGCTCCGCCGGACGCTATTCGGTGCGCAGCGCTGTGGCCGTACGGGCCATGGCCGCCCAGCCGGCCGGGATCAGCGCGCCCAGCACCGCGATCATGACCCCGCCCAGTCCCAGCAGGAGCAGCTGAACAGGCTCGTACACATCGAGGACCGGCGACGGCAGACTGGTGCCTACGGCACGCCCCATCACCGGCATGACGAGGCTGTGCAGCGCGTACCCTGCCGGCACGCCGATCAGCCCGCCGATTACGCCGATCGCGGTCGCCGAGGAGAGCACGAGGCTCATGGTCTGCCGCGGCGACATGCCGATCGCCTTGCGGACGCCCAGGTCGTGGATGCGTTCCCGGGTGTCCAGGACTACGGAGTTGAGTACGCCGAGGCCGGCCACGGAGACCAGCATCAGGGTGAGCAGCACCGCCATCGCGGACATGATGAGGATGACGCCCTCCTGCCCCGAGGGGGCGTTGGGCGTGGCGTCGCCGCCCAGCGGCTGTACGACCGCGGCGACCCTCTCGGCGTACTCGTCGCCGGAGACGCCGGACTTCACCTCGACGAGGAAGGTACTGGGCTCGGCCGACGGGAAGTTGGCCATGTCCGCGTGGATCTCCAGCTCACTGCCCGAGGTGTCGAAGGACTCGCCCACGATCCGCAGGTTCGCGGTCTCCTTCTCGTAGGTCACCCGCACCGTGTCACCGGTCTTGGTGCTGGTCCTTTCCAGGGGGAAGGCGCCTTCCCACACGACGCGTACGGTGCGACCGACGAGGGTGCGCAACACCGGCCACATCTGGAGGAGCGGATCCCGGTTGAGGTAGTGGGGCAGATCATCGCGCAGGCCCTCGTGCAGGACGGTGCGCGGGGCTTTCTCCGTTCCCGGCGTTCTCCTCTCGGGACCGGGCGGCGGGCTCTCTGCCGTATCGGCGGAACCGAGCATGGCACCCTCACCGCGCTCAGGCCTCTCGGCATGTTGCACAAACTCCGACGTCGCTGCTTGCCGCGATTGCGCAGAGACGGGTCTCGAACCGTGCTTCAGGATGTGCGATCAGACAAGGCGTGAGCCGGATGAAACATCCAGTTCACCGTGACGACATCGGGAGTCCGCTGTGCTCTGGAGAAAACTGCTCGTCCCCCTGACCTCGCTCCTGCTCCTGCTGACGGCTTCTGCCGGCGCGGGAGCGGCAGCGGCGTCCACCCGTTCGCCCGCCGGTGCCAGTGCCGAGGCGGCCGCGGCCGACTACGGCGCTCCCGGCCCCTACGCCACCGCGGTGGAGGTCGGGGTGGTGACCACCCTGTACTACCCGCGTGACATCGCGACCAGCGACCGCCGCCACCCCGTGATCGTGTGGGGAAACGGCACCTTCGCCTTCCCGGTCGTCTACCGCGACCTGTTGCTCCACTGGGCCAGTCAGGGCTTCATCGTCGCCGCCGCCAACACCCCGCAGTCCAACCTCGGCATCTCCATGCGCGCCGGGATCGACCTGCTCACCCGTCGCAACGCCGACCACGACAGCCCCTTCCACGACCGTGTCGACCTGGAGCACATCGGCGCGTCCGGTCACTCGCAGGGCGGCGCCGCCGCCATCGTCGTCGGCGCGGACCCGCGCATCGACACCATCCTGCCCATCCAGCCCGGGCCGCTCGCCGACATCGACGACGTACACGTACCCGCGCTCCTCCTGGCCGGGCAGAACGACAGCATCGTCTTCCCCTTCCTGGTCAAGGCCTTCTACAACGACGCCGACCACATACCGGCCATCTACGGGGAACTGCGCGGCGCCGATCACTTCACGGTCGTGGGCGACCCCGGCCCGTTCGCCGCGCCCACCACCGCCTGGTTCAAGGCACACCTGATGGGGGACCAGACGGCGCGTGCACAGTTCTTCGGGGCCGGCTGCGGGATCTGCACCGACAGCGGCACCTGGTCCGACGTCCGCCGCAACGGCCTCGCAAACCGGTGACCCGCTCCCGGAGATCCCTTCCGCCGTGACCGGCGGCCGTCCCGATCCACGCCGCCCGCCCCTGACGCTCCCCCGACCAGGGGCGGCCGGCCCCCGTTCGCACATGGAAGGACCGCCATGGACCTCATCGCGACCACCGGGCAGGGCAAGGTCCGAGGCCGTTTCCACAACGGGATCGCCACCTTCCTCGGCATCCCCTACGCCGCCCCGCCCTTCGGCGCCCACCGCTTCCGCGCTCCCGCCCCGGTCGAGTCCTGGGAAGGGGTACGAGACGCTCTGGAGTACGGGCCGACCGCCCCCAAACGCCCCTACCGCCCGCCCCTCGACCGGCTGATACCCGATCCGAGCATCGCCGGGGACGACTGTCTCAACCTCAACGTCTGGACCCCATCCGTCGGCGAGGGCCGGCTGCCCGTCATGGTCTGGATCCACGGGGGTTCCCTGCGCAACGGCTCGGCGAACCTGCCGCTCTACGACGGGGGCGCCTTCGCGCGCGACGGGGTGGTCCTCGTCTCCGTCAACTACCGGCTCGGCGTTGAGGGGTTCGGGGTCTTCCCCGACGCCCCCGTCAACCGGGGCCTCCTCGACCAGATCGCAGCCCTGATCTGGGTCCGCGACAACATCTCCGCCTTCGGCGGAGATCCGGCGAACGTCACCGTGTGCGGGGAGTCCGCCGGCGCGATCAGCGTCGCGGCCCTCATGATCAGCCCCGGCGCGGCCGGGCTGTTCCACCGGGCGATCCTGCAGAGCGGCCCGCCGCACACGGTGTCGCGCCGCGAGGGCGCGAAGACCGTACGGTCGATGGCGAAGAGACTGCGGATCCCGGCCACCGCCGAGGCGTTCGCGGCGGTGGACCGAGACCTGCTGCTGGACGCGCAGGCCACCGTCGTCGACCGGTCCGACCCCATCGGCGGCGGTCCCGGCTTCCACATCGTGGTCGACGGCGACGTGGTGCCCGCCGCCCCGCCCCTTCCCGAGGCCGACCTGCTGCTGGGCTGCAACCGGGAGGAGTACCGGCTGTGGTTCGTACCCGGCGGAACCGTGGACCGGATCAGCCGGCTCACCCTGCGGCTGGCACTGCTGAAGATCCGTGTCCCGCAACGCGTGGCACGCCTGTACCGAGCCACCCGGCCGCACGCCAAACCCGGTGAGATCCTGGGAGAGATGGCCACCGACCTGCTGCTGAGGGGGCCGCTCAACCGCCTCGCCGACTCCCGGCCCGCCCGCACCTTCGTCTACGAATTCTGCTGGCGCTCGCCCGTGATGGGACTTGGCGCGTGCCATGCGCTGGAACTCGGCTTCGTCTTCGACAACCTGCGCGCCGCCGAGGACCTGACCGGGCCCGGCGCGCCCCAGCCACTGGCCGACGCCATGCACCGGGCCTGGGTCGCCTTCGTCACTACCGGACAGCCGGGCTGGTCCGGCTGGAACGCGGACCGGCCCGTCATGGTCTTCGACCACCCCGGCGCCGGCCCGGTCCTCGCACCCCGGCACGAGGAACTCGGCGCCTGGCTCTGACAGATGACAGGCCGGGCGCCCGCCGATGCCGGCCGTGGTTCATCTGCTTTCCGCTGGTCCCGCGGATCCCTGTCATCCGGTGACCCCGCGGTGATCCGCGGGCCCGGCCAGGTCCCTGGCGACGAGCGCCGCCTGGATCAGCCGCGCCTGCGCGGGAACCGCGAGGTCGAGGCCCGTCAGCGCGCTCACTCGCTGCAACCGGTAGTCCAGGGTGTTGCGGTGGACGCACAGCTCCAACGCCGTCTGGCGGCGGTTGAGCCCCCGCTCCACGAACACGCGCAGCGTCTCAAGCAGGTACGGATGCTCATCCAAGGGGTCGAGTTTGGCCACCAGCCGCACCAGGCCGTCCCCGGGGCGCGCGAGCTGGTGCTCCAGCAGCACGTCGTCGAGGCGGTAGCACCCGGGCGGGCGTCCCAGGCGCCGGACGAGATCCAGCACGCGGCCGGCCTCCTGCGCCGCCGAGGAGATGGCCGCCGCTACGGATGAGCGGGCGGCGGCGGCGCGCACGGGCTGCCCCACGTCCTTCTCCAGCCGGGCCACCAGGCCCGGCACGTCGGACCTGCCCGGCAACAAGGCGATCCGAGCGACGTGGTCCATCAGCACAGGAATCCCGGTGAAGGCGTCGAGCGAGGACTGCACCAATCTGCTCGGCGGGTCGGACTCGAACGCGAAGGCAACCACCTCGTACTCACCCACCACGGCCACCCGCGCCACGCCCGCCAGCTCCTCGTACGGCTGTCCTGCCAGCAGGGCGTCGAGCAGGGCCCGCCGTACGCGCTTGTCCTCGCTGTGGAGGTCCTCCTGGGCGTTCTGGTGGGCGAGGACGACCGCGGGCAGCGCGGCGTGCAGGCAGGCGAGCAGCTTGCCGCCCGCCCCGGCCAGCTCACCGGGCTCCGCGACCTCGGTCAGCGTCTGCCACCACACCTCGGCGCCGATCAGGTACGCGGCGATCACCGCCTCCAGGGGGACGCGCTCCTCGGCCCGGCGCGCCGACCACTCGATGAGCCGGGTCAGATCGCCCGGCCCCATCGGACCCCCGCCGCCGTCGCGCAGTGCCCTGAGCAACAGCACGTGCACCGCCGCGATGGACCGCGCCACCTCGCCCTGGAGGGTGGCGCGGGGCAGCGCCCCGTAGAACGGCGCCTCCGCCGCGCAGCGCGCGACCACGACGGCCGTGAGGCCACCGACTCGGGCGGCCATCCGGGCGTGCAGGTCCGACATCGGCGCATCGTCACACCGCTCCGGCCGTGCCGTCAATCGGAGCCCCGGGTCCGGCGGCGCGGGCAGTGCGTCGGGCGTGTCCCCGAACCGCTCCCGACCGCCAACTCGTCGACGAAAGAGGCGACGTCACGTGGCACACCCGTAGCACTCTGTGGGGCACTACTGTCTGGACAGCGACAAGCTCGACGTACACACCGTTGCGCTTCCCCGGTCAGTACTTCGACTCGGAAACAGGACTCCACTACGACTGCTTCCGCCACTACGACCCCGAATCCGGTCGACGGTGGCTGGCGCCCGGGGTGAGCATCGACCGGTGATTCCGCACATCTGACGTCCTTGTTTCCGGCAGTGTGCGGGACTGCCGTCGACACCCGTCGAGCAGGGCCGACCCGTCTTGGCCGTGACGCTCGTTTGACGCTCCGGGCATATGCAGGCCGCTCATCGGGAGCGGTCACACCGCATCTGACCTGCAGGTTCTCTGAATGTCGATCCTCGTGACGTCTTTCCGATGACGCACCATGTGGAGTGCGTCGCGATTCTTGAGCCAGCAGGAAAGGGTGTTTGACCTGCGGCTTTGTGGGTGGGTGAGCCGCTCGACCCGTTTCCGGCTGTGCAGCGGGTCGAGCGGACAGATCGACCCCTGGAGGTTGGCTCGACCTGCGATTTCATGGCGGAAACGACCAGCGGCGGCGGCGATTTCAGGGTCTCGTTCGGAGATTCTTGACGCTCGGATGACGCTTGCTCTGAGGCTCTGGCCCAGCCGCATGGCTCTGGTCACTGGGGCGATCACGAGACGATTTCGGTATCTCGGGCCATGGCGGGCTGCTCGGTTCCCGGTGCCCTTGATGTGCTTCGGGTTGGGCAGTTAGTGAGCCGTGTCGTGGGCGTATCGGGTTCGTGGCCGTCGGCGTCGGTGCGCTTGGTTGAGGCGGTAGGCGGGGCGGACGGGGAGGTACTCGTCGACGAAGGCTCCGGCTCCGCCGTTCTGACCGGTGGTGCCATTGCTGAAGAATTCAGAGGGCATCTTCAGTCTTGGCATGAAGCCGCTGCCGAAGTGCCTCAGGACTGCGTCCGGACTGTCCGGATCTTCCAGAATCAGGCTGCTGGGGTTGGTCAGGAGCGTGGGGACGTTGTCGGCCTCCGGCGCGTCCCTCTCTGCCCGGTTTCGGAGCGAAAGAGGGCCCAGGGGCTCAGCGGAGTATTTCCGAGGGGTGTTTACAGGCTCATCCGTGCGTGCGTGGAGCTGGGCCGGGTCCGGACCATGGCTGGCTGGCCATTTTTGTTCGTTGCTCTGGGAAAGCGTGCCGTGACAGCATTCGACGCGTGTTCGATCACGGGGATGACATAGCAGCGCCGACTGCCCGGCGTTCAAAGATTGCCGACTTGGCCGACTGGCCAGCTGACGAGGCGCCTTCCGCGCTGGGTGAGGCACCGGATCCGGCCCGTACCACGACGCCGGACGGTGATCCGGCAGCGGCGGCTCGGCGTGAGTTTGCGTTGTTGCTGGGGGAGTTCCGGCGTACGGCGGTGTTGGTGCCGCTGGATGGGGCCGGGGATTTGTGGTCGGC
>NZ_JBVJMV010000077.1:1136-23049 GCF_055584025.1 Streptomyces sp. NPDC104309 | reverse complement strand
GGCTCTGTGCTGGGCATAAGGGACGGTTCTCCTGTCGTGCCCTCTCAGGCTAACCCCGCAGAACGGGATGTCTCACCCAAGGCTGACAGAGAGGGAGTCGTGCACGAGGGTGTACTCGTCGCGGCCTTTGAGCTGAAGGCACTCGGCGGGCCCTCGTACGGCAACAACTACAACAACCGGGTCGAGGAAGCGCTTGGCAGCGCTGTGGACCTTCGCCGTGCAGCCCTCGCCGAGCTGTACCCGAAGGAGAAGCCCTGGCTTGGCTACTTCTTCATCATGCAGGACGGCGAAGGCTCTCGCAGGCCGGTCAAGACAGCAAAGGGCGCCCTGCCGCCCGACGAGATCTGGCACGGCACCTCGTACCAAGACAGGTTCGGGATCTTCTGCGAGCGCCTTGTGGCGGAGCAGCTGTACGACGCCGCGTGCTACGTCACGTCCTCGGCTGAGGATCCAAAACCGATCGAGCTTGTGGAGAGCCTCGATTGGAGACATCTCTCAGCAGCGATCAATGCTCGCCTCACTTACCTGAAGGACCTCGGTATCCCTGGGTAGCAGCGCCGAGTCGACGCACAATGGGCCCTTTCCCTCCAGACACTCACAGGAGGGAAAGGGCCCATTGGCTATTCACGTTCGCCGAGCATTGCCTTGACGTGCTTGACACGACCCTCGATGGCAGCTTGCAGAGCGTACCCAGTCGCAGTCTGCATAGGTTCCTTGTACGTCACAGTTCCGTCTTCGGCCCTCTGCGTGGTTACGAACCACCCGAGGTCGTACACGTTCTTGCCGACGAAGCGACTGATCATCTCCTGGTAACGCTGGGCGTACGACATACCCTCAAAGGCCGGGTCAGTCTTGAACAGTGCGGATGACTCACGATCCCGCTGCTCAGTGTCCTCCGTCTCTTCAAGAACGAAGACATATCCAAGCCAAAGAAGGCGCTGGATCTGCGGGTCGAGCAGGCAGGCGACAAAGCACCCCAGGGGCATGTGTGGCACTGCTCGGTGCGCGCCGCACCCGAGGACCGCACCCTGTCCGACGCCGAGTGGGCGACGATCGCCCGGCGCATGGTGCACGCGACCGGCATCGCACCGGAGGGTGATCCGGACGGTTGCCGCTGGGTCGCCGTGCGCCACGCGGACGACCACATCCACATCGTCGCCACCAAAGTCCGCGGCGACCTGCGCCCACCGCGGAACTGGAACGACTACCACCGCGCCATGACCGAACTCACCGCGATCGAGAAGGACTTCGGCCCCACCCAGGTACCGCGCGGTCCGGAAGCGGCCGCTGGTACCCCGGCCGCGAAGCGCCCCACCCGCGCCGAGCAGGAGAAGGCCCAACGGCAAGGCCGCAACACCACGGCACGCGAGCAGCTGCGGCACACCGTCCGCGCCGCGCTCTCCCACGCGCAGAACCTGGACGACTTCTTCAACCTGCTCGCCGACGCCGGCCTCCAGGTCGAAACCCGCACCCTGCCCTCCGGCGACCTCCAGGGCTACAAGGTCGCCCTGCCCGACGAGCACCCGCCCATCTGGTACTCCGGCTCCAAACTCGCCACCGACCTCTCCCTCCCCCAGATCCAAAAGCGCCTGGCCGCCGCCGAAGCGCCCTCCGACCCGGCAACATCACGGTCCACGGTTCACCGCCCCGACCCCTGGCACCAGGCCACCGCAGCCGCGGAACGCATCCCCCACCACCTGGCCCACGCAGACGACCCCACCGTCCAAGCCCACCTCACCGTCTTCGGTGAAATCCTGTACGCCCTACCCGCCCACGCTCCTGTCTCGCTCAGGGCCGAACTCCAGAGGGCTGCGCTCGCCTTCGAGCACGCTGCCCACACCCGCGCTCGGGTCGACCACCAGCATGCTCGTGCCCTGCGCGGCGCCCTGAAGGGCATGCGCCACCAGCCCGCGGATCTCACCGGGCTGGCGATGCTCCTGGATGTCGCCATCGTCGTCGTCCTCGCCACTGAGCGCCGCAGTGCCCTGCGCCACCACGACCGGCAGGTGGCCGCAGCCCGGCAGACGCTCGTCCATCTTCAGGCTGCCTACGACCAGATCGCCCCCGCCGGCCTGATCCATCTCACCGGGCGCCGGCCCTCCGACCGCGCGGTTCAGCGCTACGTCCGCATGCTGCGCGACGTCCTGCCCGCCCATGCTGAGCAGATCCTTGCCGAGGCCGCCTGGCCCGCACTCACCACCGCGCTTGCCGCCGCCGAAGCCGCCGGCCACAAACCCGCTGCCGTCCTTCAACAAGCAGCACAGCAACGCTCCTTGGACGACGCGAAGTCAGCATCCGAGGTCCTCGTCTGGCGCGTTGAACGCCTCGGCCGAAGGCACGTCCCCGGTCCCGGTGCACGGGCCGCGCAGGCCGCTGGCGGGCACCCTCCAGCCCCTTACGTGCCCTCGTCATCCCCATTGGGCCGGTCTCGATAAGCGAGCTGTACGCCGCTCAAAGGCGCGGAATATAGCCGATGATCCCCGGTTACCGAAACCGGGGATCGTCCGGAGTATTTGGGGCCCAACCCGCGCTCCGGAAGGAACCCCTGCATGATCCCGACCCAGCTCCGCCCTCAGGTCATCGCACTCGCCGCCGACGTGGACATCACCCACCCCGAGGCACCGGAGCGCCTGTACCACCTCGACGGCCGCGAGCTCACCGACGCCGAGTACGACCTGTTCTCCACCATCACCCCGGACGAGATATCGATTGCGGTCACGCACAAGCTGCCCGCCGTCCCGGAGCTTCCGAACGAGCGCCTTAAGGCCGGGAAGGCTCTCATCGACCTTTTCATGAAGTACGTGCACCAGGCGCCCGACAGCACCATCGACGACATCTTCGACCTCATGACCGACGAGGACTACGAGGAGTTCGAACGCCTGCGCGCGGTCCAGAGCGGCCGCGCCCACACGGCGTGAACCGACCTCCCACAGCACGCCGGCCGTCACCGGAACCCCAATCGGGCTTCACGACCTGCTGGAACTACTGCGCCGTAAAGGTCCCAGCCATGACCCACCCATGCCTCGGCCCAAGGCGCCTCTGCGCACCAACCCCCGACTCCAGAAGGAACCCCGGCATGCCCCAGACCGACGTCCGCCCCCACATCGTCACCCTGCTTACGGAAGTGGATTACAACCGTCCCGACGACCGAACGTGCCTCTACCGCTGCGACGGCAGCCCGATGACTGCCGCGGAGCACACCTTGGTGTCCACAGCTACCCCGGCGGAGTTCAGCGCCGCCGAGAACCAGATGCGGCTCGAGGACGAGTTGGCGCGCGAGCTCGACGAGATGAAGCAGGCTTTCGTCTCGCTCCTCATGAAGTACTTCGCCCGGCTCCCGGAAGGCTCCGTGGCCGAGGACGCCGTCGAGATCACGACCGCTGAGGACTACGCAGAGTTCCAGCGCATACTCCCGCTCGTCACAGCACAGGACACCCTTGAGTACCGCGCCCTGCATGGATTGGACTGATACCACGCATCCACGGCAGCCCCAGGCCACCGCTCCGGGCTATCCCCGACGTCCCTGACTCCGAACATGCCGCAGGCCCGACCGAAACACCGGCCGGGCCTGCGGCATGACCTCCGATTCACCTGGCCATACGGGCTTTTGCCACTGCCTTCTCCAGGTGGGTATCGACCAGCGCAGCCGAGCCAGCGACGACAACAATCACCGCTCCGATCCGTACAGCCGTCTGCTTGACCATTGTGCTGCGTCCGTCGGTGGTGAAGGTGAGCAGCTGGCTCCACTGCTCGTCGCCGAGGTCGGGCGCGGTCGACTCCTCGGTGCCTATGTCGATGACCGTGCTACCCGAAGCCACCTGGTACGAGGGGCAGGAGAGCATCGCGTCGAAGACCTTCCCGATGCCCGTGGACAGCTTCGCGGCGCTGTCGCTGTACAGCTCCTCGCTCACTTCGGAGCTGCTGCTGCCGCTGTAGGTGAAGGACACCTTCGCCTTGCGGGCGAAGTCGAGACCAGAGCCGGTGGCCGCGTCGCCGCCGAGCTTCTCCAGCGACGGGCAGCCGATCACGGTCACGTCGTCGCTGCGGCGAGGGGCGTCGGGCTTGCGGGTGTAGCCCTCGCCCAGGTCGCTCTCGTTCAGCAGCCGCTGGTTCAGCTGAGTCGACGACAGCGGCACGGGTGCCGTGGGCGTGCTGCCGCCCCGGTGCGCGGGGGCGGCGGACTCGGCGTGACCGGCGCAGCCGGTCAGGGCGAGGACGGTGCAGACGGCACTGAGGCCGAGGGCGGTCGTGGTGGAGCGGCGCATACGAGAAACCCCTGTGGTGATGCGAGACGGATGGTCTGACCGGGTCGGCCCTCCGGGCGCCGACGAACGCAGGGTTGGGGGAAGGGGTTTCGCGTCTTTCAGTGGCCGAGGTGGCGCAGGCCGTCTTCGAGGGTGGGGTGGAAGTGGTCGACCGGACCGGAGTTGCGGTTGTACCAGGCGCTGTCCAGCCGGGTCTCGTGTGCCTCGTGGCCGGCCTCGCAGCGCAGCCACACCGAGTCGTCACGCATGTTGAAGACGATCCAGTTCCGGTACGCACCGCAGTGGCAGGCGTGGAGTTCGCCGTCGATGACGAGCGGCAGGTCCCAGCGCATCATGAAGCCCGACACGTCCTGGCGGCACGGCGCCCGGAATTCCGGCGGCAGGAAGTCGGGCACCACCGTGGCGTCGGTCGGCGCGGCCGGGGTCGGCGCCGAGACCGGGTCGGGAACCTCGGGCCACTCGGTGTGCATGGCCAGCAGCGCCTGACCGGCACGCTGAGCCTCGCGGAACTCGCGGTCGGCGCGGGAACGACGTCGGAACATGAGGTCTCCGCCTCTTTCATCGGGCGTGTGCGGGAACGGGGATCCGGGGAGGCGATCGGGGCCTAACAGCCTGCCCCAGTAGGACAGTTGTCAGCTGCGGCGGACGATGGTGAGTCTGTCCTCCGCGCTGGCAGGCAGCGAGCGGCGCGGCACAGGGGCCGGCGAGGCGACCGAGGAGGCGAACACCGCGACCAGGTCATTCGGGCCGCTAGAGCCGAAGCTCGCGCACCACAGATACGGATCGCCGAGACCGGGCTCCGCCCATGCCTGCCAGCCCATCTGGCCAGGGCGCGGATCGGCGTCCTGGGCGAGCGGCGGCATCAACTCCAGCGAGACGCTGGCGGAGAAGCCGGGGTCGAAGGCGGCGGTACGGGGACGGTCGGCGTCGCGGAACCAGCCCCGAGCGCCTAGCTGCTGGAGCACCACGTCCGGCCCGTCGAATCCTTGGTCCGGCGCCACACGGGCGTCGAGCGCGAGGAGGAAGTCTGTGAGCGCCTCGTACGGCACTCCGGCGGTGAAGTACGCGTTCCACTCCACCATCACGGAGTCGGCGCGCGACCGGGCGCTCACCTGCCAGGCCACAGGCAGACCGCCCAGCTCGAACGGGTAGGAGGCCAGCAGCCATTCGGCGCCGCGCAACCCATCCGGGCTGACGTACATCAGAGTGTTGCGCGCGGTCGGCCACACGCGCCAGTCAAGAGCGGTCAGGGTGTCACCGACCTGCTCGGCAAGAACGCCGTCGTCACCGGCCAGGTGACGCGGGGCGACCCAGTACACCGGGTCCTGCGAGTCGGAAGGAAAGGGTTCGTCGGGGCGACGCGAGTGCAGGGGCACCTCCAGGTGAATCGGGACCAACTTCTAGCAGGGTGTTGTACGTTGACATGCCGTGCCGCGGCGATCCAGTCATTCCGGGCTCTTTCCCGTCTGCCGTAGGCGAACTGGCGAATCTGTTGAGGGCCGCCCCTGCCGGCGAGGGCCCGGTGGCTCGCGCATCCAGCTCACGGATGTTGCGCAGAGTCAGCTTCCGGCGGCTCCGGCTGACCTGAATGCCGCTCCATCTCCACCTCGACGGCGCGAGCGACTTCTGGCCAGGGGACACTGAGAGGGCTGAAGAGCGACCAGTAGTCGTGCGCGTCTCGGACGATCGCGCTGACACCGAGGCGGACAGCATCGGGGGCGATCGTGCCCACGACGCGACGGGTGATTCCGCCGGCGCCCCGGGCCGCCGGGGCGATCGCGAAGCCCAGGAGAAGCGTGGCGGTGCGGATGGCGTCCAGCGTCGCCGGTGGTGCCGCGTGGGCGAAGCGGCCGTAGATCAGGTCGCACCAGCGAGCCTGGGTGCGCGCCCACGCCAGGCGCTCCAAGCCCGTTCCGAGGTCCACCGCCAGGCGATCGGGGTGGTCGGTGTGCCACAGGAGGACGATGTCCCCGAGGGTGAGGTTCCGGTGGGCGAAGCGGAGCGTGATGCCTTCGACCTGCCTCCGCCGCCACGGTCGCAACGATCCGTAGATCCGCAAGTGGCGTGCGTGAAAACCGAGTTGGGAGAGCGTGGTCACCCAGCCGTCCAGGACGGTGCCGTACTCGTCCAGGTTGTTCACGCGCTGCACGCGGGAGACGTTGACGAAGGAGGTGAGGAACCCGTCCTTCAGGAGGCCCGTGGCATCGCGCTGACCGGTGAAGCGGACGACCGGCTGGGCGAGGAAGCCCCTTCGGTAGGTGTGGGGCCTGCCGTCCTTGAGGAGCGGATCGAGGGCTTGTACCGCGGAGATGGTCAGTTCCGTCTCTCTACCCCAGCGGAGGGGGAGACAGCTGTCACGAGCGGCTCCGTCACTCGCGAAGGAGGTCTCCAGGCTGTCGAGCAGCTCCCTCCACGAGGGGCTTCTACGTGGTGGTCTGTAAGGAGTGCCTCGGCATGGGTGCCGGATTTCGATGCGGTCGGCGATAGTCGTGAACTCCCAGTGCGGCCCTAACTTCGCGCGGAGCACGGCAGGTATCTGTCGGGCCAGCGTGTCCCCGACCGAGCTGGCCGATCGGGTCAGCACGGCGGTGCCGCCATCGCGGTGAAGTGCCGCGCCGGATCGAAGCGATGGAGACCGACCTCCTGGACTTGCTGGTGATCCAGGCTCTCCGCCTGCTCGATGGCGTGTGCCAGTTGGCGGGCGGCGGTCTCGTCGTCCACCTCGGGGTCGGCCACGGCGATGGTGCCGGTCTCGTCGCACAGGGCTGCTTCGGCGCAGGTGCCCGTGCGCCAGGTAAGCGCGGCCATGGGTGTGCCGGCGCGGAGGGATTCTCCGAAGACAGCGGCACCGGCCTCCACGTAGGTTCGGGCGTACGTGTAGACGAAGACGGAGGCGTCGCGGATGGCTGCGGTCTTGGCGGGGCCGCCGAGTTCGCCGACCCACTCGACGTGGTCCGCGTTGAGGAGCCGAGCGTGGCGGCGTACGTACTCCTCGTCGAAGACCGGGCCGACGATCCGTATCCGGCGACCGAGTAACTGGGCTGCACGGGCCGCCAGATGGGGCGCCTTCTCGGCGTCGACGCGACCGAGCCATACGAGGTCGCCCCCGGCGACGGCGGGCGGCTCCTCTTCGTCGAGGCCGAGGTGTACGGCCAGTTCCGGGAGGGGCTCGCAGCTGGCGTACCGCTCGATCATCTCGGGCGAGTAGCAGTAGAGGCGGGACCGCTTGCCGTCGAATGCGGCGTCGGTGTGCTGGAAGACCGGGGAGTGCTGGAACGTGGCGACGTCGCAGTCCAGCCCTCTCCACGTGCGGGTCCATGCGGGCAGCGAGGGGTATTCGTGGCCGACGACCAGGAGGTCGTAGTCGTTGGCGCGGAGCTCGCGTTCGGCGAGCGATCCGGCGGTGATGTCCTCCAGGCGGACCGGCTTGCGGACCCAGTCGTGTTCCAGGTCCGTGAGCCAGCCCGGCCCGAGGAGGTGTACGTCGGCGCCTGCGGTTCGGGCGCCTACGGCGACCGCCCACAGCCATCGTTCGATTCCGCCGTATCCAGCGGGTGG
The DNA here is from genome assembly GCF_055584025.1 of Streptomyces sp. NPDC104309. Lineage (NCBI taxonomy): Bacteria > Bacillati > Actinomycetota > Actinomycetes > Kitasatosporales > Streptomycetaceae > Streptomyces > Streptomyces sp. NPDC104309. Next base: position 15,226 of record NZ_JBVJMV010000077.1, on the reverse strand, counting down.
AAAGGCGTAGCTACCGGGGAAGTCGCAGACGCCGACGAGCACTTATGCCTCCGGTGTTCCGTCCGCCGAGATCCGGCGGAAGCCGAGGTACGGGAAGAGAGATTCGGGGAGGACGAGCGAGCCGTCCTGCTGCTGGCACTGCTCAAGGAGCGCGGCCAGGGTGCGGCCGACGGGCAGGCCGGAGCCGTTGAGCGTGGCAACGAGCTTGGGCTTGCCGTCCTCGCCGCGGGTGCGGATGTTGGCGCGGCGGGCCTGGAAGGTGCCGAAGTTGGAGATCGAGGAGATCTCCCGGTAGGTGTTCTGGCTCGGGATCCAGACCTCGATGTCGTACGTGAGCTGGGCGGAGAAGCCGGTGTCACCGGCGGCCAGCTTGACCACGCGGTAGGCGAGCCCGAGCTCCTTCAGGCACGCCTCGGCGTGGCCGACCATCGTCTCCAGCTCGGCCTCCGCCGTCTCCGGGTCGACGATCTTGACCATCTCGACCTTGGAGAACTGGTGCTGGCGGATCAGGCCGCGAGTGTCGCGCCCGTACGAGCCGGCCTCCGAGCGGAAGCACGGGGTGTGGGCCGTGAGGGCCAGGGGCAGCTCGGCGGGCGGGATGATCTCGTCGGCGTAGAGGTTGGTCAGCGGGACCTCTGCCGTCGGGATGAGGAACAGGTCGCGATCGGCGGCGCCGGTCTTGAACAGGTCCTCCTCGAACTTCGGCAGCTGGCCAGTGCCGGTCATCGTCTTGCGGGTCACCAGGTACGGGACACCGTGCTCGACGTAGCCGTGGCGGCGCGTGTGGATGTCGAGGAAGAGCGTGGCCAGCGCGCGCTCCAGGGCGGCGCCGGCGCCGCGGGAGACCGCGAAGCGTGAGCCGGACAGCTTCGTGGCGCGGGCGAAGTCGAGGATGCCGGTGGCCTCGCCCAAGTCGACGTGGTCCTTCGGCTCGAACGAGAACACCGGCGGGTTGCCGACGCGCCGGATCTCGACCGCGAACTCCTCGGAGTCGCCGTCCGGGGCCTCGTTGTCGGGGAGGTTCGGGATGGTCAGCAGGAGCTCGGTGAGCTCTTCCTGGACCTTCTCCTGCGCGGCCTCGATGTCGCGGATCTGGTCCTTCAGCTCGCGGGCGCGCTCCTTCAGCTTGGAGATGTCCCCACCCTGCTTGGCCGTCTGCTGGACCTCGCTCGCCACCCTCTTGGACTCCGCCCGCAGCTCGTCGGCCGAGCGGATGCTCTGGTTGCGCCGGGACTGGAGGTCTTCCAGCCGGGACAGGTCCAGGGAGTAACCGCGACGAGCGAGCCGACGTACCGCTTCGGCACCCATTTCAATCAGGGCGCGGGCATCATGCATGGGGAAGATCCTTCTTATCCGGCGAGTGGGACGGGGATACCGCATCGACGGCAGCAACCGCCGGACCCTCGCCGGTCCGCAATATCGACGCGTCACCACTGGCGGTGATCTCGCGCAGAGTGGCCGATTCAAGATCATCCAAGAGCTCCGTGGCCAAGAGGGAAAGATCGTCGTCGGCGATTGTGAGTGGCTCGATATAGGGAGCCTCGGCGAAGAACAGCGGCATGGGCTCGCCAGCCGCGCGATCTTCATGCCAGTGGAGGACGGACACCAGCAGGCCGTGCCCGACCAGGACGCGGGGCCCCGGATGCTCCAGAGCGGCGAGGACGCCGGTGAGCAGCCTGCGTATGCCCTCATGCTGCGACTCCGCGGCGCCCGGTGGGCGCCGACGAGGACCGTGCTCGTCGAGCCAGGCCGCGTATTCGAGGAAGGGCTTGCCCTCGAACTCCCCGTAGTCGAGTTCGTTCAGCCGGGCGTCGACAACCAGCTCGGGCGAGGGGACGCCCATGAGGAGCGAGGCGGTCTGCCGAGCTCGCGGAAATTCGCTGGTCAGCCAGGTGGCCACGGAATGGAGAGGGAGGACGTTCCACGCACGGCCGAGCGGCTGTCGGCCTTCGTCGGTCAGAAGAATCTGCTTGGTCGGGTCGCCGTTGACGAGGTACCGCTTGCTGTAGTCGGTCTGGCCATGGCGAAGGATGTACGTCGTCACGATCCGCTCCGAGGGGTTGTCGCTGTCGCCTGAAGCTCGCTGAGCACAGTGGCCATGAACGTGGCGCGTGGGTCGCCGGACTCCACGTAGAAGAGGAGGCCGTGGACCGCCAGGAGTCGGCACCAGGGTGCGAGCACGGGGATGGGGATCCGAGACGCACGTGAGGCGACGGCCAACCGTACGGACGTCCCACGCCCGAGCTCGTAGTAGACGGACCAGAACGCCCAGTCGAACGCGGGGTCGCCCACCATGGGGAGCGGATCGATAAGCCGGGGGTGTCCCCGCCAGTCGAACAAGACGTTCTCCCGGTACAGGTCGGCGTGCAGCACCGTCGCTCGGCGGGAGCCCTCCTCCAGTTCGGCGACGGCAGCGAACCCTGCTTCGACGAGGGGATGCCAGCCGCCAAGGTCGAGTTCGCGCATCCGCCGATCGATCTGCGGATGGACGTCGTGGGCGAGGTAGTCGGTAAGGAGTGGAAGCTGCTCCGACCGGAGCCTGTGGCGCCCCAAGGTGTGGAGCCCGTAGACGGCCGCCGCCACCACCTGCAACTCCCGCCGCGGCCGATCCGCGCCGCCAGGTTGCCCTCCGATGAGTTCGAGCGCGGCCACGGCCAGGTCGTCCGCGGCCTCCACGACCTCGACCGTGGGGCCACGGGCCCAGAGCCGTAACGCTTCCACCTCGTGGCGAAAACGAGATGGATCAACCCATGCTTTGAGAAGCAGCGGACGCCCGTCGGGACGGGCCGCGGTCGCGATCACCGAGGCGTGGCCGGCGTCGTGGTACGCCACGAGCGTCAGCTTCCACCTCCCTGCCGCACGTACCAGCAGACCCGGGACGGCGTCGAGCCACGGCTTGACCGTAGGCCCGTAGTGCGCCAGCAGCCGCTGCCTGCACCCCGCGGGGATCTCTCCGAGCGTCCGCTTCGTCATCAGCTCAGCTCGATCCCGTCCGAGACGAGCTCATCGGTCAGGGCCGGGAACTCGCCCAGTACCTCCGCGACGAGGGCCTGCACCTTGTCGACCTCAGCGTCCGGGGCCGAGAGGCGGACGAGGATGCGCCAGGGTTCGTCCAGACGCTGGCCGGTGGTGCTGACCAGATGCACTTCCGCGTGCCCGTCGGTGGTCTCGTGCAGGCGGTGGGCCAGGCGCTGCGCGGCGATGTTGTAGAGCTTGCCGACGTGGTAGACGGGGTTCTTTCCGTTGGCACCCTCCAGGTTCATCGGCCGCAGAGGAGTGATCAGCCCGTTGACGCGGTTGCCGCGACCGACGACGCCCTCGTCCCCCGACTCGATCGAGCTTCCGGTGTAGGTCAGGTACAGCTCGTCCTTCTCCGGGACGTCGCGGGCGTTGAGCCGGATGCGCGCCTGGGCGCCCGGCAGCCGGAGGCCGGCCAGCCGGTGGCACTCGGCGAGGACGGTCTCCTTGTTGCGGATGTACTCGGCTCGGCTGGCGACGTGCCGCGACTTCTGCGGCACGCACAGGACGATGTCGGCCTCGTCGCCGTCCCAGAAGCCCATCAGCTTGACGTCGGACCCGCACCACGCGTGGGAGAGGGTGAACTCGCTCTCGCCGGAGAAGTGGTTCACCAGGTCGCGGACGAACGACTCGAAGGCGTTCTCGGGAGCCCAGCCGGTCCCCAGCGACGTGTCGTTCGAGAGCCGCACCCGACGCTCGCGCAGGTCGTCGACGGAGCGGGGATTGAACCAGCGCGCACGGTCGGGGGTCCCGTCACCGGTGAGGACCGCCCCCGGGCTGGAGTTGCTGGTGATGTTGAAGACGATGTCGAGGTGGTCCGACACCTCGGGCAGCCGCTCGGCGAAGAACGCCCGCACCTCGGCCTCGACGATCTCCTCAACCGGGATCGTCTCGCCCCCGCACATGGGCGCCGCGCGCCCGTTGACCAGGACACGGACCGGGGCGGTCATCTCGCCTGCCCCGTAACGGACTTCGCTGGCACCGCCGAGGAGCGCGAGCTTGTCGAAGTTGTGGTGCAGTACGGCACCAAAGCGCGCGACGGTGTGGTGGCTGTAGGCGCGGGACAGTCGCTCGGCGAGATGATCGGCGAGGGTGTCCGGGTGGCCGAGGCCCTTCCGCTCGACGATGGTCGTCGCGTCCGGTCTGGCCACGGCGGTGTCGATGACGAGGTGGCTGTTGCCGATGATCGTGCTCGTACGAGGCATCACGAACTCCCGTTCAGGGGTGGGAAGAAGGAGATGAGCGCAGGCGTCAGCACGCCTGGACGAGCGGTGCGGTCGAGATTCAGCGAGGAACGCCGGAGGCGCGGAGATGCGCCACGATCTCCACGAGCGACCTGTACGCGGAGACTGCCTGCTCTTCAGCAGCGAGTCGGACGAGGTCGTGGGTGGTGACGAGCTCGATGTCCTGGGTCCGACGGCGATCGAGCCAGAGGAGCAGGCGCCAGGCGAGCGCCGGCCCGCAGAACGGCAGGCGGTCCGCGAGGTCGAGCAGAATGCGCGCCGGCGCTACGTCCTCGTACAGCAGGTCCCGTACGAGGTGGAAGACGACATCGGTGTAGTCGAGAACCGCCGGGCCACAGGCGCTCGCCTCCCAGTCGACGACGTGCAGGTGCTCTCCGTCGACAAGAAGGTGCTCAGGCTTGAGATCGCCATGGAGGGGAACGGCTGGATGGGAGTTGATCGGCTGGAGGGCCTCCCTCAGCTCTGCCCACCAGGGCAGCCACCGACAGCGAGCGGAGAACTGGTCCAGCAGGAACTGGCTCGCGGGAACAGGACTGCCGGGCCGTGCCGCCCAGCCGGGTCCAGGGGTAGCGCCGGCGGTGGGTCGGTGAAGCATGCCGCTCACAGCCACGACGTGGCCGATGTAGTCCTCCGTCTCCTTGTAGGTGGCAACCGAGCAAGGCATCCCATTGACCGCCCGGAACACCGTCCAGGACCCGGCCTCGCCGTCTCCGGTCGCCAGGACGGCCGGAACCGAGATCCCACGCAGGGCAGCATGCCGGACAGTGGCGGCCTCCCGCCGACGACGGCCCTCGGGGTCGATGCCGACGTAGACCTTCAGCAAGGCACTGCCGTCCGTAGCGAACCGCGTCCTCGAGTACGGCTTCAGGACTGCCGCGCCGAACGGACCGAACCTCTGGGCGCCCCATGGCTCCGCGAGCTTCGTACTGCGCACCCTCCACACCTCCGTCCCATTCGAGAGCCGACTTGATCGCCAAAGGCCGCCAACGCGAAGGGAGTTACCCCCATCGCCCTGCGGCTTTCTCGGTCTGCTGCGACAGTAGGCGCGGCGCCCCGCAGTACCCCGGAAAAACCTTCCGGGGTCGATTCCGGCCACGAGGTGATGCTCAGGACATGCGAGGGATGACAGAGAACCTGACCATCGGCGAACGCGTCGCCTGGTACCGGCGCCGACGCGGACTTTCCCAAGAGGTCCTGGCCGGCCTCGTCGGCCGCACCACGGACTGGCTGAGCAAAGCGGAGAACAACCGGATCGAGCTCGACCGCCTCTCGGTGATCACCTCACTCGCCGAGGCTCTCGACGTCTCACTCGGGGACCTGCTCGCCGAGCCGACACTCCTGGAGTGGTCGAGCGACAGCGGCCGCCGCACGGTGCCCGCTCTGCGTGACGCGCTCATGGACTACAAGCAGCTCACGCCCCTGCTGGGCTCGCCGCCCGACGAGGAACCGCCGACCCTGCCGAGCCTGCGCGCCAACGTGGAGGAAGTTCTCGACGCGTACCAGGCATCGCGCTACGGCTTCGCCACCCGGCGTCTGCCTCTCGTCCTGGCCGACGCCCTCGCAGCGTCCCGTACCTACTCGGGACACGACAGGGAGGAGGCCCACGCCCTGCTCGCCCTGACCTACCAAGGCGCCGCCATGGTTCTGGGCAAGGTCGGCGAAACGGAGCTCGCCTGGATCGCCGCTGACCGCGGCCTGGCAGCCGCTCAAATCAGCGGCCAGAGCGCGGTGCTGGGCTCGCTCTTCCGAGCAGTCACACACTGCCTCCTCGCCACCGGACGCTTCGCCCCGGCAATCCAGCTGGTGAACGACGCGGCAGCCACCATGCAGCCGGCCCTGACCCGAGCCGACGACGAGCACCTCTCCGTGTACGGCACGCTCTTCCTCACTGGGGCCATGGCCGCCGCACGCGCAGAGGACCGTGCCACCACGCAGACCTTCCTCAGGGAGGCCGATGAAGCCGCACAACGGCTGGGCGCCGACGCCAACCATCTGTGGACAGCCTTCGGCCCGACCAACGTGGCCATCCACTGCGTAGCAACCGCCGGAGAACTCGGGGACATCCAGATAGCCGCCGACCTCGGCCCACGCATCGACACCAGCGGCCTGCCGGTGGAACGACGCGTTCGCCACAGCCTCGAAGTCGCCCGAGCGCTCAGCTCCTGGAACCGGACTGACGATGCCTTGGACGCCCTGCCCGACGCCGAGCAGATCGCCCCGGAGCAGGTACGTCACCACTACCTCAGCCGCGAACTGGTCATCGGCTGGATTCGCGGAACCCGAGGGCGACCTTCTCAGCCCGTAGCCGACCTGGCCCGAAGGCTTCACATCGTTGCCGGCGGTTAGGGTCGACAGGTGAGCGAGAACGAGCACGAAGCCAAGATGGCCCACCCGCGCATGGCAGCCGGCGCGCTCTTCTTCGACGACGCCGGTCGAGTCCTGCTGGTCGAACCGTCGTACAAGGACTACCGCGAGATCCCCGGCGGGTACGTCGAGCGAGGCGAGTCCCCACGGCAAGCCTGCGTCCGCGAAGTCCACGAAGAACTGGGCATCAAGCCCCCTATCGGCTCCCTGCTCGTCGTGGACTGGGCACCGAACCCTGGCGAGGGCGACAAGGTCCTCTACCTCTTCGATGGCGGCCGCCTGAGCCCGGACCTCCTGGGCCAGATCAGCCTGCAAGCCGACGAGCTCCGCAGCTACGACTTCCACCACGCCGACGAGCTGGCCGAACTCACCATCCCCCGGCTCGTTCGCCGCATCACCGCCGGCATGCGGGCCCACGAGAGCGGCGTGACCGCCTACTTGGAGCACGGAACGACACCAGGAGCTGGATAGAGCAAAAGCGCCTTCTCTCCCAACGTAGCGTCGGGAGAGAAGGCAGCGACCTTAACGGGCAACAGTGATGCGAGGCAGCGCCTTGTTTCGCTCAGGTCCTATGGCCAGTCCAATACGGCCCTCGATGCGACGGACAGACCGAACCGGAGTCTCGTCCTTGAGCGGGATGACGTACGCGGTGGTCCAGTCGAGCGTCTTGCTGACGTCTTTGGCGTGCTGGGCAAACCGAGTAGCGATGCCAACAGTGGTTGACCCGACATAGAGAACTCGGCCTGACCAGCCACACACCACGTAGACCGCCCGACTCGCGATGAAGTCGGCCTTCGGGCCGAACGGCAGGGCCCCGGATGGCCCGTCGCTGCGCAACCACTCCCCTGCATACGCTGCGAGGGACGCGAGTTTCCCGGGGGTCATGAAGCAACCTCAGCAGCATCCTCGTCGTTCCACTCCTCAACTGCTTCGTCAGGGCTGTCGAGGAACTCAGCGGTCCAGCTGTCTTCCCGCCTGCCGGTCGTGTGGCCTGCCCTGCGGTTGCGTCGTTCCCAAATTCGCCCCCAGAAGTCGAGGTCGGCACCGGCCGCGTCCAGGACGCCCTTCCACTCCTTGACGTGGCTGAGGTCGATGCCAACGGTCTCGACGTGATCCGTTCCATCGCCCGCTTTGACTCCTCGCAGAGCAGCCACCGCCTCTTCGAGCTGACGTACAGCGGCGCCGAAGGCGGCGGCAGCGTCGCGCAACGCGTCGTCAGGGGTGTCCATGGATGTTGGCCGGGCTGGGGAGCCGGCCTTCGGGAACGTCGAGCGCAGGTACACATCGCTCAGGGTCTGATCCTGCGCACGGTCATCGGTAAGCCGAATCGTGCCGTCTTCGTTGACTGCGCGCAGAGCAGAGCGGCCGTCGTTGTGGTCGGCGATGGCCCGGTGCAGCTGCTGGATTCCCAGGCGGGACGTGAGCATGGTGTCGATAACCTCACCCGGACGGCGTCGGTCATCGGCGTTCGGGTTGTTGCTCGTGCCACGATCCGCCCACAACGACAGCGTGGCAATGAGCGGATATGCGGCGCGAGCTGCGAGTTCAAGGCGGGCCTGGCCAGCGGTTCCCGCCGGGTCGGCGTCAAACTCACGGAGGGCGTCCTCGAGCACCACGTCGGCATCACGATGCGTGGGCTTGAAGTGATTGTCACGCACGGAGACGAATCCATGCTGCATATAGCGACGCACCCGGTCAGGGCTCGCGCCTTCTCCGGCCACGGACCTCACGATCAGCGCCACCGCGAGCTTGACACGGACATTCTTTGTGATGCGCTTGCGCGTCGACTGGCGGGTCACAGCGTCTCGAATCGCATCCCGAACAGCCTGGTCGTTGCTGGTGAACAGGGCAATGATCTCGGCTGCCCTGATAGCCGGGTCCGTCGGCAGATGGGCAGTCTCTGCCTGCGAACGGCTGATGGCGCCGGCCAACCACCTACGCCGCAGAGGGGTGAGGATCCGCCGGTCCTCCATAACGGTCAGCGCCTCGTCCGCGAGTGACTCGAGTTCCGGTCCTTCGCCCCACTCCTTCGGGGCGTCGACGTGCCTCAGCGCGACGAGCGACTTAACCGCGGAGGAGAAGCGGTCGGGCCCGCCGGGCAGCGGTCGGTAGCCGACAAGAATCAGCGCCGGCATAGTCTCGCAGCGCAGCGCCTCGGACTGCTTGACCGTGGGGCCCTGCTCAAAGGCCGTGTTCAGCTCCTTGATGCGGCCCCTCATGAAGGTATCGGACTCGGCCTTCACGACGACATCGACGCTGTTGCCGTCTCCCAGAAGGTCGTGGGCGGCCGTAGTACGTGATGATCCCTCGGCGGTGGTCACGGCCCACAGGTCCGGGCTCTCCTCAGAGGTATGCCTGTAGCGGTTTGCGACAAGCCACACCTCGGTCAACACGCCCTGGTTGCGGATCGAGTACCGCCAGTCGTTCGCATCAAGTACAGCGCGGGCAGCGAGGGCCGATGCCCACGCCATGTGCTCGGCTGATTCGATTTCCACTTCGAGGTGTGGCGTGGTGCCGGTGCTGGTGGGGTCATCCACGGGCGCGAATCGGGACTCCTCGTCCGTTCCCGGTTCGATCGCAATGGGATGGCGGCGGGCGTCGCCGATGCGGGGGTTACGGATGTCGGGCAGCGCACGGCGCGTCCATACGCGCGCACGAACCGCGAGAAGGGTTCCGCCCGTGATGGCCAACGCCGTCGGAGTCTCGATCGACCGACGAAGTTCAGCCGGGTCCACTACGGCGTTGGCGACACAAGCGGCTGCCTCCGGCGCTAGATCGAACGCGTCGACGAGCTTCTCCGCCGCCTTTCGGCGGGCAGCGATCGGAGCAAGCTCAGGAAGCTTGTCCACCGGTCGCGGAGGTACGTGATCGTGGGGCGCGGCCGTCTCTTCAAAGATCGCGGTCATGTTCCGTTGCCCTCCTGGGCGTAATCGGGCACGCCAAAGGAGCACGGAACAGTGGATTCACTGATCGTCCTGCTCGCTCCCGGGTGCCACACGAATGTGGTCCGTGCCCGGGAGGTCGGACGACTCAAGCCGTCAGGCGCATCCCCTCCGACACTTCTGAGGTAAGCCCCAGCGTGGTCTTCGGCGGCAACGCGGCACTCGGCATGGTCTGCGGCGTGAGGAAGCGTGGCCTCCACGTTGCCTACCTCAGAGGGAACCCTGAAGTGACCATGCTCCGCTCCACGCGTCGCAGGCGGCACCAAAGGTAGCACGCTGCACGTAACTCGCATTGTGCAACGTCAAGTTGTCCCGCCTCCCGTACCAGGGGCGCACCTCAGGGAGGGGTTCGCCACGGAGGCCCCTGCGTCCCCCGAGAGAACGCCGAAGGTCGCGATCACGCCACCGTACGTAAGACCGCATTGACGGTTAGTCACGAGAAGGGGCACTCTGCCGCCTGCGGTACATAAAGCCGCGCTTCCCAGAGAGGACTCCTGTGGCCATAGAGCCAACCGAAGAGCAGCAGGCTGCCCGCGAACTATTCGCCTCTGGACGGGACTTGGCGCTGGTCGCCGGCGCCGGAACAGGCAAGACGTCCACGCTGATCCTGATGGGCTCTGCGACCCGAAAGCGCGGGCTGTATGTCGCCTTCAACCGGTCGATCGCCGACGACGCCCGCGGCCGATTCGGGCCAAACGTGGAATGCCGCACCGCGCACTCCCTCGCCTTTCAGGCAGTGGGGCATCACTACCGTGAGCGTCTGAACAACTCGGCACGCATCCCCGCCAAGCACACCGCCCAGATGCTAGGCATCACCCGCGATCTGGACGTCAACTCCCGCCGCATCAAGGTCAATCACCAGGCGCGCCTCGTGATGGGCATGATCCGCAGGTTCTGCTACACGACCGACCGGCAGGTCATGGCCCGCCACATGGAGTGGGTCAACGGCCTCGACGACCAGGCGCAGGACTTCGTCGCGCGCACTCTGCTCCCCTACGCGCATCGAGCGTGGCAGGACATCTGCTCCGCCGCGGGCAAACTGCGGTTCGAGCACGATCACTACATGAAGCTGTGGGCGATGACCGAGCCGGTGCTGCCAGCCGACTTCGTCCTGCTGGACGAGGCCCAGGACACCAACCCCGTCCTGGAGGAAGTCTTCCTCGCCCAGGAGGCACAGCGGATCTGCGTCGGCGACCCTGCCCAACAAATCTACGGATGGCGCAGCGCGCGGGACGTGATGACCGGCTTTCCGGCCGATCACCTCCACCTCACCCAGTCTTTCCGCTTCGGTCCGGCCATCGCCACGGTGGCGAACCGCTGGCTCAAGCACGCCGAGTCCGAGATGCAGCTCACGGGGCACGGCCCCAGCTCCTCACGTATCGACAAGGTGACGCACCCGGACGCGGTGTTGTGCCGAGGGAACGCCGATGCCATGCAAGAAGTTCTGGCTTTCCTGGAGTTGGGCATCCCCGTGGCACTGACCGGCGGCGGCAGCGCACTGCATCGCATCGCGAAAGCCGCCATGGAGCTGAAAGCCGGAAAGCGCACCAGCCATCCCGAGCTGTTCTTGTTCAGCTCCTGGGGCGAGGTGCAGGAGTACGCCGAGCAGGACAAAGCCGCTCAGGACCTGAAAGCCATCGTGCAGCTGGTGGACACCTATGGGCCCGACCAGATCATCTCCGCGGTGGATCGGCTTTCTCCCGAGCAGGACGCGAAGGTCACCGTGTCCACCGCGCACAAGGCCAAGGGCCGCGAGTGGCCCTCCGTACGGATCGGCAAGGGCTTTATGGCCCCCTCCGTCGATGATGACGGCCTACAGCGCCCGCTGAACTCCAGCGAGGCCCGCCTGATCTACGTCGCGGTCACCCGTGCCCGTCACCAGCTGGACACTGAAGGCATCGCCTGGATCGACTCCTACGAGACCGCCATGGCCGGCACGGGCCGCGACGGCACAGTGGCCGGACGGCCGATGATCGAACTGAGCTTGACCGGGCAACTGAAGTACGAGGGCTCGCCCATCTCACAGTTCATGGCGCATCGCCTCCCTTACAGCGAGAACCTGGTGCGCGACTACCTGGGACGCATCACCCGTCTTCCGCACCCCGTCCAGCCCATCGACGTGCAACATCCGAACTGGTCGGCACTCGGTCACGCCATCGACTATCGGCTCCGGCTCTCGCTAGGCGGACGCCTGGGGCCCGCCGTGGCCCTCGGCGTCTGGGCCCTCGATGGCGCTGAGGACCTCCGCGGGGTTCCGGGGCCGGCGAGCCGGAAGGCCCTGCACGTCGCGGGACAGCAGCTCCTGGCCGCGGTCGACGCCTACCTCGCTGCCCCGGAGAGCGTGGACGACGACGTGCTCACCCGACTGTGCTTCGTCGCGGGATTCTTCGAGGACATTGCCCGTACTGGTCAGATCCGCCGATTCAGCATGCTCGCCGGAGCGACCCCCGCTACCAACCTGGACGACCTCACAGGCGCCGTCCCCACGTACGTACTCGAAGACGTCGGCCAGCAGATGCAGCTCGCCGCCAGCCCATTCGCCGGCTTCCGCCGCCTGCCGTCCAAAGCTCGTGTCTGCGGCCCGGTGTTCACCGGCAGTGGCGACATCGGAGGAGCCGACGCCGACTACATCCTCGACGGCCTCCTGCTGGACTGCAAAGCCACCAAAGACCCTCGTCGCCTGGGCCGCGACGAGATCTACCAGCTGGCCGGTTACCTGCTCCTCGACTACGACGACGAGTACGGCATCGACCACGTCGGCCTCTACCTGTCCCGCCAAGGCGGCCTGATCACGTGGGAGGTCGGCGAGTTCCTCCGTCGGCTCGGCGGCGACGTTCCGCTCCGGCAGTTGCGTAACCAGTTCCGCCAGCATCTGCGCACCGCGGGCGGCAGCCACAAACCGTAACGCCGCCTCCCCCGCCATCCGGTCGCGCTTTCAGAGCACCCACTGCAGACACTCGGGAAGGATCCACGTGAGCAAGGACCCAGTAGATATCCAGCACGAGGAACGCATCGTCTGGAGCGAGGACATCGATGGATTCGACTACGTGCGCGAGACCCTCATCACGGAGGCTGGCACGCGGGCACGTCCGGTTTCCTGGAACGGAGCTGGCCGCCGCGTCGGATACTCGACCCTCAAACGCGACGCCCCGAGCAATGACTCAGCTGGCAAGTTCACCAGGCGAATCTTCTGGATCAAGGAGCACGACCGCTCCGAAGACTCCACCGGGACTTACAAGATCGGCACACCCAGCGAAGGCGTGGACCCCCGTACCGTCGCCCCCGGCGTCTGGGGCGACGTGACAGAACGAGCCTGGGGCGGCCCAATTCCGGACGCGTCGGTCACTCCACCACCCGAAACTCGATAAGGAACGACGGCCGACCGCGGACTCACGCCGGACCAGCCTGGGCCATTGCGCCCCGCAACGCCCTCGTTCAAGGAGACTCGCGCTGTTGAGCAGGGCGTGACGAAAGCCTTCGCAGACTGGCTCTACCTGCACGAGGTAAGCGTGCCGGAAACTCTTGGGGCCGCTGTCAGCGAGGAGTTCAAACGCTGGCTGTGGGCCAACAACGAAGAGCTGATAGCGGCCATCGCCGACGCCGTGGCCCGGCAGACCGCGCCTCCGAAGCAACCGCCCTCCACGACGGAGGGATGAGCGAACCAGCAGTGCTCATGTGGGGTGGTGATCAGGCAGAACGCGGTGATCCATGGTTGCAGTTCTGGTTGCATTCACCGGCGTACAGCACCGTTCGGGACCTCCTCCCGTCTCAGCTGAACCGCAGGTCAGGACGCCCCCGCACACCCCAGAACCCCCAGACGAACATTTGGAAAGCGTGTTGGGGGCAACCCCTCACGAGTTCGAATCTCGTATCCTCCGCCATTGCTCTCACCGGGCAATACGTCGAAGGGCCCCACCGCTTGCGGTGGGGCCCTTCGACGTTCGTAGTCTCATCTGCAGGCTCAACGAGACTTTTCGGAGTCCTCCGCGCCACCGGCGCAAGCGTCGTTGGCCACTTCCCGGATGAGTCCCCCGACCCGCTGCGCGACGTCGGCGAGAATGCCGCCCGTCACGTGCTGAGACCGGGCCGCCATCGCCGTGGATGACCGGCCCGTGATCTGCATCACGACTCGTTCGCGGACACCGATGACGCGGCGGCCGGCGCGCGACTTCGTGTTGGCCGTGTCCTCGTACTTCCTGACCCGCTTCTTGCAGTAGCCCGGCTTGGTGCCGCAGTCGCCGCCGCACCCGTGCAGGTACTTCGGCCGCAGAGGGTTCTTCCGGACCCGCAGGGCGCCGTTGGCAGTATCGACATCAGCCCAGCGCAGCCCGAGCGCTTCTCCCTGCCGGAGCCCCAACGCGAGCGCGATGCTCCACCTCCTCAGCGCGGCGGCGCCGGGGGGGGGGGGGCGCCCCCCCCCCCCCCCCCCGCCCCCCGGGGGGGGGGGCGGCCCCCCCCCCCCCCCCCCCCCCCGCCCGCCCCCCCGCCCGGGGCGCCAGCGCGCCCCCCCCCCGCGCCAAAC
>NZ_JBVJMV010000077.1:0-1126 GCF_055584025.1 Streptomyces sp. NPDC104309 | reverse complement strand
ACACCCCCCCCCCCCCCCCCGCGCGCCCCCCGCCCGCCCCCCCCCGCGGGGGGGGGGCCCCCCCCCCCCCCGGGGGGGGGGGGGGGGGGGCCCCCCCCCCGCCGCCCCTCCCTGCCTTCGTCACCGGGGCCGCGCGCCGTCGCCCGCCCGCGCCCACAAGGGGCGAAGACCAGGCCGGAACTGGACCGAGACGGCACAGCCGAGGTCAGAACAGTGCCTCCGGCGGGGGATCGGCCGGCACCGGGATGGAGGAGGCGCCGTTCCCGACCGCGGGTCCGTTGTGGTGTGCGTGGGGAGCCGGGGAAGGTGGTGGGCTGAGGCTGCGAGGTGAGGCTCCCAATAACCCTTCGCACCTGCTCGCCTCGCCCGGTACGGTCTCGAGCGCGCGTCCACTGCGGGGAGCCCAAGAGCTCCGCGCGCGGCCGCATCAGCAGTTCCCACGCTGAGAGTAGGTTTCGTCAATGGCATGTCGTATCAGTGAGCTCGTGCTCGGTTGCCGCGAACCCGAGGTGCTGGCGCGGTTCTGGTGCGAGGTCCTGGACTTCGTCGTGCTCGATCGCGAAGAGGACGGCACCCTTGAGATCGGCCCGCGCGAAGGGTTCGGCGGCCCGCAGCCGACGATCATCCTCAGCCGCAGGGACGAGCCGGAGCCGGGGAAGCCCCGGCTGCACCTCGACGTCAATGCCACCGACCGCGATCAGGACGCCGAGCTGGAACGCCTCCTGAAGCTCGGGGCGCGCCCCGCCGACATCGGCCAGACCGGTAAGGAGCAGTGGCACGTTCTTACCGACCCCGAGGGCAATGAGTTCTGCCTGCTCAAGGCCCGCCTCAACCCGCTCTGACGGCTCTTGTCCCAGGTGCGGCCCCAGTGCGCCGGGTTGGATCTGTCAAGGAGGCCCTTCCGCGCTGACATCAGCGGCTGACACCGACAAGCGCGAACAGCAGTGACCCAGGCCGGACCTCAGTGGACGATCAGGCGAGGCACAGAGCGCGTTGGCCGATGCTGCCGACACCCCGTGATTGGCCTCGCTGAATCGAGTAGGAGGGACGGGTCGCCCGTCCCTCCTCTCACACCACCGGACATGCGGGTCACGCATCCGGCGGTTCATCCAGCTGATCTCAACCG
>NZ_JBVJMV010000076.1:0-23566 GCF_055584025.1 Streptomyces sp. NPDC104309 | reverse complement strand
ATACCGGGCCATCGCCGGATGAACTGGGTCTGGTACGTACGGGCCGACGCACCCGAACTCGAGCGCATCACCACAGACCGAAACGGCATCAGCCACGGCCTCTCGCTGCCACCGGGGCTGATCGCGCCCCAAGTCCGCAGCGACCTCCTGGCCCGCGCACGGTCGACACTGCCACAGCCTCTGCGCGCGCTTGTGGAACACACCCGCGAGCCCTTCCTGCAAGCGATCCTCGACGGCCGCGTCTCCAAGATGCGCAACGACCGGATGCTGCTGACCGGGGATGCCGCCTTCGTGGTCCGGCCACACACCGCTGCCAGCGCGGAAAAGGCGGCCGCCGACGCCATCACCCTCTTCCACGCACTGCAGCAAGCACCGTCCGCAGACGCCGCCTTGCAGGCGTGGGAGCAGCTCCGCCTCGCCGAGGGCGCCGCCATCTACAGCCAAGGGGTCAGCCTCGGGCACAGATTGGGCCTCAGCGGCATGGGACGACCGTCGGCACCAACATCCGAACCAGCTGACGACTGAGGCAAGCCATCTGATGGCCGGTCCAAACTCCAACCTCGCCAAGTGCCGGCAAACGTCTGCCGACACTCGGCGGCGCCGCGGAGAACCCGCAGGTGCCCTGTGTCGGCAACTCGCGTCGAGTCAACGTCGATGAACGGTGCGTCAGATAGATCCGACACAGGCTCATCGGCTACGCGCAGGTCTCCACCGCCGACCAGAACCCGGATCATCAGATCGACGCCATCGGTGGTCGCGGTGATCAGGGCAGGGAAGCTGACTGCTTCCGAAGCGACCTGACAGTGCCGCCGGTCGCGTCGGCGATCTGGCCGCGAAGGGCCGACGCGTCGACCTCCAGCTCGGCATGGCGCAAGGCCAGGACCTGGATCTGGTTCGCGTAGGTAGCGACGGTGGTCTTCAGCTCCCGGACTTCCTCGGCCTTCTCTCGGCGGAACTCGCGCAGTTCCCTCCGCAGCCGGGTCACCCCGGCCTTGAGCTCGTCGACCTCGGGGCGCTTGGTGTTGGGGGCGGCGAGGATTTCCTTGATGGCGCCGGCGACGGGCGAGCGGTAGTAGGACGCTCGGGAGACGCCTGCCTCGGCGGCGATGTTGACTCCGTTGACGGAGCCGTCGGTGATCTCCGGGCGGCTGTCCAGCAGCCGCTCGAACGCCCGCATGATGTCCCAGCCCATGTCGGTTAGCTCGTGCTCGCGGGTGAGCGACCGCCCAGGTCTGGGATGCAGGCCAGGTAGCCCTTGGCCCATTGCGCCTGGCCGAAGGGGGGCCGTCGCCGATGACCGGCACTCCTATCTCCCAGGCGCTGCGGTGGCTCGGCGCCGCCAAGGGCAATCACGTCGACGAGTTCGCCGCAGTCGGCCTCGGCCGCCATCGCGACACAGACGACTGGCTCTCACCCAGAACCCGGTGAAGGCCCGTCGAGCCGACCACTTGACTCGGTGCAGAGAAGCCGTCAAACGACTCAGGCGAGCACCCACTTGGGCGCGTGTCCGGGGTCGGCCGGGCAGGTGAAGACGTGCAGGTCCCGGTCCCGGCCGAAGCGGAGCCGAGTGGGTTGGGCAACGGATTGGCCACCCCGGATCGACGTCTTCCCGCTCAGGGTCGGGTCACGGTCCTCCAGTGGCATCCAGCTGTGCGAGCCAGCGTCCATCTCGTAGCCCTCGGCCGTCAGCAGCAGCCGCATGGGGGTTGTGCAGGACGCGCAGTCGATGGTTATCGGGCCCGTCGACGCCCAGCTGGGGAAGCCGCCGACGCGCCAACCGGGCGGGATCGACAGGTCGTACTGGTAGCTGGGGGCGTTGGGGCCGTGTTCCGCTACCTGGGCGTCGTCCCACGCGTCGATGCGCGCGATCAGCGAGGCGGGCAGCGTGTCGTCCTCCGCCCAGGGGTAGGTGTCCACCTCTTCCGGGTACAGGACGCAGGGCTCGGGGAGTTCGTGCTCCCATCGAAGCAGGGGCACGTGGGGCGGATCAGCAAGGAAGCGTTCCGCTTGCTCGGTCTGCCCGGCCTGTCGCCACCGCAGGTGGTAGCGGCGCTCCAGGTGCGGGCCGTGGGTGAAGGGGCAGCGGAAGAGCTGCACCAGGTCCGCGTTGTCGGGTCCGCAGGCAAGGCCCGGGACGTCCCGGTGGAAGAACTGGGCCAGCCCCACGAAGGGCACCGGACCGTCCAGTCCGCGAGTTGCTGCAGGGGGCCATGGCCGGCTCGGCGGCCAGACCCCTGCGGCCCGGGCGCTGCGGATCTCCTCGGGTGCGTAACCCTCGCTCTCGCGCTGGTGCGGCTCGTGGCAGAGCAGCCAGGGTTCGCTGTCCGGCCACAGCATCGGCCCGCCGACGTGACTGTCGTGCATGCCGGGCCGCCCCGGTCTGGGGTGCAACCGGGTTGTCCGAGCTCGGTAGTGGGCCAGCTCCGGGAACACGGCCTCCACGGACACCGGTCTGGCCGGCGTGGTCCTCGTCATGCGCAGACCGTAAGCGGTCGGGCAAACGACGGGCGAGCGGATTGCCGCCGTCCCTAAGCCTTGCCGCCTCTGGCCCGGCGGTCCAAGAGCTCGATCACTCGCGTTTCCGAACGTAGGAGCCGCTCGCGCTGGTCAGGAGGCAGAGAGGCGAGGAGGTCGACAAGGACTTGCTGCCGCGGAACGTAGACCATGTTGCCGGAGTAGACCCTGCAGTTGGAACACCAAGCGAGCCCGATGCAGCGCTCGAACATGGATGACTCGGGCGGATGGAAGCGATACTGATACGAGCAGACGGGTGTTCTGCAAGTGGCACAGACCCGTCGATCACCATCTGGAACCGTGCTCCAGTCCCCTACCTGTCGCCAACGCTCTCGCCCGGCCGGTGCTCTTCAAGTCGTCATGCCGAACATTCTCCCTCACGGAGTTCACGCAGCGCAGCCGTCCGAGGAAGACCCTCCGCGATCGCCTCGCTTGACTTGGTGCAGAGAAGGAATCGCCACCAGCGCAGCAGGTCCATGCCGTAGGAGCGGACGGTCGCCGCCGCCTTCCCGGCTGCGAGCAGTTCCTGGAAGAACACCGCGACCGGCGCCACGGCCGCGCCGTCGGCGTCGACGAGCCGGTAGGGCTCGTACCGGTCGCCGGTCTCCACCAGCCGACCCCACCGAGGAACGGCCAACCTCGACAGATCCCGCTCGGGCACACGATCGTTCATCACGACCGCAGACCGTACTGGGCCGCAACCTCACCTGTGCCCTGAACTGCACAATCAACCTGGTTCGTTCAGTCAACGGGGCGTGTTCGTGGACGCAGGCGGTGCCGTAGGCGCGGGCGCAGGTGCCGACGGAGAGTTTGCGGCGTTCGAAGTGGCCGAGGAAGTCATCCCACTTGGTGTCGGTGGGGGTCCTGTACCCCTCTGCGGGGCGCAGGGTGCGGCGCCGGGTGATGAAGGCGCGGTGGGCCTCGATGGTCTCGGTGGGGTAGATCGCGTTGTAGCCCATGGTGGTGTTGATGTTGGTGTGGCCGACGATGACCTGGGCAATGTGGGGCGGCAGGCCGGAGCGGATGGCGTCGGTGATGAACATGCGCCGGAAGTCGTGCGGGGCGAAGTCCGTGGGGCGGCCGGTTGTGTCGGTGAGGCCGATGTAAGCAAGGACCTCGGCCGGGGCGCGTCGGATGAATTCGCCGGTCATGCGGGAGGGCTCTCCGGCGCGGACCCACTGGAAGAGCAGCGGGGTGGGCGGGCTCCAGATGCGTTCTTCGTGGTCGTAGGCGTCCAGCAGCGGGATAGCGCCGGTACGCGGGTCGCGGACCCGTCGGACGATGGTGGCCAGGACGTCGGCGAGCTCGGGGCTGACGAGCAGGACGCGCTCCTGGTCGGTCTTGGAGGCGGCGATCTGGAGCAGGGGAACGATTTCGCCGGTTGTGGGAAGGCGGTATTGGGCCAGGGCGTGGTGGCTGATCTCCAGCATCTCCTCGATGCGGGCGCCGGTGTGGCGCAGGAACTCCACCGCTGCCCAGGCCCAGAAGGCGCGGTGCTCGGCGAGGTCGAAGTGCAGGAGCGTGTCGGCCGCGTCGCGGGCGCCGGCGCCGCCGTTCTTGGTGCGGACGAAGACGGCGCCGCCAGCGGTGAAGGCCGCGCCCGGTGGCACGGCGCGCAAGGCTTCCAGGCCCGCCAGGCGGTGACGGTGGTGGTCGGCCGCCGCACGGGCGAAGGTCTCCAGGGCAGGGAGGCGCTCGCGGGTGCGCTGGTCCATGCGGGCCTTGACCCGCTTGGTGCGCTTGGTGTCCAGGGTCTCTGCTTCTCTGATCGGGCAGGGTGCCGCCCATGGCCCCCAGCGGGCAGGCTCCTCTTTCCACTCGTCCGGCCTCGCGCGGTTCGGCGCTGCGGCTGAGCGCCGCATTTGGCCCGTGAGTGTTCCAGTCGGCCCGGGCGAGCACCATAGGTGGCCCGAAGATATGTCAGTGGTGCCAGTTACGGTGCGGGGCATGACAGATTGGATCGACTGCGGCGTAATGGCTTGGATAAAAGAAGACCGGTACGGGGAAGACGAAACCGTCCTGGTGTACTTCAAGGGCGTCGGCCTCACCGCCATGACCGAAGGGTTGATCGCACAGCACCGGCCGCCGTTCGCCTACGGCAACGACCCGGCGCCCGGCGACTGGGGTGTGATCGTGCACCACATGTTCGACCCGTCTCGCGATGACTTCGACGACATCGATTACCGGAAGCTGTGCCCCCTGGGCGCCGAGCTGATGGTGTTCGTCCCCAACCCGTGCATCGCCAAGGCCCACGGTCCCAAGGCATACCACTACAAGGATGGCCAGATCTCGTCCTGCATCGACTACGAAGGACCCGCCGACAGCGGGGAATACTGGCCCAATGAGATGGCCCCCCTCATCACGGCGGCCGGGTGGGACTACGAGAACGAGAACTACGAGGAGCAGCTGACCCAGCTGATCTGTGACCACCTGAGGCTACCCGCGCTGGACCGCGACACCATCACAGTGGACCGCAACCTGATGGCCTCCTACTTCTAGACCGCAAGCGGCGACGCCCCCTCTGGATCTGGCCCATCGTGCTCCTGGGCGTGGCAGACCGAGGACGCTCCGAACCGGACGGCTTGGTGCGGAACGTCTTTCCATCACGGCGAGGCTTTCTGCCGACCTTCGACAAGCGGCAAAGACGCTGGTGCCGGGCGCGAAACCGCTTGTCGGCGCGGACTGCTACTGCACACGAAGATCAAATGTGCAGCTGGCCTGGCAACCGGCGTCAACTCGGCTGCTCAGTCACAGGTGCTCAACCTTCGATGAGAACCGCTCAACGTTCACTGCAACAGAACAGTTCGTGCAGGTCAGGGCCGAAACACCGGGGTGGTTCAGATCTCTGTTGCACCACGTGTTGCACGGTTGCCGACCCGGAACATCGTGCGCGGCATGGCGACGGCGCGGAACCGGGGCCGGCTGCCAGGCTGAGCAGGTCCGGCCCGCAGGCTGAAGGGGAGCTCCACCGTGTCCGTCGCGTTCCGCATCAGGTGCTGCCTGTGCCGCAAGAACATCCCGCTCGCCGGGGACGTCGTCGCCCTCGATGGCGAGGGGCAGCGGCGCTTCCCGGAGATGTACGGCACGCTCGCCTGCGAGCGGTGCCCCATCGTCCACGGCTGGAACTGCTGCACGACCACGCAGGGCGCCTTCGTCAACGGACACGTTGCCGCGCCCGAGGGGGAAGTCGACATCGACTTCATCAGCCACCTCCTGGAGCGCGGCACCCACCGCGCCCTGGTGGTGGCCCACCCGCGCTCCGGCCTGCTCCAGGGAGCGGAGCCGTACCTGCGCTGGCTCGTCGGCGCCAAGCACACCCTGCCCGAGGTCGCCGTCCGACTGGGCGCGGCCCTCGCCGAATGGGACAACGCGCCAGCTTCCGCGTTTCTGCCGGAACTACTTACCGGCCAGACCCAAATTGGCCCCGCCCCGCAGGTCCACGAACCCCTCCGCGATGACAGCAGCCGGCTTCAGGCATGCCGCGCGCGTGTCCGCTGCCGTCGGTCCCGTGGCGCATCCCAGCGTTTCGTAGGTACGAACCGCGTCTTGGAGCTTCCGGGCAACGGAATCGAGTGTCGCGAATCCTTGGCGCCCATTGATCTCGCTCAGGGCCAGGTCGGCAGCATCGGACGTGGCCTCGGCTGCTGCCTTGCACTTCGCAGTGAACATCTGAGGCGACGACGTTGAGCAGGGAGAGTTCGTGCCCGAACCGAACTGCTGTTCATCCGCCGAGATGCGCTCCTCAAGGGCGAGCTTCACTTTCTGGGCGGCTTCCGCCTTCGTCGAGACCGACTCAGTCGACGGCGAGGGAGAGGCCGAGGGCTGGTCCGAACGATTCACGCCTCCAGAATCACTGCATCCCGTGATGAGTGCCCCTGACAAACCCAACATGGCCACCGCTCGCAGTGCAGACCACTTCATCTTTCACTCCCCCTCAGAACTGTCGCGTCACCCTACCCGAGCGGTCATACAAGATCAGAGAGGTCTGCCCCGCCGGACGTCGTGGACGTGGAAGGCGGCACGGCCCGACTGAGCGCACTCAACTCGGTGAACCTGTGCGGTCAGAGCACTAGCCCGGTGAACGTCCCCGATTCCAGTGAACAGGCCAGTAGAACAAAGGGGCTACGCTCATCCCGTGATCACAGCCTGGGAGCCTGCGGCCGCAGGCGTACTGCGACTTCCCTCGGGTCGGCTCGTTCGCAACGGCCTGTGGTTGCAGGTCACCCAGCCCGCCTACCCCGGAGCCGGGCGCCGCGTCGTCGTCTTCGCGGAAGTCGCCCGACGGATCCCCTACAACGACCCCGATCGACACGGCGACGCCGTCGCGCACTGGGCCCTCGCCGACGCCTGGCGCCCAGCCAGCCGCCCGCTGTCGACCTACACACCCGGCCGCGTCCGCTGCACCCTTCCCGGCATCGCCGCGAACCGGCTCGCCCGACACGAGAAGAGCGCACTCTGGCTCAGCCGAATCCGCCGCAACCAGGGTCTGACGCTCCTCTTCCACAGCCACCTCAAGCCCGTCCTCCTCCGGGACAAGGAACCCCAATACGTGAAGTGGGAAGGCGCCCTCGGGCACAGCCGGCGCACCGACGACCAGATGAAGGAACAAGCTGCAAGAGAACGCCGAGCACTCGAAGAGGAACACCCGAGCCTGCCGCACCAGCGCACGGAAACCTCAAGATCAACGTTCACGCAACGTCCCGGCATCCCGCACCCCAAACGTTCATCATCGAGGTAGTCACCAGGCACACTCTCAACTCGAACTGCAACGGACACTCAGAGTGCTGTCGCTCGTGGTCGGCAAACACGGCGATCGGGAGAGGGACGGGCATGGCCGAGCACGGGTACTTCGCGCTGGACGTTTCATCCCGATGGCGATTCATGGCGCCAGGGGGACATCCGTCAGCGGCAGCGGGCTGTCGGCCACCCACGACGCGGTCGACCTCGGCCACTCGGACGGCCTGCCCGACGACGAGGCGGCCGGTGCCGGCCTGCCCTACACACTGTCCCTGCGGGTGGCCGAGATCGAGTACTGGAACGGTCACCCGGCCTATCGCGACCCCCGGTCCGAGGCGTTCGCGCAGTGGTGCGACCACCTGGCCCGGACCCGGTGCCGGCCGAACGACCCCGACCTGATCGGCTACTTCCTCGTCGACGCCCCGGCCTGGGCACGGCACCCGGCAGGCGCGGGCTACCCGGAGGACGAGCTCGGGGAGATCGCGGAGGCCTACTACCGGGTCGCGGCCCGGGCCATCCGCCGCCACGACCCCAACCACCTGGTCCTCGGCGACCGTTACGGCACGCGGGCCGGGATTCCGGCACAGGTGCTGGACGCGGCCGCCGCCCACGTAGACGTGCTCAGCCTGCAGACCTTCCCGGCCGTCGACCGGTCGGCGATCGACGCGGTCGCCGACCGGTTCAACGTGTGGCACGGGCGCACGGGGCTGCCGATCCTCGTGGCGGACACGGGCGACTGGTGCCCGACGGTCATGAGCCCCTCGCGTACCGGGTCGGCGCGCGACCAGGCCGGGCGCGGCGAGGGCTACCGGATGATCGCCGACACGTTCGCGGCCCGGCCGTGGTGCCTGGGCTGGCACTGGTGCGGCTGGCTGGAGAACCCGCACCGCGGTTTCGGGCTCAAGGACCCGTGGGACGAGCCGTACACCGACCTGGTGGCAGTCGTCGCGGAGACCAACCGGCGCTGGCGGGACACGGTCGCGTCCGGCGCCTGACATACGGCCGGAGTGGAGGATGTCCGTCGGAGCGGCGCGCCTTTGACCGGATTCCGTTCGCCGGACTCCTGCGGTGCCCACCCGCGTTTCAGACCTGGTTGTTCCACATGCGGAACATGGCACATCTGGCGTTCCCGTCGAAGGTCACGGTCCAGAGGTTGGCGAAGGTGCCCAGCTCCGCATAGCGGCCGGTGCCCTCGATCGCGGCGGTGTCGCCGTTGACGGTAAGGACGGACCACTCGAATTCCCAGCCGCCCTCCTGCCACGGCACGCGGCCGATCCAGCCCTCGATGATCGCCTCGCGGCCGATCCAGTCGGTCTCGTAGGGCCATTCGTGATATTCGGCGTGCGGGGTGAACAGCGCGGCGATGTCCTTCCTGCTGTTGGTGGTCCAGGCCCGTACGTAGCCTTCGACCCAGTCGTGTACCTGCTGTTCGCTCACCACCGGTGCTGCCGTTCCGTGACTCCCGTGCGTGTGCTCATCTCTGGGCCGTGGGCCGGACGACGATCTCGTTGACGTCCACGTCGGCGGGCTGGTCGATGGCGTAGCGGATCGCTTCGCCGATCGCGGTGGCGGGGATCGCGATGCCCATCTGCTCCCGTACCGCGTCCCTGATCCCGCTGTCGCCGATGGACCCGGTCAGCTCGCTCCGGGTCAGGCCCGGGCTGACCACGGTGACCCGCAGTTCCCGGCTCTCCTGGCGCAGACCCTCCGACAGGGCGCGTACGGCGTGCTTGGTGGCGCTGTAGACGGCCGCGGTCGGATCGACCCGCAGTCCCGAGACGGAGGAGATGTTCACGATGTGCCCGTGGCGCTGGTCCCGCATGACGGGCAGGACGGCGGCGATGCCGTGCAGGACCCCGCGCAGGTTCACGTCGATCATGCGGTTCCACTCGTCGACCCTCAACGCGTCCAGGCGCGACAGCGGCACGACACCGGCGTTGTTGACCAGGACGTCGACGTGCCCGTACCGGTTGTGGGCGGCCTGGACGAAGGACCGCACGCCGGTCAGGTCGGTCACGTCCAGGGCGAGTGGGAGGGCGCTGCCGCCCCGGGCCCCGATCTCCTCGGCGAGGGCGGACAGGCGGTCGGTGCGCCGTGCCCCGAGAACCACGTGGTGGCCGGCGGCGGCGAGCGTGCGGGCGGTGGCCTCGCCGATACCGCTGCCGGCTCCGGTGATCAGGACCACCTTCGAAGCGGCCGTGGTGGATGGGTTGGACATGGTCTTCCCTTCGAGACGACGACGGCCGCGCGGTGCGACGGCCGGTGCCACCAGCATGTGTCCGGTTCCGTGCATGCGGCAGGACGGGGCTTCCTGGGTGCCCCACTCCCAGGAACCGGCGGCGTACGATCGGGGCATGAGCGGCAATGAACTGGGGGAATTTCTGCTGGCACGTCGCTCCCGGATCGGCCCGGCCGACGTGGGGCTGCCCCTTTCGCGGGGCCGCCGCGTCAGCGGACTGCGGCGCGAAGAGGTCGCCGTCCTGGCCGGAGTCAGTGCCGACTACTACACCCGTCTGGAACAGGGCCGCGAGCGGCACCCCTCCGGCCAGGTCGTCGACGCGCTCGCGCGGGCCCTGCGGCTGGAGCCCGACGCCTGCTGGCACGCCTACCGCCTGGCCGGGCTCGTGCCGGGACACCGGACGTCCCCGGGCGAGGAGCGGGTCGCCCCGGAGCTGTTGCAGCTGATGAGCGCCTTCTCCGGGGCGGTGGCGTACGTGATCGACCGGCGCCTGGACGTCCTCGCCTCGAACGCGCTCGCCGACGCCCTGCTCTCCCCGCTCGCGGACCCCCGGGGCATGGCCCGGTCCCTGTTCTGCGACCCGGCCGCCCGCGAACTGTTCGCCGACTGGCACACCGTGGCCCGTGACACCGTCGCCACGCTGCGGCTGGCCCAGGGCCACGAGCGCAACGATCCGCGCATGCGCGCCCTGATCGACGGCCTGCTCGCCGGGAGCGAGGAGTTCGCGGAGCTCTGGAGCCGCCAGGACGTCGGCCGCCTGGGCAGCAGGGCCAAGACCTTCCACCACCCGAGGGCCGGACGGCTGACACTCACGTACCAGACGTTCGAGGTCCAGAACGCTCCCGGCCAGAACCTCCTGGTCGGCACCGCCGATCCCACGAGCCCCGATGCCCGCCGCCTGGCCTCGCTCGACGACCACCGCGCCATGGGCGACCGGCGGTGACGGAGACCGCCGAGGCGCCCGGGAACCGGCCCTGGGCACTCGCCGAAGTCAGTCGTAACTGTTATTGTTGCAACGAGAGGGGAGGTGGTGGACGGCATGGGGGCCAACAGTAGGCTGACCGTCGCCGCGCACGCCCTGACCTGGATCGGGCTGTATCAGCGCCGCGGGCATGAGGTCGCGACCTCCGAGCAGATAGCGACGAGCGTCAACACCAACCCCGTGGTGATCCGGCGCCTGCTCGCCCAGTTGCGCAAGGCCGGGCTGGCCGACTCGCGCAGGGGTGCCGGGGCCGGCTGGACGCTGTCCCGGGACCTGTCGACGATCACCCTGCTCGACGTCTACGAAGCGGTGGAGCCGGGGCCGGTCTTCGCCCTGCACCCCGCCGCGCCCGACCCCGAGTGCGTCGTGGGCCGGGGCATAGCACCGGTGCTGGGCGCCGCCTACGACGGTGTCGAGACCGCTCTCCGCGCGGAACTGGCGAGAACCACGCTGGAGGACGTGCTGCGCGACGTACTGAGAGACGCCTAGCTTCGGCCGCGGATCGCGGTGGGGCGGCGCTTCTCGCACCCTGAATCGTAACAACAACAGTTACATCAAGCATCGGAGAATGTCATGGGACAGCTGGACAACAAGACCGCCCTCGTGACCGGGGCCTCCACCGGCATCGGCCTGGCCATCGCCCGCCGGTTCGCCGCCGAAGGGGCCACCGTCTACCTCACCGGCCGCCGCGAGGCCGAGCTGAAGAGCGCCGTCGAGCAGATCGGCGACCGCGCCATCGGGATCCAGAGCGACGTATCGCAACTCGACGACCTCGACCGGCTCTTCGCCGGGATCACCGAGCGCAGCGGCCGCCTCGACATCGTCGTGGCCAACGCGGGCGTCGGCGACTTCGGCCTGCTCGGCACGATCACCGAGGAGGAGTACGACCGCACCACCTCCATCAACCTCAAGGGCACCGTCTTCACCGTCCAGAAGGCACTGCCGCTGCTCCCGGACGGCGCCTCGGTGATCCTGCTCTCCTCCAGCGCGGCCCTGCGCGGCGTCCCCGGCCTGGGCGTCTACGCCGCCACCAAGGCCGCGATCCGCAGCCTCGCCCGCACCTGGGCCGCCGAACTCGCCGACCGGGGCATCCGGGTCAACGCCGTCACCCCCGGCCCCGTCACAACCCCCGGCGCCGACGAACTGCGGGCCGCCCTCCCGCAGGACGGCGCCGAACCCACCGCACCGACCCCGCTCGGCCGGGCCGGCCACCCCGACGAGGTCGCCGCGACCGCCCTCTACCTGGCCGGGGAACAGAGCCCCTTCACCACCGGCGCGGAACTCCTCGTCGACGGCGGAGCCACCCAGCTCTAGTCACACAGACCGCCCTCGGTGCAATCCCGCACCGAGGGCGATTCACTGACACCTATTCGGCGCCACAGCGGCTCTCCTCCACCCCCGACATACCCTGCGGACTCTTGCGGCTTCGAGCGCCCGAGGATGGTCCGACAAGTCCTCGCCTATTGGATCCGCAAGGTATGCCCTGCGCAACGCCGACGCGCGCCGTGAAGCCATACTCTTCGTCTCACTGGTCAACCGCGCCTGACGACGCAACCTTCAACGTCATCGGACACTGATGACCGCGCTCGGGTATGCAGCCGCGATTGCCACACTCGTTCCGTCGCTCGTCCTGGTTGTCCAGCAGGTCGTCCAGGCCACACGTACGGCCGACAGCCCCGAGGCCGATCCCCCGGCCGCCGTGCGGAACGGGGGCCGGGTGAAGCCCCACTCCGACAGCCCTCAGCGCCCCGAGGGGAGAGCGCCCGGGAAGCCGGGCCGCAAGCTGGGGCCGCTTCGACGGGTCGCTGCCCCGGGTGATCGGGATCCTGGCCGCAATACTGACTCAACTTCCGCTCCAACAAGCCTAGTTCGCCCAAGGCAGGGGATTCCGGACGGCTCCTCCTCCGGGGTTCCCGGGCCGCCCGCCTGCAACCCTTAGGGGTTGACTCCCAGATACCCCGGGTCCCTCCCGTCTGCTGTTGATACCCGGCTTGGCACCTGCCAACATTTGCATGCGGGTGCGGACAGGCGTACGACAAACAGGGGAGTTGGTGGCCATGGACAGCGTGCACTGGATGTACGTGCTCCTCATCCTCGTCACGATGCCACCCGTGGTGCCGAACTCCGCTCTGCTGACGAGCGCGGGCACCCTCGCCGCGACGGGCGGCCTCGACCTCGCAGCTCTGGCGCCCATCCTGCTGACCAGCGCCGTCCTGGGAGACCTCGGGGTCTTCTGGATGGGCCGCAGGTCACGCGGTCGCGCGCTGGCCTGGCTGTCGCGGGACGCGCGGCGCCGCTCGGCACTGGAGTGGACGACACAGCGGATCCAGCGGTACGGAGTACCCTCGGTGATCGCCATGCGCTTCGTGCCCACCGGGCGCGGCACGGGCGGGCTGGCCGCCGGGATCTCGGGTTACCCGGTCCGCAAATACCTGGCGGGCGCGGGGGTCGCCGAGGCCGGGTTCCTCTCGTACACCATCGGCTTCGGCTACCTGGGAGGCCGGGCCCTCCCGGACGACATCCCCCCGTTTCTCATCGGACCTGCGATGTCGCTGCTCGTGGCAAGCGGCGTCGTGCTGGTGCAGCGGGTGTTACGCCGATGCTCCAACAGGCCTGCATCATGAGCGAGTTAGCGATGGGAGCGCTTGATCGACATGACTGGAATCCCGTGCAGGCACCTACTAGCGTCTCTTGGCATGTCCGGTGTGTCACTGTGAGAACCTCCTTCCGTGACGGGGACGACATGGTGCGTGTGCTGGCCACACTGGCCAGCCCGCACCGGCTCCGGGTCGTGGCCGCCCTGTCCCGTCGCCGCAACTACGTGAGCCAGCTGGCCCGTGAGCTGGGTATCAGCCGCGCCCTGCTTCAGGCCCATCTGCGCAAGCTGGAAGCCGCAGGCCTTGTCTCGGCCCACCTCGAAATGTCGAGCGACGGAAAAGCCATGAAGTTCTACGAGATTGCGCCTTTCGCGCTCGACCTCACACCGGAAACCATCGCGGCCGCAGTGCTGACGCTCAGCGCGGGCGACGCCGTCCAACCGAACGGCGAGAAAGGATCTCCTTCATGAACTCCCGAGGCTGGCAAGAAGTCATCGGAGCCGTCGGAATTTTCGGCATGGCCATCGTGATCGTCACGATCGTCGTCTGGAACATGGCTGCGACCTGGCGGGCCAGATCCATTCTTGCCCGTGATTACGAATACCGGACACTCGCCGAGAAAGCGGTTCGGAACGAGGACGCCATCGAGCAGAGGCTGACCGCTATCGACGAGCATCTCGCCGATCTGCGGACCCATATGCATTCGGTTGAGCGCGTCCTCAAGGAGATCGAGTGAAAAATAACTGAACCGGGCCGCCAAGCGGCAACTTGACGGCCCGGCAGAAGGAAGCAACACCTCGCCGATGGCGAGTCTTCAACGCATCGCCCCTTTCGGGAAGGACCTTAGTTCATGTCGCGCAAGCGCAAACAGTCCAGTACGCAGAGTAGTCCTGCGGTCACTGAGTCGCTGGATCGCGAGAAGGCGGAAAACACCGGAAGGGGTGGCTTAACCGCTGGTGGAGGCCAGGGCGCGTTCATCGAGCGGATCGCCGGCTGGTCGATGCGGCACCGCGCCTTGGCGATCGGCGGCTGGCTGGCCCTCGTCGTCGTGGCGCTGTTCGCCAGCGCCGTGCTCTCCGGGTCCAGCGCCAGGACGCCGGACCCGGGCGAGTCCGGTGACGTCAAGCAGGTGCTCAGCTCGCAGAGGGACTTCGAGCCGGTCCTGGAGAACGTCCTCATCCAGCCGCGCGACGGCGGCGGGAAGTTCATGGACGACCCGGCGCTCGTCAAGGCCGCCGAGGACCTCGTGACCGCGCTCGACAAGACGCCGGGAGCGGTCACCGGCCTGCGCACCCCGATGAATCCTGCGTCGGAGCAGCAGATCTCGAAGGACGGCCGCTCCGGGCTGGTCACCTTCTTCGTGGCCGGCCCGAACGAAGAGATGACCGCACATTTCGACTCGGTGGTCGAAGCGGTGGACAGGGTCGCCGACCGGAACAGCGACGTGCGCGTCGTCCAGGCCGGAGACACGAGCCTGTCACGTGCCGTCGACGACGCCGTCAAGAAGGACTTCGCCAGCGCGGAGAGCACCGCGCTGCCGATCACCCTGGTCATCCTTCTCATCGTCTTCGGGGCCCTGGTCGCGGCGGCGATCCCGCTGCTGCTGGCGGCGACCACCGTCGTGGGCACCTTCAGTCTCATCGCCATCCTGGAACGATGGGTCGCCGTCAACAGCGCCGCCACCTCGATGATCCTGCTGATCGGCGTCGCGGTCAGCGTCGACTACTCGCTCTTCTATCTGCGTCGTGAGCGCGAGGAGCGAGCCGCCGGACGCAGCGTGTCCGAGTCGCTGCACATTGCCTCCCGTACCTCGGGCCATGTCGTCATCGTCTCCGGCGTGACGGTGATCCTCTGCCTGTGCGGCCTTCTCCTCAGCGGCCTCGGCGTGTTCCGCGGCCTCACGCTCGGCACCGCTCTCGTGGTGGGCCTGGCGATGATCGCCTCGGTGACGGTGCTGCCGGCCTTGCTCGCCGCACTCGGGCACCGCATCGACAAGGGCCGCGTGCCGTGGCTCGGCAAGCGCCGCACGACCGTGTCCAAGTCCCGCACCTGGCAGAAGCTGGCACACGCTGTCGTCAAGCGCCCGAAGGCGTGGGGCGGCGCCGCGGTGGTCGCACTGCTCGTGATGGCGACGCCGGCGGTCGGTATGCACCTGCAGGACGCCGCCGTCGTCAACAGCCTGCCGCGCAGCGCGCCCACGGTGGACGCCGCGATCCGCATGCAGGAGGCCTTCCCCGGTGCCCCGACCCCCACGCGGATCGCGGTCTGGGGCGTCGACGGCGGGAGCTCGGACACCCCCCAGGTGAAGGCGGCGGTTGACGAACTCCACCAGCACATCGCGGACAGTGACGGCAGGCCGGCGGGCCCGATCTCGACGGTGCAGATCGACGACGTCCTCATGGTGCGCGTTCCGCTGGCGGGCAGCGGCACCGACGAGATCTCCAACGCCGCACTGAAGACGCTGCGCGAGGAAACCCTTCCGGCGACCCTCGGCAAGGTCGAGGGCATCGACTACGCGGTCGGCGGCCGGACCGCGTTCGCCGAGGACTTCAAGGATCAGCTCACCTCGCGGGCGGCACTCGTCGTCGGGTTCGTCCTCGTCCTGGCGTTCGTGCTGCTGCTGGTGGTGTTCCGCTCGCTGGCCATTCCGCTGGTTTCGATCGCGCTGAACCTGCTGTCCATCGGTGCCGCGTACGGGGTACTGACCTGGGTGTTCCAGGACGGCGCCTTCAGCTCACTGCTCGGCTTCACCCCGTACGGAGGCGTGGCCGGCTGGCTGCCGCTGTTCATGTTCGTCGTGCTGTTCGGCCTGAGCATGGACTACCACATCTTCATCCTCAGCCGGATCCGGGAGCGCCGGCTGGCCGGAGCCACGACACGGGAAGCCGTCGTCGACGGCATCGCCGCCAGCGCGGGCGTCGTCACCAGCGCGGCCGTCATCATGACGGCGGTGTTCACCATCTTCATCACACTCTCCGCCATCGAGAACAAGATGATGGGCGTGGGCATGGCGGTGGCCATCCTCATCGACGCGACCATTGTGCGCGGCGTGCTGCTCCCCGCTGCCGTGGCCATGCTCGGCGAGCGGGCCTGGGCCCTGCCGGGTCTGCTGAAGCGACTGCCCGGCAGGAGCTACCCGCCACAGCCGGCACCCGTCGCCGCCACCACCGGCGTACCCGCCGACTAAGGGCTGTCCCGTAATCCCTGACGGGCGCGCGACGCCAGCTACGGCACCTCGCCGCATTGTCGGAACATCCACATACATCCAGTATGCGGACGTCCCTCCGCCTTGCGATGCACCGCATCCGACGCCGCGCGCTGATCCACCACGGATTACGGGACAGCCCTTAGGCCGGGCTCCGCGACACACGCACCCGAAGCCCTCCGGCCCGGTACCCGACTTCGATCGGGTTCCGGGCCGGAGGGCTTCTTGGCCGGAGGGCTTCTTGGCCGGATAGCTCCGATACAGACGGAGTATCGGGTCACCGAGAAAAGTGATCGACCAGATATGGAATACCCGAATGCCGTTGTCCGACGGCTTCTCGAAAGGGTTTTGTCATGGCTGACGAGCAGGATGGCGGCCAGATCTACCGTGTCGTGGTCAACGACGAGGAGCAGTGTTCGCGGAACAGGTCGCACGGACACCCGACGCGATCGCGGTGGTAGCAGCAGGCAATCTCCAGGCCTGGCCGGTGAGGTCCAGGCTTTCGGCCTGCGCCGAACCCGCTACCGCGGACTCGCCAGGACCCGGCTGCAACACCACTTCACCGGCGCCGCCATCAACCTTGCCCGCATCGATGCCCGGCTCACCGGCAGACCGCTCGCCCGCACCCGCGTCTCGCCCTTCACAGCACTCCGCCCCGCCGGATGAGATCCAGCGGGGCGGATTTACCAACAGCGTCCCTGTTGGGCGGCGCTTCGGCGGGCGATACGGCTTGGGTGCAGCGGCTCGCTGAGATCGCTGCACGTCACGTGAGGGGGAGGCAACGCAGAATCGAACGCAGCGCAACGGCCTCGCGCGGTACAAACTCAGCCACCGTGAGCCCGACGAGATCGAATTCCTGCGCGATTCCCGCGATCGTGTGGAGCGCAGTCGACTTGGAGATCCCGTCCGTCTCCCATGCCATACCGAAAGCCTGTTCGTTGCTGTCGATGACGTCGAGGTCGAAATGGACGGCGACGTGACGGGCTCCCGTGGTGCGGATCCAGTTCAGGACTGCGCTGGAAAATTCCTGGTCTCCCGAAGGGGGAATGAGATCCAGGCCCCACGACTCATGGGTGACGCTGTCCTGGTCGTCCCATCCGTGCACACCGGCCAGGAGTACACGAGCGGCAGGCAGGGTCGCCGGCATGCGGTCCAGCACGTTACGGTCCCCGTGGCCGCACAGATGGCTGACGACCATGGTGTTGAAGCCGCAGTTCGGCCCGCCAGGAAGGTTGCTGTCGGCATGGCTGTCGAGCCAGATGACCGCCAGGTCATCTGCATAGCGCTCGGCAAGATAGGAGAACGGCGTGAGGCTGACGGCGCACGTGCCACCCAATGTGAGGATCCTGTCAGGATCGGCTCGACGGATCAGGTTCAATGCCTCCTCGTGCTGACGCAGCACCTCGGCCTTGCCAACGATGCCGTCCGTGACGGGGAGGTCTGTCGCGTAGTCCGGTACGTGTACGCGTGCTGTCGGCCCATCGTGTTCCGGCGCGAGGAATGCGGTCAGTTGGCCTCCGACGCCGTAGACGGTGCGGCTCTCTTCAAGGCTCAGCCCCGGGGTGTAGTGCGCGACGGCTTGCGGCTCGCCGCCCTGCCATTGCGGCCACTCAAGCCTCAACGTGGTTGACATCATCAGCCTCCGACGGGGACAGAGCGAGCAGAGTGCTCGTCGATAGTGTTGATGGGCGATCGGGCCACGAGTGCGTATTCCGCCTGGCGGTCGAATCCCCGCGTCAGGATCAAGTACAGCCCAGCCGATACCAGCAGTCCGACTGCGAAGGAGAAGTCGGCGCCGCCCATGGCCTGAGCGACGGGGCCAACCCACACGGTGGTGCTGAAGAACGGGATCATGGCGACGAAACCGGCGGCATAGCTGATGATTCCGGCGCGTCCCCAGCGGCCGTACATGCCACCGTCGGGCTTGAGGATGTCGCTGATGGACAGGATGCCTCGGCGTACGACGTAGTAGTCGGTCAGGTTGACGGCGGTCCAGGGGATGAGGAAGTAGGTGAGGATCGCGAGGAAGACGCTGAAGGAGTTGAGTGCGTTCTCCGGGAGGAACAGGCTCGCGATGATCGCGGCCGACCCGAGTGACGCGATGGCCTGCGCTCGGATCTTGAAGGTCGAGGCAAAGCGCTTGAATCCCTCGACGGCTGTGAGGAACGCGACCGATCCGCTGTAGAAGGCGACCGCGACGGCGTTCAGGCAGGTGAGGAGGGATACGACCATCATCGCCCCGGCCACGACCGGGGACACGTTGAGGGCAAGCCGGTGGAAACCCGCGACGGTGCTTGCACCGGGGTAGGCGATGGCCAGGACGGCGCCGAGGATTTCGATCCAGACGGCGGAGAGCAGGGTGCCGGCGAAGACGGACGCGGACACCTTGCCACCGGAGACCCGCTCTGGCAGGTATCGCGTGTAGTCGGAGACCACTGGCGCCACAGCGATCTGGAACGTGGCCGAGGCACCGAACTGGAGGAGGAACGGGGTCAGTCCGAAGTGTGCATCGCCCAGGTAGTGGCCGATCGGCAGGTAGACGAAGACGCAGACGGTGAGGACGATGAGAGCGACCAGCATCAGGTAGGAGACGGTCTTCTCGGCAAACATCACCAGTCGGTAGCCGATCGTCGCGACCAGGAGCGCGACAACCCCCAGGAAAAGCGCGAGCAGTTGAAGCGATAGACTGGACGAGACGACGTGGATCGACGAGGCGCCGGTCTGCACATAGAAGATCGCGAACCCGAACTGGACGAAGGCCGCAGCAGTCAGTGGTATCACTGCACCCCGTGTGCCGAACTGGGCACGCGACTGGATCATCTGCGGGAGTCCCATGCGCGGACCCTGAGCACCGTGGAAGGCCTGGAACAGGGTGCCGAAGAAACTGCCGAATGCGATCGCGGCGATCGACCATGACAGTCCCAGCCCGGCAAGTGACCCGAAGGCACCGGTGGATGCTGTCAGGAATGAAGCATTGATCATGAACCACAGTTGGGACTGCGACCAGAGGTTTCCGGTACGTTCAGTGGGTGGGACGTAGTCGAACGAGCGGTCCTCGATGAATTCGTTCTGCGGCTGACTCATGATGCGCGGTCGCCTTCGCCGGTGGGGTTCTGAGCAACTCCCCCGGTGTTTCCGGCCCATCCCACCAAGGCAGTCCACAGATTCGGATATCCGGGCCAGTCGAGGAAGGTCGGCGGCGCCCAGTGAGGAGACATGTCCGACGTGAAGACCGCCGAGCGGCCCTGCCCGACCTCCCTTACGGCGACCAGGGGGTGGCCCGCGATCTCGACCAGCACTTCGCTGTCGTCACGGCGAATCGTCCGGTTGAACCCCAGCAGCGCCGGCCAGTCGGAGCCGGTGTTCCCGAGTGCGGGGTGGTCCGGCACAAGCACCTGGGGGACGACGCTTTCGGGATGCTCGGCACGATCGTCCACGGTGAGCGCCTCGACGGCCAGGACCGGGCCGATGGGGCTGTTGGCGTAGTTGGCCTTGGCATCGACCCCCGAGAACGACAGGTAGCCTCCGACCATCACGAGCCCCCCTCCGTTCTCGACGTAGGACCGCAGGGCCTCCAGGCGGTTCGCTTCCGGCCGACTCTGGTTGAACACGCTTCGGGTCAGCAGGAACGTGTTGGCGCCGACATCGCTGATGACGACTACGTCGTAGGCGGAGAGGCCGTCGGCCGTGGTGGGGAAGTCCGCCTCTATCTTATGAGCCGGGATGTAGGTGACATCCCAGCCGTCGTCGCCCAGAGCCTTCTTGAACTCGGCCCCGCCCTCGACGTACTCGGTCGTGGTGAAGGTGTCGAAGCCCTTCTGGTGGATCATGTGAGTCGTCCAGGACTCCCCGACCAACAATGCCTTCTTCATGATGTGTCCTTTCAGCCGATCGTGCCGGTGGGGTGGATCTCCAGGAACTTCCAGTCGTGCTCGGGCACGATGATGTCGGCCTCGGACCGAATGCGGTCGTATCCGGCCATCAGCTCGGGAAGGTCCCAGTACGAACCCATCGGCCAATTCATCTCGAGGTTCGCGTAGTTGTACATGACGTCACTGGTCAGGCAGACCGTGCCCGCAGCGGTGTCGACCATCACGACCATGCAGCCTGGTGTGTGTCCGCCGATCTTCACCACGCGGATGCCTTCCGCGATCTGGTGGTCGCCGTCGATGACCTGCAGCCGATCGCGCACGGCGTCGATCTTGTAGGCGTATTCCGGGTAGTAGAACATGCAGAAGTGCGGCGGCTGGGTCGCCTGCGGCAGCTCATCGGCCTGGACCAGGAAGGTCGCGTTCGGGAAGAGTTCGTTGTTGCCGACGTGGTCGAAGTGCAGGTGAGTGAGGACGACGAGGTCGACGTCCTCGGGGCGCACACCGTGCCGAGCGAGGCCCGCGACAAGATCCTGGTCTTCCGTACGGGATGCGACGAAGTCGACGCCGTAGCGATGCTGCATGGCCGAGACTTCATCGATGTCGCCCAAGCCGGTGTCGATCAGGATGGTTCGGTCCGATCCCTCGATGAGCCAGACCGGAACGGGCACCATCACGCCCTGGTGCACCGTGCCGTCGCGTCGCACGATGTCGTCACGGAAGCCGTAGAGCAGCTTCTTGTTGTCAGGGACGTCCGGATGGATGCCGCTGTTCAGGATCGAGACGTTCAGCGAACTCTCGAGCTCTCCGGTGACGATGTGGTGAATCTTGAGTGACACGGTGTACTCCTTGGATCTGATGGGGATCGGGGTGGCAGTCGGCCGATCAGGGCGCCCGGTATTCGGCCCGGATTCCTCGTTCGGGGCCGGTCGAGTCCCGCTCGATCAGCTCCACTCCGAACACCTGGCGAGTGGCAGTCAAGGGATTCCGTCCCTCGAGCGCGTCGATGAGCGCCGACGCGGCCTTCCGGCCAAGCTGGGCCACATCCTGGCGCACCGTGGTGAGGCGCGGCCGGGCGAGCCGCGCGAACACGATGTCGTCGAATCCGACGACGCTCACATCCGCAGGGATCCTCAGGCCTGCCTCCTCCAGCCGCGTGATGGCGCCGAGCGCCATCAGGTCGTTGGCCGCGAAGAGCGCCGTGACCCTTTCCTTCGAGGAGTCCTCCAAGAGCTTGTCCGCAGCGGCGCAACCGCCTTCATAGGTGAAACCACCGTCGACGACGACAGGCGACGGCAGCCCTGCCTGCTCCCACGCGCGGGCGAAGCCTTCGGCGCGGTCACGGGAGCTCTGCAGACCACCGGCGGAAATCACCGCCGCTCGCGTGTGACCGAGGGCGAGCAGATGTGCGGCAGCGAGCCGTCCACCCTCCACGTTGTCCGACACGAACGTAGGCGCCGACGATCCCGGCACCTCCTCATCGACCAGAACCAGCGGGACATCGCCGAGCAGAGTTGCGAGCTCGGAGTCAGTCGGCGGGGCGCCGGCCGCGTACACAACTCCGTCGACAGCACGCGACTGGATCGTCTCCAAGTACAGGACCTCGCGCTCGTGGTCGAACCCGGAGTTGCACAGCACCAGGTTGTACTCGGCCTGGATCGCCGCTTCCTCGATCCCCTTCGCGAGCTCGGCGAAGAAGCTGTTGGAGATGTCGGGCACGATGAGCCCGATCAGGCGGGTACGACCGCTGGCCAGGTTCTGGGCCGCCCGGCGCGGACTGTAGCCGAGTTCGGCCATGGCCGCGCGGACGCGCTCCTGAACGGCCCGGCTGACCACGCGCTTCCCGCTCAGGGTGTGAGAAACGGTCGTCTGACTCACCCCGGCACGGTTGGCCACTTCAGCGATCGAGACCACCACTGACTCCCTTCCGAAGCTTTTCGAGCATCTTATGCAAAGCGCTTTGCCAAAGCGCTTTGCCAACCTAACTCCACTGACGCAATAAGCACAAGACCTCGCTTCACTTCAACATGAAGGCATGGCTCTGACCAGGACTGATGTCCCCTGGTCTGCTGGTCACACGCTCAGGGTGCCTGCGCGAGACTGCTCCACCCGATCGCCCCGCGGATGGTCACACGAACGGTCCCGCTCTGCCGTCGGCCCATGCCAGGAACCGACGGATGACCGGTCCCACTCGCCCGTCGGCCCATGCCAGGAACCGACGTAGCTTGCCAACGAGACGGTGCTGCCGTACCACGCGCGGTGTGGCTCGGTCAGGAAAACTGGTGTCGTGCAGGGCCGCGGATGGCATGCCACTGAGTGGTCGAGCAGGTCGAGAGTCCGGAATGCGCGGTGTCTGCCCGCGGCGTCAAGCCTCTGCTGGTGAGTGCTCCCTGGCAACGGGCAGGCCATCGCGCAAGTCTCGCTGGTGAACGGGCAGTTCGACCGGAGGAGTGCCACGATGACCTTGTCCCGGTCTGACCCGATGCGGCTGCTGGACTCACTGCGTACGGCCGACGGAGTAGGGACGATGAGGGTGCTGTACGAGCGAATCCTGCAAGAACTGATCGATGCCGAGGCCACCGAGGTCATCGGAACCACCCCGGGCGAGCACGCCGACAGTGCCGGATCAGGCAACGTTTTGCCACCCGCACACGGTGACCGCGGCCTGCCGTCCGGAGAAGGACCTGGGCGGCGCGTCACATCACAACAGGGCAGACGTCGCCTGATCCGGCACTAGGTCTGTTGTTGTCCTGGATGGAGGCGGACCAGAGTAGTAACCGGCTCTACCTCGCGACCGCTCGCGCCGGCCGCGCTCCCCCCGGCTCTCACTCTCACCTGGCCGTGCCGGCCTGGGTTGGAAGGGCTCGGTGCGGTCAGCAGGGTGGTCGGCCCGGCCGATGAGCCGGAGCCGGCCCGGCCACTGCCCGCTGCACATCCTTGCGGAAGGACAGACCCGTGCCCTGTACTCACCCGGTGACAGCGCTCGTCGGGACGACCTCGCGGCCGGGACACGATCAGGACGGCGGTTGTACGGAGGGGATGGGCGGGAGCCATGCAGGAGTGTGGTCTCGGAAGCTGTGACCGATGGGAATGATCTCGGCAGCGTCGTCCAGGGCCGAGAGACAGATGCCGAGGCAGCCCTCGCCGTCGGCTGCCGCGCCCAGCGGCGCGCCGCACGCGGGACAGAACCCTCGCGTCCACCGTGGGCCAGGACCCGTACGAGCTGGGTGTGCCGGGCCCGGTCCAGGTGAAGGCGCTTCGGAGAAATCCCACCCATCCCGTGAGCGGTCCGCCGGACAGTCGGGCGCAGTGGGGGCAGGAGCACAGTTCCCTAATAAGACCTACCGAGGCTCCAACCGGCAGACTCGGTGCCTGGTAGCCGCCAGCAGGTGAGCACTCTTTGTTCCCTGGACACCGAGTCCT
>NZ_JBVJMV010000075.1:0-24393 GCF_055584025.1 Streptomyces sp. NPDC104309 | reverse complement strand
AGCGGATGCCACCTGCCCGCCCACAATCACCGACCCGAAACCGGCTCAAGATCAGTCAGACAATCACTTTCAGACCACGTCGGTGGATCAAGGCTAAGTGTCAGCTTGATGGCACCGGGCTGTGCGGGGAAGGGGATCTTCCCTGCGGGGAGCGTGGTCATCGGCAGCGGGGTGATCCGGGCCCACAGCTGGACGGTGTTCCCCTTCAGGTCCGTCTTCATGTGGTAGGAGGTCAGGAACTCTTGATAGCCCTTGGATTCCTTCTGCTCCTGGTCGGTCACCTGGTCGGTCACCTGGTCGGTCACCTGGACGGTCAGCTTGACGTACATACAGGCCGCGTCACGGGTGAACAGAGAGAAGTACTCGCCCTGTGGAGCGCCGACCTCGCAGTCCGGGTTGAGTGGCGGCGCGGCCGCTGCGATGGCCTGCTTCCGGGCGATTTCATGGGTCTTCTGTGCCGCCTTGATGTCCGCTTTGGTGGCCGGTGTGGAGGTCAGGCACAGCTCGTCGCCGCTGCTGCTGGTGGTGCAGTGCTTTCCGGCGGCGCCGGTCAGGGACTTGGTGTCGACCTGCCCCACCCGGGAACCGGCAGCCAGCTCGTGTCGAAGTCCGGCTTTGCGGCGTCCTTCTGCGGGGCTGGGAGAGTGATGTCCACTGCCCGGCTGGCAGCGGCCCGCTGCGCCGGAGTTCGAGCGGCGTCCCGGTCCGGGTGGCCGACGGTGTGCGGCGCCGCCTGGTTGTGGTTCTCCTCGCCGGCGCCGCGCCCGCGCCCGGGACCGACCGGCCCGCGTCGCAGGCCCCGGCCGCGCCGGACGTATCGGCGGCGCCGGTGAGGACGCGGGAGATGGCATCGCTCGGCTTCCACCAGGCGCTCGCCGCGCACCAGGCCGTCATGCCTCCGAGCCGCGTCGATCCGTCGATCCGTCGATCCGTCGATCGCGGAGGCGGTGGAGCGGCAGACCAGGGCGATGCGGGCGCTGAGCCTCGGGCGTTTCCCGAGCCGGCGGTGTCCTCGGAAGACCAACTGGCTCCGATCGAAGGGGTCCGCGTCCAGCGCAGCCGTGTAGCCGTGGCCACCCGCGCCCTGGCGCTGCGCCGGGCCCGTGCGGAACGCGCGGCGCGGGAGGCCGGGACGGCTGCCGCGATCCCGCAGACGGCACCGCTGAGAAGGACCGCGTGAGCGAACACAGGAACGCCGGGAACGGCAAGCCCACCCGGTTTCGCCCAGGCCCTCGGGTTTGGCCGTTTCCTCTCCACTTCCTCTCCACGAGCGATGTCGGACGGACATGCTTGCTCTCAGCAGCGCTGAGGCAGCGTGGTGTAACCGGAAGGCAGTGTGTTCCAGACGGGATTCGTCAGCATGTGCCCGTGGGAGACGGACGAGCTCGGAGAGGTGCACGGCGGACAACCCGGGGTGGTGACCGAAGACGGAACGGAGCCGGGTCCCATCTCCATCCCGTCCAACTCCGGCGGGGACCTCGGCACGATGACCGAGTGGTGGGGATACGACGGACGGTTGGGCGGCCCGGCCGCCACGCACCTGCGCGGCTCCTGCTCGTGCGGCTGGCGGGGCGCGACGCTGTACCCGATCGACTGGGACCAGGCCCACGAACGACCGCGCCACGAGTACGACACCTCAGGCCCGGAGAGGGACTGGAAGGGGCATGTGGAGGAGGCCGAGTCCACGCTCGTGC
The DNA here is from genome assembly GCF_055584025.1 of Streptomyces sp. NPDC104309. Classification (NCBI taxonomy): domain Bacteria; kingdom Bacillati; phylum Actinomycetota; class Actinomycetes; order Kitasatosporales; family Streptomycetaceae; genus Streptomyces; species Streptomyces sp. NPDC104309. The sequence goes on along the minus strand of NZ_JBVJMV010000075.1, from coordinate 22,699 downwards.
CCCTGCCCGACGACGTCGCGGCCCTTCTGAACCAGCTGAATGAACGAGTGTGTGAGCTGTCCGACCGCGAGCCGCTGGTTGCCCTGCGCGCAGCCGACATCCTTCAGCGCCATACCCAGATGTCCCTGCTCAACGCAGCGAGGAGCGTCGAGCGGGACAAGACCACCGCAGCGGCTGTCGGGGCCGCTCTCGGTTGCAGCTCCAGCCAGGCCAAGAGCCGGCTGCGCACCTACCGCTGACCCGCCTGAGCTAGAAAGAGGGACATGAGCGCACACCGGCCTTCCCCCGACGAGCCGTGGCCGGGCTGGGCGACCAGCCGGGAAGCCCAGGCCGCGTACGGCAAGCACCTGGTCCGCATCGGCCAGCTCATCGCGGCCGTGCTGTACACGCACGTCATGGACCGCCAGGGCATCACTGCCGCGCACGACGCCGGCCGCCAGGACCTCGTCGACGCGCAGGTCCGCAGCCTCGCGCTGGAGTGCCGGGACGACCTCCTGGAGGCGGCGGCCGTCCTGGACGCGCTCGCCCTGTGCCACGGGCACGGCAGCTACCTGCCCCGCCCCTACAGGAGACCGGCCACCCGGTGCCGTTGGACGTGGAGCTGCGCACCGACGCCTCGGACGTGGCCGACCAGCAGTACGGCACAAGCACGACCGGCAGCATCCCCGTCGCTCTGGAGAACGGCTGCACCGACAGCGGGCGGGACGCGGTCCGCGCCTACGCCCGCCGGGAGTGGGTCACCGTTCAGGAGCGCTGACCCGGCATCTGACGCCCGGTCGGCCGGCGGGCGGCTGGAGCTGTCCGTCATGCCCGGGCGGGCTCTGGGCATTCAAGTCGTGGCCATGGGAAACTCGATCATGCCTGTGACTAACCCGTGGCTGGCCGGCCCGGCACCGAAGAAGCGGCTCGATCGAGAGCGGCTGGAGGAGCGGATACTCAACCTGCTGTCGTCGCAGAACATGTGCGTGCTGGCGACGGCAGGGCCGGAGGGGCCACTGGCGACGCCGGTGCGTTACTTCCATCTCGACTTCGCGGTGATGTTCACCGCCGCCCCGAATTCACCGAAGATGAGGAACCTTGCTGCGGACCCCCGGGTGTCGGTGGGGATCTTCGCTCCGCTGGTCGGGCAGGCCAGCAGCCGAGGCGCTCAGGTCTTTGGGCGGGCTCGCGCGCTGTCCGAAGACGAACCTGACTTCGAGCACTACTGGTCAGCCGTCCGCTGGCAGTCCGACCACGTCGAGCGTTCGCGTTCTCTCGATGAACCACCGTCGGGGCCACTTGTCGTGATCGAGGCCGAACGGATCGTCTATACCGAGCACTGGCTGCGGCGCGAGGGTTTCGCGCCGCGTCAGTTCTGGACCGGCCCGGACCGGTGATTCGGTCGCCTCCTGTGTCAGGCGGCTGGGTGGTGATCCGCCTTTCGGCATCTGGGGCCTGACCAGCACCTTTCACCACGAGCATCCCGATGCTGCCCTGGCAAGAGCCCTTGCGCCTCCCGAACACACCACCGGCGCCCTGACCGTCTCCACGCTGTGCACGGAAGCGGGTATCTCGCGCGCCACCTACTACCGTTCGCCCCTGTCGAAGATCATCACCGGGCTTCTGCGGACGCCAGACGCGCCCCGCCCGCAGACCGACACCCTGACCGCGGACATTGCCCGTCTCAAGAGGGCGGATCGCCGGCTGCGCTCCCCACACGCGGCCGAGCAGCGGGAGGCGCGCAGCACCATCACCGCCTACGCCAACCACATCCAGGCGCTGAGCCTGCGGAACGCCGAACTCGAGGCGGAGAACGCTGCCCTGCGCGAAGCTCTTCGCCAGGGCGGCGGCACCGTGGCCTGTCTCCCCGTGACGTCCTGAATGCTCGGTGTCACCTCAGGGGACCCGCTCGCCGCCGACGTCATTCCTGGTGTGGGGGCGGTGTGACGTGCTGCGTCGAAGATGCCCGGTCCGGGGCGGTGCTGTCGTGGCTGGCCGTCCAGGAGGCGAGCAAGGACAAGTTGCCGTGTGAGGCCGTGCCCGGTCAGCGGTGTAGGTGATCATTGCCAGGCCCGGCTCGGCGGAGGGCTGGAGGAGGTCGCAGCACAGGTCGAGTTCGCCGACGACCGGGTGCTGGAAGTGCGTGGGGCAGGGCCGGTGCGGGCCGAGGCGCGGTGCCGGGGGTCGGGGAGGAGCACTGGGGGCTCCTCCCTTCGGTGCTCAGGCGGAGAAGACCTGCTTCGCGACCGTGATCGCGGTCATGGCCTTGGGCCAGCCGGCGTAGAAGGCGAGGTGGGTGATCGCCTCGATGAGTTCGGTCTCGGTGACGCCGTTCTCCTTGGCGCGTCCGAGGTGGAAGCCGAGCTGGTCGGCGTCGCCGCCGGCGATGAGTACGGCGACGGTGATCAGGCTGCGGTCACGGGCGGCCAGCTCGGTGCGGTTCCACACGTCCTCGAACAGGACGTCGTCGGTGATCTCGGCGAACTTCGGGGAGATGTCACCGATGGTGCGGCGTCCGCCGCCGATCTGCTTCGGCTGCTCGGTCATTGGGAGGTTCCTTCCGTTGGTCCGCTGGTCACGACTGTCTGGCCCCGGTCTCGGTGCGGACCGGCCAGGCGTAAGGGTGTGATCGCCATGCCGACTGCCGGGCGGCGTCCGGGAGGGCGCCGCCAGGTGTCGAGCGGGCGGACCGCGGTCTCCCGCGACTGCGGGAGGCGAGCGGGTTGGCCGGTCAGCGACTGCGGCGGCTGTACTGCTCGTCGGTGACGGGCTCGTTCCAGGCGGTCTCGGCGCTGGGGTCGCCCGCGCCTTCCCACATGGCGATGTGCTCCATGAAGCGGTCGGCGGTGGCGCCGTGCCAGTGCTCCTCGCCCGGAGGGCAGGTGACGGTCTGGCCGGGGTGCGCCTCGAGGACGGTGCCGTCACGGGTGCCGATCAGGGCAGTGCCGGAGACGACATGGAGGGTCTGCCCCAGCACGTGTGAGTGCCAGTGGGTACGGGATCCGGGAGAGAAGCGGACCACGTTGGCACGCATCCGGGACGGCTCCTGGCCTGCGTAGATCACGTCGAACCAGACGTCTCCGGTGAACCAGTTCGCGGGAGCCTTCACGGTGGCCTGCTGCTTGACGAATTCCATGGGGTTCTCTTTCCAGGTGTGATGGTTGGGCGGGTTCAGGCGGCGTCGGGGTGGGCGAGGCCGGAGCCCAACTCGCGTGAGGCGTCGACCTGCGCGAGAAGTTCCTTGGCCTTGGCTTCGACCGCGGCGAGACAGTCGTCGCCGGCGACGAACCGCAGCGGCGGCTCGTCCAGATCGGCGACCTTGACCAGGGCGTCGGCGAGCTTGGCCGGGTCGCCGGCCTGCTGCCCGTTCATCGACTGCCACTGCTTCTTGGTGGCGGCGGTGCGCTCGGCGTAGTCGTCGATGGAGCCCTGCGCCCAGCTGGTGGAGGCGTCCACCAGCAGTTCGGTGCGGAAGAATCCCGGCTCGACGATCGTGGTGCGGATACCGAACGGCTCGACGTCGTGGCGCAGGGACTCCATGAACCCCTCGACACCGAACTTGGCCGCCGAGTAGGCGACGCAGAAGTCGACGCCGACCGCACCGGCCAGGGACGACATCGTGATGACGTGCCCGGACCGTTGCCGGCGCATGACGGGCAGGACGGCGCGGGTGACGTTCATCGGGCCGAACAGGTTCGTCTCGACCTGCGCCCGCACCTGCGCTTCGGAGAGCTCTTCGAAGAAGCCCGCGTAGAAGTTCGCGGCGTTGTTGATCAGGACGTCGATCCGTCCGAACCGGGCCACGGCGGCACCTACAGCTGCCGCGGCCGCCGCAGGGTCGGTGATGTCCAGGGCCGTGGCGAGCAGGTTGTCCCGCTCGCCACCCAGTGCTTCGAGGACACGCTCGGGACGGCGGCCGGTGGCCACGACCTGATGTCCGGCGGCCAGGGCCTGGCGGGCGATGTCCGTTCCCAGACCACGTCCGGCGCCGGTGATGAAGAAGACCTTGCTCACGGGGGGTGCACTCCAAACAGAGGAGATAGAGCGACCAGTGCGATACTTTCTGTGACTCACTGGCATGACGTGCAGCCGGTGCGGTCGGGGTAACCGGACGCGGCGGACTGCTTCGTCATCCAGGAAACCGCAGGCCAGAGGGATGAAGAAGGGTCCGCGATTACAGGTACTGGCAGGACCCCCCACGCTTGCGCTGTCCGGCCTAACCTGGAATGCGTGAGTACCGAGAGCGACATACGCGAATTCCTGGCCTCCCGCCGTGCCAAGGTCACCCCGCAGCAGGCCGGCTTGCCCGCCTACGGCGGCAACCGCCGCGTGCCGGGCCTTCGCCGTGAAGAAGTCGCCCTCCTGGCAGGCGTCAGCATCGACTACTACGTCCGCCTTGAGCGCGGCCACCTCGCCGGCGCCTCGGAGGAAGTCCTCGACGCCGTCGCGAACGCCCTCCAGCTCGACGACGCCGAACGCGCCCACCTCTTCGACCTGGCACGCGCCGCCGCCAAACGCCCCGCCCGCCGAGCCAAACGCCGCGGCCCGATACCGGACAGCGTTCTGCGCGTCCTGAACTCCATGAACGACTCACCGGCCTTCATCCGCAACGGCCGCCTCGACATCCTGGCCACCAACCCCCTCGGCCGCGCCCTGTACTCGCCCCTGTTCTCCCACGACGCCACACCGCCGGTGAACATCGCACGCTTCCAGTTTCTCGACCCGGCCGGACGCGACTTCTTCCCCGACTGGGAAGAATCCCTCAACACCACGGTGTCCCTGCTACGGACGGAAGCAGGCCGCGCCCCGCACGACCAGGACCTCGTCGGCCTCATCGGCGAGCTCGTCACGCGCAACGATGAGTTCCGCGCCGCGTGGGCCAAGCACAACGTGCGCCTGCACCACACCGGCCGCAAGTCGTTCCACCACCCCGCCGTCGGCGTCATCACCCTCGACTTCGACGCCATGGAGCTCCCCGCCCAGCCCGGCCTCACTCTCACCGCCTACAGTGCCGCGCCCGGCACCGCGGAGTACGACTCCCTGCAACTCCTCGCCAGTTGGGCCGCCACCCGCGACCGGTCACAGCCTGCCGAAAATGACACCGTCACGGGTGAGACACCAAGCGGCTGAGACAGCCCTACAGGTGACATGACGCCATCCAGCACGGTCCCTGGTCGAAGGGCCATGCCGGCGACGGCCAGGTCCATCCGGTGCTGGGTGACAACCTTGCCGGACCGCGCGTACAGGATCACGGTGTCGTCGGTGCGGTGCAGCACCGTCCGGTGACCATGGAATTTGGGCTCGTGCCACCAGCCCGGCCCCTCGGGCAGAGCCTGCGGACCAACCAGGGCAGTAATGAACACAGTGGCTGAGGCCAGTTCAGGCTGGTCGAGCCGGGGCTGTTCACCTCGCGCGCGCCGGCCGCGTCGGCGGGAAGACCGGCGGCGCCGGGCGCGAGGAGCCTGTGCAGGTGGCACAGCCGGGCGACGAGCCCGGGCTCGTGCCCCAGATGATCGGTGAGCTCGCCCTCCAGCACCCGCTTGGTCAGCTGCTGCAGCAGACCGCCCTCTCCGGTCAGCTTCACCCCGCCGGCCTGAGCCCGGGCCACCAGCTCGGCAACCAGCCCGTCATCCACAGCGTTCGTCGCGTCCAAGGTGGCCTTCCCGGCCTCGATATCACTCGTCACGTCAGTCATCAACTGTCGCGTCCAGCCCGGGAGCTACACCACTCACCGATCGCGGTGTCGACCGCGTTCTTCGCACCTTCCGGCCCCATGCCTGTGAAAGAGAGGAACCACGTCAACACCGTGCGGCATAGCCCGTACCAGCCACATTCGGCACCGGTGCGGTCCACGACCACAGTCACGAGTCGGGTAGCTGCCCGTTCCAGGTGCCAGCTGCGTTCCTCGGCATCCGCTCCGGCGGGCGGGGCCGCGGGTGAGGATGGCTGAGGCGTGCTCCCATTTCGGTGGCGGATACGGGATGTCGAACCCGGTACCTGCTGCACGGAGTGGCCGGCGAGTGGAAGCAGCGCTCCTGGAGCGGCGGGGCGATCTCGGCGCCCGCCCCGACGAATCCCTGGGCTTTCTGGATCACCACGTAGCGCCCGGTCCGCCGTACGGACCCCGCTACCGTCGCGTTGTCCGACCGGGCGGGGGAGCGCAGGTCGATCGCTTCGAGGGCGATGCTGTTCTGGGTGGCGGCTTCGGCGGCCTGGAGGGCCACGGAGGTGGAGGGGCCGTATGCCGCCGACGTCGCGTCGAGGCCGGGGCGGCGGAGCGCGGCCCGGCCGAACTCGACGGCCGTGCGCGTGCCGAGTTCGGCGTCGGCCCTTCTCCAATGGGCAGCCCCTGAGCGTTTGAGTCGCCCAGTCGAGTGTGCCGATTCCGTCGGATGAGCCGACTGCTGTCGCAGCGCCGACGACTCGTCGGGCTCCAGTTGCGCCCTGACCGCGGGCACCGCAGGCTGCTCCTATGGACCGCACCCCAGAAGCCGGCGTGCTCCCCATTCTGGTGACGGGCGCGGCGGGCAGCGTCGGCGCCGTCGGACGATCCGTGGTTGGCGGCCTCCGGCAACGGGGCCTGCCCGTAAGGGCCATGGTGCGACGCGATGACGAGCGGGCCCAGGCGCTGCGCGCGACGGGCGCCGAGGTGGTTGTCGGAGACCTGACGCACACGGGGGACGTCGCCGACGCCCTGGCCGGCTGCGGACGTATGTACTTCGGCATGGGCGTGTCGGCTCGGTATCTGGAGGCTGCGGTGACGGCGGCCGCCGTCGCGTGTGCGTACGGGCGCCTGGAAGTGTTCGTGAACATGTCGCAGCTGACGGTCTCCGGGATGGACCTCACCAGCACGTCCGAGTCGATTCAGCAGCGGCAGCAGTGGTTGGTGGAGCAGGTCCTCGGCTGGTCGGGCCTGCCCGTCGTCCAGATCAGGCCGACCGTGTTCATGGAGAACCCGTTGTTCCGTGTCGGCTTCTCCTCGATCGCACGGAACGGCACCATCAGACTGCCCTTCGGCCGGGCGAAAACCTCCCCGGTGGCGGCCGGTGACGTCGCCGCGGTCGTGACGGAGATCCTGGCCGATCCTGCCCCACACATCGGCCGGATTCATGAGCTGACCGGCCCACGCTCGGAAGACATCGCGGATATGGCGGCGGAGGTTTCCGAAACTCTGGGCCGACCGGTCAGATACACCGATGTCCCCCTGCAGGAATGGATCGACGACGATCTCCGGCCGTTGGGGCTGCCGGACCACGCCTTCCAGCACATCGCCACCATGGCGCGCCTTCACGCGGAGAATCGCTACGACCGAAAGGCGGAAGGGGTCGAGCAGGTCATCGGGCGGCCTCCTTCGGGGGTGGCCGACTACGTCCGTGAGCACCCCAGCCGGTTCAGCTCCTGAAGCCGCGTCCTCGTCGGGCGTTGTCCAGTGTGTGTTCTGCGTTGCGGGCCGGCCGCTGAAGGCGTGGGCCGACCACAGTTCATGGGTCTGGCCGCCACACGGGCACCGGATTGGTTTCCCGGCCCGAAACCGTCCCGGGAAGGACCCGGCCCATGAGTGACGAACTCCTCGACCTGGCAACCGCCACCACCGGCGGCAATCACCACCCGTACGACGCAGGCCGCGAGTAAATGGTCCGCCAGGACCCTCCAACCGTCCTGGCCGACGCCCTCGGGATCAGTCCCAAGACGGCAATGCGCTACGCGGAACGAGCAAGCAGGGACTACCTGGCCTGCGCGACCCTACGACGGCCCGCAGGCATCGACGCCCCCTGATGACATGTGCCGGCGTGTCAGCGGCAGCGCCTACGTCGACCTCACGAGCGGGGATGTCTTCATCATGCGGCTTCCACCCGAGGCCGAGTCGATGGATCAGATCGCCGACAACTGGCCCCCGAGTCTGGGAACCGGCCGAGAGATTCGCGCGGTCCGTTCCTCACCGCGGAGTCAGCACACTTCGCATTCGATACCTGGCGCGCATATCGCGACCGAGTTCTGGCCCAGTACAAGGATCACCGATGAACGGCGACGCCACCGAAGCGCAGGCGACCGCGGACTACGCCGATGGGCGCCGGTACTGCACAGCTGTCGCCGAAGCGCTCACCGATGCCGACATCCCCCCGACTGAGCGGTGGGACGAATCCGGCGGCACCGCCTTGCATTGGACGGAAGGCCACCCGGCCTTGGAACACGGGCCGTGGAGACACGGTGTCGTGGTCAGCTGGGGCACGAGGGGCGGCCACCGCGGCTGGGGCTGCGCGCCACTGGACGCGAAAGGCGCCCCCTCCTGACCGCCGTGACCTGGCTGCCGATCCACCCCAAGGCCGTTCCCTCCGTGCTCGCGAATCAGCTGCCGCGGCTGTTCGCGGTGGCGTCAGTGCACTGACGCCCGGGAAGGAGGAGCGAAGGCGAGCAATCCGGCCCGCCGTGTCGCGTGATCAATTAGCGTGTGCAGCCATGGGTGAGTTGATATTGATCAGGCACGGCCAGACCGAGTGGAGCCTGTCGGGCCGGCACGCTGGCCGCACCGACGTTCCGCTGACGGACGCGGGTGAGGCTGCGGCAAAGGCACTCGCTCCGAGGCTGGCCCGACGCCCGCTGGTCGCCGTGTTCAGCAGTCCCTTGAGCCGCGCCATGCGGACGGCCGAGTTGGCGGGCCTGGCCGGCGCCAGGCCCGATCCCGACCTGATGGAGTGGGACTACGGCGGGTATGAGGGCCTGACCGCAGCGCAGGTCCGGGAGACGCGCCCGGGATGGGACCTGTGGCGGGATGGCGTCATTCCCGGCGACGCCGACCATCCTGGTGAGCGGCTTGAGCAGGTGGCCGCGCGGACCGACGCGATGCTGGACCGGATCCGGCCGCTGCTGGGCGATGGCGACGTCGCCGTGGTCGCTCACGGCCATCTGGCGCGAGTGCTCACCGTGCGCTGGCTGGGCCTGGATGCGTCGGCCAGCCGACTGCTCGGGCACCCGCATCCGGGGACTCTCGGTTTTTTGGCCGCGGAGGACGGGCAGCCGTTCATCTCCGCTTGGAACGTCCCGTAGCGGCAGCCCGCCGCGCCACGCGTGCCGTGAGAGGCGTCGGAAGCAGACGAGCCCGCGGCCCTGCTGCTGGAGCTGGGCGCGGGCAAGCCGGATCATCAGCCTCAGCGGCGGCAGGCCCAGCGAAGCACGTGGTCGGGGGCCGGGCTGTGGGTTCTCGTGGTGGGCGACATGTCGTCCGTCCGGAGATCGGGGATGGCTTCGGCCAGGTCCGGCCGGGACTGGCCGCTGAGGAGGCAGAAGGCATCAAGGGTGGTGAGGCGGGAGTCCAGCCAGCGTGACGGGGCCTGCACACGGGCCAGAGGGACGTGGTTCGCCAGGGCCGGACGGTTCCAGTAGGACGATTCGCACTCGCCGGGAAACGGCGGCAGCGTGATGGGCAGCGGGCGGATGAGCGCCGGGCGGCACGTCACGGTTCAGCCGGTGTGGGGCAGAGAGGTGGTGCGTCCGCGGGCGGAGGACTTGCTGCTGTGGTCGATGCGGATGTTCTTGATCGTGGTCCGGGTGATGTGCTCGGTTTCGTTGAGGATCGCGGAGATCGCTGCCGCCCGGATGAGGTCGGAGAGGCTCCCGATCAGGCCGTCCGTGCGTTGGTGCAGGTATTTCGACATCTTCACCAGGGTGTTCGGCTCGTGCCGGTGCAGGCGGAGGGTGTTCTCCATGGACGCGATCGACGACCGCCACTCAGCGTTGAGCGGGAAGGGGCCGCTGCGGATGACGACGCAGCAGCTGGCGTGCTGCTTGCCGCGGATTCCGGTGAACAGCCCCGACTGTTCGACGTTGATGCCGGCATGGACGGACGTCGCCGGCAGATGCTCGGTGAAGTACTTCAGGTGGTCGGAGAGGTCTTCGCCGACGATGGTGGCGTGGTTGAGCAGGTGGCTCTCATCGACCAGGACCAGGTCCGTGCGGGCCTCGATGAGCACCTGGCAGACGGCGCTGGTGACGTCGATGGTGTGGTGCCTCGGGCCGATCACGGGCAGGCCGAGGAAACAGCCGGAACGGCTGCGAGGACACGCCCGTCACCAGCGGATCGAAGTCCAGCAACATCAGACGGTCCCGCTCGACGTCCTCCGCTGACACCCCGCGCACATCCATCCCGGCCTCCGGTACGACGCCGACCAGCCACCTCGACCGTAGAAGCATCGTGACCGCCGTACCTACACAAAACCGGAACACTCCAGAACTTTCCTGCACATGACCGGGACGCAGCCGTACCTGCCCGCAGAAGAGCGGGACTGCCTACGCATCGCAGAGACAGGACAGGCATCGCCAGTTGCGACCTGCGGTGACGGTCCCGGGCCGCTGCGTGAAGCGGCCCTGTTGTCCGTGCCAAGAAGCAAGCGGTGCCCGCGGTCCCGCTGATGCCGGCCGGGAAGCCAGTGACCGTCCGGACGGCGGCCGACCTGTTCCTCGACTTGCTCGGCAGCCCGAACACCGTCCCGAACTACGACATCGCCATCGGGAAGACGGTCGAGCGTCTGGTCGGGGTCCGGCCGTTTCGTACCCGGCTCCTCCTTGTCCCGGATCTCCCGCGCGATGCTCGTACGCCGTCATCTGCCGCTGGGGCCTCCAACGATCGGTGCTCACGTCTTCGACGCATCCGGCACCAGGCCGACGATCGCACGAGTCATCCGAACGAACACCCAGACAGCACCGGTCGGCAGCCGCGGCACATTTGTGGCTTCCGCCAGTACGACGCCCAGCCGACGAGAGGCAGACTTTCCGCCAGAGGCCACGGCCTGTCCCGATGGCCGAAGCCAAGAGCAGAGGGGAACAGCACGATGAGCGGTCAGCTGTACGACGAGATCGGCGAGGCGTTCGAGGGTTTCAAGACCCTCCCTCTCGCGCGCTACGGGGAGGTGCCCAGCTTCCTGGCCATGGTCGGCGACGTGAACGGCAAGTCGATCCTCGACCTGGCCTGCGGAACCGGCTTCTACAGCCGGGAGTTCAAGCGCCGCGGCGCATCCCACGTCCTCGGCGTCGACATCTCCAGTGAGATGGTCGCCGCCGCTCAGGCCATGGAGGACAAGGACCCGCTGGGAATCCACTACGAGATCGGCGACGTCGCCGAGCTGCGCACCTTCGACCAGCGCTTCGACATCGCGGTCGCGGTCCAGGCGTTCAACTACGCCGAGGAGGTCGCCACCATCGAGCGGATGTGCCGCAACATCCACCGCAGCCTCGTGGACGGGGCCGAGTTCTTCGTGTTCGCGGAGAACCCCGACTTCCTGTTCGACGGGCCGTCCCTGGCCAAGTACGGCTTCATGTGCGAGGCGATCGGCGGGGAATCCGAGATCGGGCCGCGCGTGAAGCTCACCGCGCTTCTCGACCCCCCGATCTCGTTCACCTGCACCCCGCCCCGCCGCGAGGTCTACGAGAACTCTCTGCGGGCGGCCGGATTCACTGAGCTGACCTGGGTTCCCCTGGAGATCTCCGACGCCGGCGTGCGCGAGTACGGCAAAGACTTCTGGGACGACTACGCCGCCAACCCCCCGCTGAAGATGCTGCGTTGCCGCGCCTGACCCCGAGAACGCGGTCACTCGATCACCAAGCCCCTCGGCAGGCCGTGAGCGGCCCCGCTCGCCGTCGCCGGCCCGGGTCTGAATGCGCCGGCGGCGGTATGACAGAGCGCCAGCAATGGATCCGCCTGGTCGGCAGACGATGAACCAGGCTGGCGTGCGGCGTAACTGATGTCCCGTCAGGCACGGCAGGGCGCGCCGCGCACGTCGGGGGTCAGCTCAGGCCTCTCGTACGCCGCGCAGTGGGCGTTGGTCCACTTCACGACTGCGGACAGTGCGCGGCCGGTGGTGTTGCTGTCGGGTACTCGGCCCGCGCGGAGGGGGCTTCGGGATCTGGGAAGCGGTGCGAACAGATGAGGCTGATCGTCCGGCTGGAGTTGTTCCAGGACCGCGACGTCGCGGGTGATGGGAGCGGTGACGGTCCAGGTGCCGGTACGCCTCGGGGGATCGTTCCCGCCCTTGAAAGCCGGGCTGTGCAGTTGGCGGCGGTAGGCGCGTGCGTCCGGACCGCGAAGGGTGTGGACGCATCGGCGCCGCAGGAGCTTGACTACTGGCGGGAGGGGGTTCTTCCGCCCCTGCGGTTCCCTCCTCTGCGGCCAGGCAGCCGAACAAGCAGACCGCCGCGCGGCCCGCGCGAGGACAGTCGTGTCAGGGCGCGTCTCCGGCGGAGGTGTCCGCATAACCGGAGGCCGGCGGAACGGCGAACGTGCCGAGCGGCTCGGTGAACCACGAGGGGTGGACGGTGGTGCCCATCACTCGCTCCATCAGTGCGAAGATCTCCACGCCCCAGATCTCCGTCTCGTCGTTCACGTCGATCAGCCGGTTTCGTTCATTTCCAGCGACAGCGCTTGTCGATCTGTTTGAGCAGCAGTGAATGCCCAGCCTCGCCATGAGTGTTCACGAGAGATGACGGCACCTCTGTCCGCCAGTGAGGGCGGCTGAGAGGTCCACCGTGATTCCAGCCCGAGGAAGGTCGTCACCTTGTCGCGGTGCTGCGTCAACAGGTGGCGACAGCCAAGCTGACCACGTAGTGCTCCTCGACCATCCGGTTCGGGAAGACCTCGGCCAGGAGGTCGCGCTCCTTGGCAATAAAGGTGTTCGTCGCCTCCTTGCCGAGCACGAGGAAGTCGGAGTAGCTGGCGAGGTTGGCGAGATGCATGTCGAGAGGAACGCTCCGGGTCCACGGCACGTGCCGGTGGACGAAGCCGAGCTTGGGCGGCAGTCTGCGGAACCGGGCCATGGGGTCGTGAGAGCTGTCGGCGGCACCGAAAAGTCGGCGCAGGCGCGCGTCCTGGTCGGCAATCCACGGAATGGTGCTGTCCGAGTCGTTCCACCAGAGGGCGAGTGCACCACCGGGGCGCAGGACTCGGAGGGCTTCCGGGACGGATTTGCGCTGGTCGGTCCAGTGCCAGGCCTGGGCATATGTGAGGACGTCGATGGAGGCGGAGGCCAGCGGCAGGTTGTTGCCGTCCCCGATCACAAGGGGGACTTCGGGCAGGCTGAGACGGAACTGGGAGGCCATCCCGGGGCCGGGCTCGACCGCGATGACGTTCGCACGGCGGGCCCGGAGAAGTGTCGTCGCCAGTCCGGTGCCGGCCCCGACGTCGGCGACGCGGGCGCCCTCCAAGGGGCAGCCGGTGAGTTCCTCGACCGCGTCGAGCAATTCGGACGGGTATGAAGGGCGGTTCGCAGCGTAGCTGGCGGCAGTCATGTCGAACGAGTGGGCTTGCGAAGTGATGTTCATACGAACATTGTTGACGGGCTGCAGGTACTCGGCACCATACTTTTATGCCTTTTCTCCGAGAGCAAGTACTGAGATTGAACTCGTGGTGCGTAGGGGCTGACGGCTCGTGGCTCCTGCGGTACACCAAGAGCGTGCGGAATCCACAAGGCGGCGGGCTGACCGCCGAACGACAGCATTTCCGTGAGGAGTTACGGCTCCAGGCGGCCGAGCGGTTTGCCCGGGGTGAGGCAAGCTCGCTGATCGCCAAGGACCTGCGCGTCAGTGGCCGGTCGGTGCGGCGATGGCGGCAGGTGTGGGACGAGGGCGGTTCACGAGCTCTGCGATCGCAGGGGCCGGCGTCGCTGCCGAGGCTGAGTGAGAAGCGGTTCGCCCAGCTGGAGGTGGAGCTGGCCAAGGGGCCGGCCGCGCACGGCTGGGACGATCAGCGGTGGACGCTGTCGCGGGTCAAGACCGTGATCGGCCGGCGATTCCACCTGACCTGCACCATTCAGGGGGCGCGGAATCTCCTGGTGCGCGACGGCTGGTCCTGCCAAATAACTGTCCGTCGGGCGATGGAACGCGACGACGATGTTGTCACCGGGTGGGTCAAGGAGGTGTGGCCCTGCGCGGAGGGCTCGCTTGCGGCCCGTGGAGCCCGGCTCGCATTCGAGGACGAAGGCGGATTCTCCATGACGCCGCCGTATGCCAAGGCCTCGGGCTGGGACAACCCCAACGTCCGGCCGCTGTGGACAGGCCCACCACCGCACCGTACGCGCCGATCGCGCGGGCCCGTTCTCGACGCTCGGTGAAGGTGTTGGTGGTGATCGAGGATGCAGGCGGGTTGCCGCCACGCCGTCACCTCGCTGCACCCGGCCTGTTCCCCAGGAACATCCCGACAGCCCACGCTCTTGCATTGCGGGAGTCCACCGGGCCGCCGCGGCGCAGCGGGCTCATGCGTTCCGAAGCGCTCGACGATGTGAGTGCGGACTGTTTCGGTGATCTCGTCGGCCGTTGGCTCGATGGCGCTGCCCGCCCCCGCACCCGGGCCCGTTGCCGTCGCACCTCCGCGATTCGGCCGCTGGTGAACGCCGATCCTCCGGCAGGGCTGTTCCGTATAGCCTCCGGTCATGGTTGATCTTCGCTCGGTCGACGTGGGAGGAGTCCGGCTGGCCTACGAGGTGTCGGGCCGGTCGGACGCTCCGCCGCTCCTCCTGCTGCACGCGTTGGGAGAGGATGCCACCGACTGGCAGGCGGCGGTGGTACCCGGCCTCGCCCGCAGCCGACGGGTGTATGCCCTCGACCTTCGCGGTCACGGCCGAAGCGACTGGCCGGGGGACTACTCGCTCGAACTGATGCAGGCTGATGTGCTCGGGTTCCTGGATGTGCTGGGACTGGACACAGTGGAACTGATCGGGCACTCCATGGGCGGGGTCGTGGCCTACCTGCTCGCGCAGGATCACCCGCAGCGGGTGAGCAGGCTCGTCCTGGAGGACGTTCCGGCCCCGTGCCCCCGGGAGCGGACCACCCCGACCAGGCCGGACGGCGATCTGTCCTTCGACTGGGAGATGGTGCCGGCCGTCAGGGAGCAGATCGACGTGCCCGACCCCAGGTGGCTGCATCGGCTCAGCGGGATCACCGCCGAGACCCTCGTGGTGGCCGGCGGCCCACCCAGCCATGTGCCGCAGGAAGGCATCGCCGAACTGGCTCGTCGCATCCCGGGCGGGCGGGTGGTCACGATCCCGGTCGGACACCTGATTCACCGCGCGGCACCGGAAGCGTTCATGAAGGCGGTTTCGGAGTTCCTGTTGGTGGAGGAGGACATCCGCCCTGACTGGTGACCGGTCGGCTCCTGCCTGCTGGAAGTCGGGCCGACTCCCCTGGCTGATCGTCGAGCACGACCGGCTCACCAGCCAACGGCTCCCGGCCTACGCACCCGACCTGAACGCGGTTCAGGGCATCCGGTCGGTGCTGCGGCGCACCACCGCGGGCAATCGCGCATCCTGCTGACAGGCGCCGACGCCCGGCCCGGCCCCATGGTGACCGCCATCCTTGCGGATCGGAACGAGAGAGCTGACATCACTGGACTGGATGTGGGCTCCCTGTGCCCGGCCGACGCAGAAGGCGCCATCACCGCGCTGACCGCGTCGGACCCGCAGTTCGCGGACGACCCCGCTGAGCGGCGATGGCGATACCCCTGCGCCCCGGCACGGCCGATGTGCTGCCGGGTCGGCAGGGCGGCACGCTCCCGCGTCCGTGAGGCGGGCGGATCAGTGGGTGCGACGTCCCGTGACGAGCCGGTAGATGGCCAGCACGATGACGGACCCGACGACGGCGGCGATCCAGGTGGAGAGATGGAAGAACCCGTTGATCGAGTGCACGCCGAAGATGACTTTCCCGAGCCAGCCGCCCAGAAGGCCCCCGACGATGCCGATCAGCATCGTGATCAGGCAGCCGCCGGGATCCTTGCCAGGCATCAACGCCTTGGCGATCGCACCGGCCAGCAACCCGATCACGGCCCACGCAATAATGCCCATGGCGCACGCACCTTTCATCAGAACGCCGTTGTTGGCGGAGTACCACCATCCCTCGTACGCCGCCCCGATTTCTGCAAACTCGCTGGCCAACGCCATGGGATGGCACCATCAGCGGGCTGTCGGCACCCTTCGACGGGAGGTGCGACGCTGCGGGCGTGTCACTGGCCCCCGGACGAAGCCCCCGCTGTCGGACGACGCTCTGTGCACCGGGGCGGCGCCAAAGCCGGCGGAAGTCTTCCGTACCAGGTACGTGACAGCCCAGCCGAACGGGCCGGCCGAACGGCCCTGCCAAGGCGCTTCCTCCTGACCAAGTCGCCCGTGAGGCAACGCCATTTGGGTGCTCAGCGAGGTGACGAAGGAGCCCCTGGTAGGGTCGGCGGACGGTAGCCAGGCACGATGGAGATGGTTCATGAAGTTGCTCCCGCTGTTCCTCCGACGGCCGATCGAAGTGGTGTACGAGCGTCGACTGGCTGCCACTCTGGAGGGGCTGCCACGCCCGCAGCACGTCGGGATCATGGTCGACGGCAACCGCCGCTGGGCACGACAAGCGGGACACGCGGACGTTTCGGAGGGATACCGGGCGGGCGGCGCCAAGGTGACCGAGTTCCTGGGCTGGTGCACCGCCGCCGGAATCGAGCACGTGACCCTCTTCATGCTCTCCGACGACAATCTCGGCCGCCCCGCCGAGGAGCTCGGCCCACTGATCGAGATCATCGAAGAGACCGTCCGGGACATCACGGCCGAAGACCGTCCCTGGGAGGTCCAGGTGATCGGTTCGCTCGACATGCTGCCCGGTGCCAGCTCCCGAGTGCTCAAGGAGGCCGCCGCCGCGACGGCCGGGTGCGGCGGGCTCAAGGTGGATGTCGCGGTCGGCTACGGTGGCCGACGGGAGATCGTCGATGCGGTGAAAAGCGCCTTCGAGGAACACATGGCAACCGGTGGCGACCCGGCCGAACTGGTCGAGCGGTTCGATGTCGAGGACATCTCCCGCCACCTGTATTCGCCAACCGCTGACCACACCGACTTCATCATCCGAACCTCCGGCGAGCAGCGGCTGTCCGGCTTTCTGCTCTGGCAGTCGGCGTACGCCGAGATGCACTGGGTGGACTGCTACTGGCCGGCGTTCCGGCGCCTCGACTTTCTGCGCGCACTGCGCTCGTACGCGAATCGCGAACGGCGATTCGGCAAATGACGGCCCTCGGCGCAGGGGCGTTCCGTCCCGCATCCCGGTCCCTGGCGACCGGTTGCGCAGTGCTGACCTCGGTCTCCTGCCGCCTGCGCGCCACCGAGGATCACCACGGGACCCCTCAGGTGCGGAAGAGCATGGCACCTCGGCCTGTTCTCGAATGCGTGAGTCATGGGGCTGGCGCCCACCGCTGTGCGCCGGGCCCGGAGGCCGACCGTCGGTCGGCCTCCGGGCGGAACGGGGTCGGACGGTCTGTCAGTCGCGCGGGTGATCGCCGGTGGCTCCGTCGATGAGTTCTCGGACGATGTCCATGTGGCCGGCATGCCGTACGGTGTCCTCGATCATGTGAATCAGCACCCAGCGCAGGGACACGGTGCTGCCGTTCCAGGATGTGCCAAGGTCGTCGAGGCGGTGTTCGTCGAGCGCTTGGTCGGCGGCGGCTCGGGAGCGGGCATAGAACTTGATGATGTCCGCGGTGGCCTCGTGCGGCTCCACATTCATGTCTTCGGTGTAGGGGTCGAACCAGAAGGGCTCGGTTTCGCGTCCGAAAGTGGTGCAGAACCACCCATACTCGACGGTTGCCAAGTGCTTCACCAAGGCGAGCAAGTTGGTTCCCGACGGAGTCATCGGTCGCCGCAGCGCTTCATCGTCCAGACCATCGAGCTTCCACAGGACCGCATCGCGGTGCCGGTCGAGGCTGGCGCGCAGGCTTTCCTTCTCGCTGCCGACGTGCGGCACAATTCTCGTCATCCGTGGACCGTAGCAACGAGGGCTGACAGTCCCGGCTCCTCTGCGGCACCATGGCCGAGTGAGCGATTCAGCCCCGATGGCCCCATTGAGGTGATCGGGCACCGGGGAGACGGATGGCGCCGCCGGCTGCTTCTCGTCATCCGAACCGGCCGGGCTGGTAGTCGCCACCACGCTGCCGGGTGATGACGCCCAGTCGGTTGGAGGCGTTGATGAGGGCGATGAGCGACACCAGGGCACCGAGCTGCTCCTCGTCGTAGTGCTCGGCGGCGTTCGCCCATGCCTCGTCCGTCACTCCACCGGCCGCGTCGGCGATGCGGGTGCCTTGCTCCGTCAGCTCCAGGGCGGCGCGCTCGGCGTCGGTGAACACCGTGGCCTCCCGCCAGGTCGCGACCAGATTGACGCGCACCGGGTTCTCCGCGGCGAGCGCGGCGTCCTTGGTGTGGACATCGGCGCAGAAGCCGCAACCATTGATCTGACTTGCGCGGAGCATCACCAGGTCCTGGGTCGCGGACGGCAGCGTCGAGCCCTCGACGGCCACCTTGCTCGCCGAGGCGATGTGCCTCAATGCCTTGGCTGCGAGCGGGCTGCCGAAGAGGTTCAAGCGGGCTTTCATGGGGCACTCCTTGCCGTTATTGGCCGATACACCTCACTGACGGGACGGCTCGGCGGAATGTGACGACGACGCATGCGACGTGTCGCCCGGTCGGATCGCGGTGCAGACCCACGACGCCGTTCCGTGCCGCTGCCAAGACATGGTGAATGCCGAAATTTCGATGCGCCAGAACGCTGAACGACAGTCGAAGGAAAGAAAGTTGGGGGACTGGTAGGAAAGTTTACTGTTCGCTAGCATCCCGGAAGGCGGCTTGGCGCGGTGCCCGATCCCCGTGGGCATGACGCGCTCAGTGAGAGCTCTGGCCCGGCCGTCACGATGCCGCGCCCTGCCCGAACGCGGGCAAGGGCGCGAGGTCACGTACTGAAGCCCAGCTCTCGCCACCCCCCAAGGCCAGGAGTCCAGGGATGCACCTGATCGGCTCAGCTCCGCTCCTCACGCCCACGCGGCGCCGTACGGTGGGCGTGGTCGCCGCCGCCGTACTCCTCCTCGTCGGCACCCTGCTGCTCGTCCACCCCGACCGGGCCGGTGCCGCCGCCGACCCACTCATCTCGCGTGGCAAACCCGCCACCGCGTCCTCCAGCGAGGGTTCCGGTCTCGGCCCGCAGAACGCCTTCGACGGCGACCCGGCCACCCGCTGGTCGAGCGCCGAGGGCAAGGACCCGCAGTGGATACGTGTCGACCTCGGTGCCGCCGCCGACGTCACGCGGGTGAAGCTGAGTTGGGAGGCCGCGTACGCGAAGGCGTACCGGATCGAGATCTCCGCCGACGGCACCACCTGGACCCGGCTCGCCGACGAGACGGCCGGGAACGGCGGCACCGACGACTGGTCCACCCTCTCCGGCAAGGGCCGCTACCTGCGCGTGTACGGCACCGTGCGCGGTACCGCCTACGGCTACTCGCTGCACGAGGTCGAGGTGTACGGCACGCTCGGCGGCACACCCCCGCAGACCGGCGCCTTCACCGTGGTCGCCGCCGGTGACATAGCCGCCCAGTGCACCGCCTCCGACAACGCCTGCGCCCACCCCAAGACCGCCGCACTGGCCCAGAAGCTCGATCCGAAGTTCTATCTGACGATGGGCGACAACCAGTACGACGACGCACGGATCGCCGACTACCGGGCCTACTACGACAAGACGTGGGGCGTGTTCAAGAACAAGACGCATCCGGTACCGGGCAACCACGAGACATACGATCCGGCCGGGTCGCTGGCAGGCTACAAGGCCTACTACGGCGCCATCGCGTATCCCCAGGGCAAGACCTACTACAGCTTCGACGAGGGCAATTGGCATTTCATCGCCCTCGACTCCAACTCGTTCGACCAGAGCGCCCAGATCGACTGGCTCAAGGCGGACCTCGCCAAGAACGACAAGGCGTGCATCGCCGCCTACTGGCACCACCCGCTGTACTCCTCGGGCGGGCACGGCAACGACCCGGTGAGCAGGCCGGTCTGGAAGATCCTTTACGGAGCCAAGGCCGACCTCGTGCTCAACGGGCATGACCACCACTACGAGCGGTTCGCGCCACAGAACCCCGACGGAAAGGCCACCGCCGACGGAATTACCGAGATCGTCGGCGGCATGGGCGGCGCCGAGCCGTACCCCATCGAGAATGTCCAGCCCAACAGTCAGAAGCGGATCAGCGGTGAATACGGCGTCCTGAAGCTGGACTTCACGGACTCCGGCTACGGCTGGAGCTACGTCGGCACCGACGGCAAGGCCAAGGACAGCAGCCCGAAGTACGCCTGCCACTGATGTATCTGGCGACCACAGGCCGCCGGGACGCGCCGGCCCCGCCCCGCACCGGCGGAGCGGGCCGACGCGTCCCCGGCACCGTCCTGGCACTCGGCACGGTCAGCCTCGTCACCGACATCTCCTCCGAGATGGTCACCGCGGTGCTGCCGCTCTACCTCGTCCTCGGACTCGGTCTCTCACCTCTCCAGTTCGGCTTCCTGGACGGCCTGTTCAACGGCGCCGCCGCTGTCGTGCGACTGCTCGGCGGGCACGCCGCCGACCGCGGCCGACGCCACAAACGGGTCGCCGGGATCGGCTACGCCCTCTCCGCCTGCTCCCGGCTCGGCCTGCTGCTCGCGGGCGGCGCCACGGCAGGGATCGCGGCTGCCCTCGCCGCCGACCGCGTCGGCAAGGGCATCCGTACAGCCCCGCGTGACGCGCTGATCACTCTGAGCAGTCGACCCGAGGCGCTCGGCCGGTCCTTCGGTGTGCACCGGGCGATGGACACCACAGGTGCCCTGCTCGGCCCGCTCGCCGCGTTCGCCCTGCTCTGGGCGACCGCGGACGCCTACGATGCGGTGTTCGTCGCCAGCTTCTGCATCGGCTTGCTCGGCGTACTGCTCCTCGTCCTGTACGTTCCCGGGCACTGCCCGACACCACCGGCGAAGCCGACTCCCCGAACGCGTAAGGCATTCGGAGCACTGCGCGATTCCGCCTTCCGACGGATTCTCGGAGCCGCCACCCTGCTCGGCGCCGCCACCGTCGGCGACGCCTTCGTCTACCTCCTGCTCCAGCGCCGCCTCGACCTCCCCATCGGCTGGTTCCCGCTGCTGCCGCTCGGCGCGGCGGCGTGCTACCTGCTGCTCGCGGTCCCGGCGGGCCGGATCGCGGACCGGGTCGGCCGACGATTGCCGTTCCTGTACGGACACCTCGCGCTGCTCGGCGTGTACGCCACACTCCTCGCCCCGATCGGCGGCCCGGCCCCGCTTCTCCTCGTGCCCGTCCTCGCGTTGCTCGGCGTCTTCTACGCCACCACCGACGGGGTGCTGATGGCCCTCGCCGGACCTGTGCTGCCCGTGGACGGCAGGGCGGGCGGACTCGCCCTGCTCCAGACCGGCCAGGCACTGGCCCGGATGCTCGCCGCGGCGGGTTTCGGCGCCGCGTGGACGGTGTGGGGGCCGCGCCCCGCGCTGTGGGCGGCGATATCGGCCCTGCTCACCGCGCTCGCGGGCGGCTGGGCGCTGCTGCCGCGCAACCCCTCCGGCACCCCGGCTCCCGAGGAGCCGGGAGCCCAGATCCCCGACAGGCGGACCGTATGAGTGTGGGATTCCCGAACTTCGCGACCCCACTGAACCCTGGGGCCCGTATCGCTGTCGTGGTGGCCGCGGTGCTGGTCCTCGTGGGCGGCTCCGTCGGGTACGCCCTGCACGCGAAGCACCGTTCGGACGGCCAACGTGCCGTCGCCGACGCGTCGTTCACGCTCGGCGGGCCCGCACTGTACTTCCGTGACGCGGCCACGGGACGCGTCGCGCATCAGCCGCTCGCCACTCCCGAAACCCGCGGCCCGGACGCCCGCACCACCGGCGGTCCCGCCTGTGAACGGTTCTACGCCTCCGGTGACACCGGACTCTGTCTGCGTGCCGAGCCCGGGGTGCTGCCGAAAACTTACGCGATCGTTCTCGACCGGAGACTGCGCGAGACGCGGCGGATCACCGTGCCGGGCGTGCCCACCCGCGCCCGCGTCTCTGCCTCCGGGCGGATGCTGTCCTGGACGGTGTTCGCCACCGGCGACTCGTACGCCACCACCGCCTTCTCCACCCGGACCGCCGTTCTGGACCTGCGCACCGGCTACCTCATCAAGTCCATGGAGGAGATCCCGCTCACCATCGACGGTGTCCGCTACCACGCCCCCGACGTCAACTACTGGGGGGTGACCTTCGCCCGTGACGACAACCGCTTCTACGCGACCGTCTCCACCAAGGGCCGCACCTACCTCGTCGAGGGGAACATGAGGGACTGGTCGGCGAAGGCCCTGCGGCGGAACGTCGAGTGTCCCTCCCTGTCGCCCGACAACACCCGGATCGCCTTCAAGAAGAAGGTTTTCGACGACCCGGCCGCGCCTTGGCGGCTGTACGTCCTCGACCTGCGGACCATGCGGGAGACACCGCTCGCCGAGAAACGCAGCGTCGACGACCAGGCCGCCTGGCTGGACGATGACACGGTCGCCTACGCGCTGCCGGGCGCGGACGGCCGGGCGAGCGACGTCTGGACCGTCCCCGCGGACGGTACGGGGACACCTGGCGTGGCAGTGGCGGGCGGGTCCTCGCCGGTGGCCGTGGGCTGAGCGAGGAGGCCCGGGGCGGTGGCCGTCGGCCAGATTTGTCCCACGGCAGGAGGGATTCCCAGGACGGCTTCCCAGGAGGGATTCCGATGAAGGCCGGCCCCGGAGCCACCACGAGTGGAGCAGAGGTGACATGCGGACGGAGCACGGAACGGTCGTCGCACGACAGGCGAGGGACGTCACATCCCTAATAAGACCTACCGAGGCTCCAACCGGCAGACTCGGTGCCTGGTAGCCGCCAGCAGGTGAGCACTCTTTGTTCCCTGGACACCGAGTCCT
>NZ_JBVJMV010000074.1:17476-24585 GCF_055584025.1 Streptomyces sp. NPDC104309 | reverse complement strand
GTCCCCGCGCTCGGCCACGGCCGCGCGCCGCACCTCGTCGACAGCCGTGCGGAGGACCTGGCTGTGCTGCTCACCGCGGTGCCCGGCGTCCCGGCAGCGGGGCTCGACTTGGCCGACGGCGAGTGGCAGGCCGTACACCGGCAGGCCGGCGCCCTGTGCGCCCGCCTCCACGAAGCCGGCGAACTCGACCGCGCCGACCGGGCCGAGGCCGAAGCATCCCTGGAGGCCGCAGCTGACGGAGCGGAGAAGTACCTGGCCCGCGCCGGAGACCGGCTCACCGAGGAAGAGCGGCAGGTGATCCGCGGGCACGCCGCCCAGCTCCGCCGCGTCGGCCCGGTACCCGTCGGCTACGTCCACGGCGACAACCGGGACCTTCACTAGGCAAGTCAGTTGTCGGAAGCGGCGTTGTCGAGTTCCAGTCGCACTTGCGTACCGGCTCGCCCGGCGAGTGGGCTCCGTGGGGCGCCGTTCGAGCTGGCGGCAGCGCCTTGTTCTGTCCCGGCGCTGGTAGGCGTATCGCTGCGCCGAGCCTGCATTTGCGAAATGTGCGGGATGTTGAGCGGTAGGTATTGGTGGCGTCACTTCATGTGATCAAGGTCATAGGTCGAGGCATGGGGGGAGGTGTCCGGTTAGGGGGCATTGGATGATCTTGGTGGTGTTGTGCTCCGGGCTACTTTGCGAATCGATCACTGTTTCTTTACGTGACGAGTAGACGGGGATGGGTTCGTGAGACCTGTGGATGTTCCTCCTTCTCCTGGGGAGATAGGACGGATGTGGCGTGACCGGAGCCGAAGTCTGCGTTGGATCGCAGGTGGGCTTGCGGTGCTGATGTCGGTGTCGTTGCTGGAGGGTGCGGCAGCGGCGGCCCCGGCTGTCGGGTAAGCGCGTTGAGGCGCTGAGCGAGCGCACCGAGACGTCGACCACCTGGGTCAACAAGGATGGCAGTCTCACCACGGAACTCGCTGCCGGGCCCGTCCGGTTCGAGCGTGATGGGCGATGGACCGACGCGGATGTCAACCTACGCGAAACCGGATCAGGCGTGGAGCCCGTCGCCCACCCGGAGGGCCTGCGGCTCGCCGGCAAGACCGGCACCCCCGCGAAGTCACTGGCCGCTGCGCAGGAGGCAAAGGCTACCGACCTGGTCACCCTCGGGGATGGGGACCAGCAGATCAGGCTTCAGTGGAAGGGCGGCCTGCCAGAGCCCAAGCTGGACGGCCCGCGAGCTGAGTACGTCAACGCCGTGCCTGGCGCGGATGTCGTCGTCGAGGCCACCCGTACCGGCTTCGAGCAGTACGTCGAGATCAAACAGCGGCCCGACACGGACGGCTACTCCTACACGCTGCCGCTGAAGGCCAAGGGCCTGAAAGTGAAGCAACTGGCCGACGGCAGCGTTCAGTTCACCGACACCAAGAACAGGAAGCGGGCCGTGATGCCCGCCCCGGTGATGTGGGACGCCACAGTCGACAAGCGGTCCGGCGAGCACACGAACCGGGCCGAGGTCGGTCTGACGGTCGTACACAAGGGCTCGTCCGTCGATCTGGTGATCACCCCGGACGCCGGCTTCCTCGCCGCCCCGGATACCAAGTACCCGGTCACCATCGACCCGTCCACCTCATCGCTGTCGAACGTCTTCGACACCTACGTGCAGCAGGGCGAGACTGTCGACTGGTCGGCCGACACCGAGCTGGACTGGGGCAACCCGGGCACCAAGAACGCCGACGGCACCCCGCGCACCGCGCAGTCCTTCATCTCCTGGAACACCACGCCGGTCCAGGACGCGCTGGTGCTGGACGCGAAGCTGTCCCTGTACAACTTCCACTCGGGCAACACCGACTGCAAGGCGTACCCGTGGGAGGTGTGGTCCTCTCCCGCCGCCTCCACCTCCAGCCGGTGGACCAACCGCCCCACGATGACGGCGAAGAAGGCCACCTCCTCCGAGACCCGCGGCAACCCCTCGTGCACCAGCACCCAGCCCAAGGGCTGGATCAACGCGGACATCACCACACTGGTGCAGGAGTGGGCCTCGGCCAAGACCACCCGCGGACACATGGGCATCCGCGCCACAGACGAGTCGGTCGTGGCCCAGTGGAAGCGCGTCAACTCCGCCAACGCCGCCTCCAACCCGCCGAAGCTGGTCGTCAACTACAACTACCGGCCACGCACCGGCACCAAGCAGGAGGCCGGCCCGCCGTACTTCTCCTACGGCGGCGACTACGTCGTCAACACCACCACGCCCACCCTGCGGGACACCTTCGTCGACGCCGACGGCGACAAGGTCAACGGCACCTTCCAGATCTTCGACTCCGCCACCAACGCCCAGGTCGGCAACGTCCTGGTGTCCAAGTACGTGCCCTCCGGGCAGGTCGCCTCGGTGACCTTACCGGCCGGGGTGCTCGCGGACGGCAAGACCTACAAGTTCCGCACCAGCCCCTATGACGGCACGCACTACAACACCGGCTGGTCGGCTTGGAAGACCTTCACCGTCGACACCAAGGCCCCGTCCGCCCCGACGAAGATCGTCTCCACGGACTACCCGTCGGACAAGTGGGTCAAGGGCACCGGCCAGGCCGGCACGTTCACGGTCACCCCACCCGCCGGCGGTGACCACAACTGGCTGGAGTGGTCGCTGGACGGCGTGACCTGGACCAAGGTCTCCACCGGCGGCTCCACCGCCGACAAGGCCCTCTCCATCACCCCGCCCAAGGGACGGCACCCACACCCTGCAGGTGCGCTCGGTGGACAAGGCGGACAACAAGTCCGAGGCGATCGAGTACACCTTCCACGCCGGGCCCGGCGGCTTCGTCCAGCCCTCCGACGGCGAGCGCACCGCGCGCCGTCTGCCGCTGGTCGCCGAGGCCGACGCGAGCAAGTACAACAGCGTGTCCTTCTCCTGGCGCCGGTCTGAAGCCGACAACTGGCAGAGGATCCCGGTCGGGGACGTCACCTCCGGGGGCAACGCGCTCACCGGATGGCCGGCCCCACTGACCAACGGCAAGAACAGCCAGCTGGTGTGGAACGCCGTCGCCACCGTCAACCCCGACGGCGCAGTGCAGGTCAAGGCCGACTTCACGGGAGCCAACAGCGCCTCCGGCAGCACCGAACCTCTCACGGTCGTTGTCGACCGCTACGCCCTCGGTGCTGCGCCTCAGTTGATCGGGCCTGGCTCGGTGAACCTGCTCACCGGTGACTTCACCCTCTCCGAAGTGGAAGCCTCCTACTTCGGGTTGTCCGTCACCCGTACGGCTACTTCCCGGACGCCGTCCGCAGGAGACCAGGAGGGACAGGTGGCCATATTCGGCAACGAGTGGGCATCTGGCACGGTCGCCGAATCCGCAGGCTCGGACTACTCCTATGTCAGCAGGGTCTCCGACACCGCCGTCGACGTCGTCGGCAGTCAAGGCGACGCCGTCCACTTCACCGCGAACGCGGCCAAGACCGCATGGATCGCTGAACCCGGCGCCGAGAAGATCACCCTGCAAGGGAGCACATCGGGCTCCTTCACCCTGACCGATGCCGAGGGCACGGTCACCGACTTCGCCAAGCTGGACGACGCGGCAACGACCTGGCAGGTCTCCTCGGCCCGTCTCGACGGCCGCAGCAACTCCACCACCACGGTCGTTTCAGAAACGGTCTCGGCCGACGGCAAGGTCAAGGCCCGGCCCAAGCGGGTTGTCGCCCCGACCTCGGCAGTCGCCTCCGGCACCTGTGCGCAGACCCCCTCCACACGCGGCTGCCGGGTGGTGGAGTTCGTCTACGCCACCTCCACCACCGCCACCACGGGCACATACGGCGACTTCACCGGCCGAGTGAAGGAGATCCAGGTCTGGTCCACCGCTCCCGGAGCGACAGCAGCCACCTCGAAGTCCGTACAGAAGTACACGTACGACACCACCGGACGGCTGCGTCGTACGTGGAACTCGCAAATTGCCCCGCCGTTGGTCACCGAGTACGCCTATGACAGCGCTGGCCGGGTCACCGCACTGACCCCGCCAGGCCAGTTGCCCTGGACCTTCACCTACGGCCAGGCGGGAAGCTCCACCGCCGCTGGTCCGGGGATGCTGCTGAGCGTTTCGCGTCCCGGCCTTCAGCCTGGTACGGCCGCGACCGTGCAGGGCGAGGCGGTCACCAACCTGGTCTACGACGTACCACTCACCGGAACCTCCGCCCCGTATGCCATGGGGGCGAGTGACGTCAAGACGTGGGGCCAACTGGATGCGCCCACCGACGCAACGGCGATCTTCCCGGCTGACTCCGTACCGGCCTCTCACACAGGCAGCGGCCTCGGTGCGGGAGATTACGCGCGGGCGACCATCCAGTACATGGACGCCTCCGGACGCCAGATCAACGCGGCCCTGCCAGGTGGCCACATATCCGCGTCGGACACTGACCAGTTCGGCAACACGATCCGCGAGCTGACCCCCGCCAACCGTGCCCTGGCACTTGGCAAAAGCGCCACGGCACAGAAGGTTCTCACCGACCTGGGCATCGCGGACCTCCCGAGTGCCGAGCGGGCCGACCTGCTGTCGACCCGGTCCGTCTACAACGCCACCGGAACACGCGAACTGGAGGGACTGGGCCCCCTGTCACGGATCGACCTGACCCAGGACCTCACCTCGGGCGGTACCACGCTCGTCTCCGCCGGCACATCCGTCGTAGCCCGCGCCTGGAGTGTCAACACCTATGACGCCGGGCGTCCGACGGACGGCACTGCCTCAGTCAAGGACCAGATCACCGGCACCACCACCGGGGCACAGCTCCGCGTCCACCCCACCGTCCATGCCGAGACCCGTGAGACGCGGACCGTCTACGACTGGGCACGCGGCCTGGCGACCCAGACGGTCCAGGACCCCGGGGGCCTCGCCATCGCCACGGTGACCGAGTACGACGATCAGGGTCGCGTGACGAAGGAGATCCCGTCCGGCAGCACCGCGGCCTCGGCGACCACACGTGTGACCGACTACTGGTCCGCCTCCGGCACCGGTACCTGCGCCGGCCGCCCCGAGTGGGCCGACCTGCCCTGCCGGACTTCGCCCGGCGGCGCCATCACCGGCGGCGGGACCAACCCCTCGACACTCCCGGTCACTACTACCGAATACGACCGGTGGGGCAACCCTACCAATGTCTCCGAAACCGCCGGGGGCGTCACCAGGACCACCACGACCAGCTATGACGACGCGGGCCGTCCTCTCTCGGTCGCCATGACCGGAGGCACCGGCGAGGCGCTGTCCCAGACGACTACCGACTATGACACCACCACCGGCGAGGCCATCAAGAACACTTCGGCCACCGGCGGGACCATCACCAAGGTGTTCGACGCACTGGGCCGCCAGCTTTCCTACACCGATGCGGACGGCGGAGTCACCCAGGTCCGCCACGACCTGCTCAACCGGATCACCCAGGTATCCGACTCCGTTCCCTCGATGGTCACCTACACCTACGACCACACGGCCGAGCCCCGCGGCCTGCCCACGAAGACCACCGACTCCGTCGCAGGCGCGTTCGAGACCGCCTACGACGATGACGGCGCCGTCATCAGCGAAATGCTGCCCGGCGGCTACACCCTGGCCCAGGAGATCGACACAACGGGCTCGCCCCTGGCGCGCACCTACACCAGGGCATCCGACAGCACCGTGGTACTGGCCGACTCGATCGACAGGTCCGTCCACTCCCAGATGACGGCTCACTCGGGATGGTCGCACCAGCAGTACCGGTACGACGCCGTCGGACGTCTGGCAGGGGTCGACGACACCGCAGACACCGTCTGTACCCGCCGCACGTACACCTTCGGCGCGCGCAGCACCCGCACCGCGGTGACCACAGCCGCCTCCGAACCCGGCGCCGACTGCCCGAGCTCCGCAGGAACCACGACCAGCCACACCTACGACAGCGCCGACCGTCTCACCGACACCGGCTACGTCTACGACGCGTTCGGCCGAACGACCACCGCTCCGGGCCACGGCTCCCTCTCCTACTACGCCAACGATCTTGTCTATCGGCAGACAACCGATGGCAAGCGCCAGACCTGGCGGCGGGACTCCGAACTGCGCGTGCGCTCCTGGACGACGGAAAGCGGCTCAGGCACCACCTGGACCCAGACCGCATCCAAGATCAACCACTATGACAGCGACTCCGACAACCCCAGGTGGGTGGTGGAGGACACCGGGACCGGCGCGGTCACCCGCAACATCGTCTCCGCGAGCGGAGCTCTCACCGCGACGAGCACCAAGACCGGCGGCGTGGTGCTCCAACTCGCCAACCTGCACGGCGACATCGCCCTCCAGCTACCGCTGGACGGTGCAACGGCTCCGGCAGCGCTCGACTACGACGAGTACGGCAATCCGCGTCCTGGCCAGGCTGGCGCCCGCTACGCCTGGCTCGGCACCAAGCAGCGCTCCGCCGACACCCTGACCGGGCTCACCCTCATGGGCGTCCGCCTCTACGACCCGAAGCTCGGCCGGTTCCTCCAGGCTGACCCGGTTCCCGGCGGATCGGCGAATGCCTACGACTACGCCAACGCCGACCCGTGCAACAGCTCCGACACCACCGGGCTGATCCCCAAGTGCGGAAAGAAGCACAAGACCAACGGCTACAACCTGCAGATCATCACCAGCCGCCGAGGCGGCGGCGTGACTAAGGACGGCCACCGCTACATCGGGTACTACGTGGAGACCCAGATCAAGGGATTCGCCAACCGGTACCTGTCCCGGAACGCCGTATACGCGGAAACCTGGGGAACCCGGCCGGGCAAAAAGAAGATGGGCAAACTTCAGGGCAAGGCCAGCTGGTACACGCCCTGGAAGAAGCAATGGGAGGTTCACTACAACATCCAAGTGAAACCCGGAACGAGAATCGTGACCCACGGCAACGGCATCGTTATCGGGTGGAACGGCTTCATGACCGCAGTCTCCTCCATCTGCAAGGCCAGCGCGTAGTCCAGCGCCGCGTATCATGATCACCACATGAGTACGCGGCAGAGCCGGGGGGGGGGGGCCCCCCCCCCCGGGGGGGGGCGCCGCGGCGCCGGGGCCACCAAAGAAACGAAGAAACTGCCACAGACGGCGTGACACGAGTGAAATGCCTGTGCAAGACTCCCGACCTCACAGCCGGGG